>CAZFHW010000076.1:0-13732 GCA_964518885.1 uncultured Parvibaculum sp. | reverse complement strand
GGCGGCTGGCACCTCACGCGATGGCTTTTGCGCGTCGGCCAAATAGTCGAGAGGGAGACAGTGACGACAAGGCACGGTCTTTCATTGGCACAACTTTGACTTTCAGTTTTTTGGAGAGCCGGTCTGCACCGCCAACATAGGCCCCATCGAGCCAGATTTGCGGAACGGTGATCGGTGTTTTGGGGCCTACAATGGGCTTCACACGGGCAAACATTTCGTACATGGCGCCAGGGTTTTTCACGACGTCATGATAGGTGTAAGCAACGCCCGCCTTGTCGAGATATTCCTTCGCACGCGCGCAGTGAGGACAATTGTCTTTGCCGAACAATTGGTTGCCGGAAACGCTGAACCGCTCGACAGCCACATTCATCACCTTTTCGGCCAACACACCCCGATTGAGCGCTTCGCCCTCCGACACAACCTCATCTTCAACAATGACAATTGGCGCGTGCCAGGCTCCCCTGCGGAGAGGTTTCCACCATTCCGTGAGCCATTCGCGGATGTCCAGTTCGACGGTGACGTTCTTCAATTCGTTCTGAAGCGTGTCGTTGATGACATCGACCGTCAGGGCGCATTCGCCGCACGGGATTTTGACCTTGAACGGACCCCACTGGCCCGCCCATCGGTAGATCGTGATTTTGATAGGGGCGGGGGCATCTGCATCTGAAATGTCGGACATGGCAAGGAACCTGGCTCTGATTCTGGGGGACAAGTGGAGACGTTGAATTTACCGCAAACCCAGATGAACTCGGCTGACAATCGTGTGATCCGTGGGTCAAAGGTGAGGTATCTGACTTCCATCATATGGATTCTCTGTGAGATGAGCAGCTCTAGCCTGACGCGGCGTCAAGCGTCGAGCACTGGACACTTGATCTCCCATGGGTATCTTCTCCCTCAAATGGTCATCAAGCACACAAAGTCGGGAGCACACGGATGGTAGATCCGCGAACCCCCATCCTCGTCGGATGTGGTCAGATAGTTCAAAAAGAAAAAAACCTGGAAAAAGCCAAAGACCCTGCCTCGCTGATGGCCGATGCAGCGCGCATGGCTTTGGCGGATACGGGTGTTGAAGGCTTGGTGGGCAAGCTCGACACGGTTACCTGCACGCGCTTTGTGATCGACAGTCCGGGAACGCGCGAGTTGCCGATCAATCAATACGCCAATCTACCTCTGACCCTTGCCAACAAGATCGGTGCAACCCCCGCCAACACCTGTTACGGTCCAACCGGCGGCAACTCACCTCAACTGTTGGTGAACCACACGGCCGAGCGTATTGCCGAGGGCGATCACGACATTGTCCTGCTTGCGGGTGTTGAGTGTTTTAGTTCCTTTCAAAAATTGTTGATGTCGGGGCAGGCACCAGGCAATTGGAATGACGATCCGGGCGGCAACCGAATTGATATTGGATATGAGAAAGAGGGGGTGTCCAAAGTTGAAAACCTCCACAAGCTGAGCCACCCGGTGAACTGCTACCCGATGTTTGAAAATGCACTGCGGGGCGAGGCCGGACGCACCGTTGAAGAACAGCAGGCATTCGTCGGCAGGCTCATGTCGCCCTTCACCAAGGTTGCGGCAGAACATCCCCAAGCCTGGTTCCCTGTCGAGCGCAGCGCCGAAGAGATTGCGACACCGACCGCCAGCAATCGGTATGTTGGCTATCCCTACACCAAATTCATGAATGCCATCATGGCAGTGGATCAGGCAGCCGCCGTCGTCATGATGTCGGTTGAAAAGGCGCGCGAGCTTGGCGTGTCGGAGGACAAGTGGGTCTATCTGCATGGCTCCGCGGACGCCAACGATCTCTGGTATATGACCGAACGGCAGAATTTTCATTCAAGCCCGGCCATTCGCACCATGGGGCAGAAGGCGTTCGCACAGGCGGGCTGGTCGATAGATGACATTGATTTCATGGATCTGTATTCCTGTTTCCCCAGCGCCGTTCAAATTGGCATGAAGGAACTGGACATTGCTGCCGATGATCCCCGCGCGCTGACGGTGACGGGCGGTCTCCCTTACTTTGGTGGGGCGGGAAACAATTACGTCATGCATTCCATCGCGACGATGGTGGAAAAACTGCGTGCGAACCCAGGCAAAAAGGGACTGTGCACCTCGAACGGATATTATGTGACCAAGCACGGAGCAGGGCTTTATTCCACCATTCCGACGGAAGGGCCGTGGAAACGAGAGAACCCGGCGAGTTACCAAAAGACCCTCGACGCCTTGGATCATCCCCGTGTTGAGGAAAAACCAAACGGGGCGGCCAAGATCGAAACCTACACAGTCATGCATGGTCGCGGTGGACCGGAATTTGGCATTGTCATGGGGCGGTTGAACACAGACGGCGCCCGCTTTGTCTCCCACGTAACAGATCCGGCACTCGTACAAAGCCTGATGGACAAAGACAGTCTGGGGCGTGCGGGTACGGTCGAGAACACAGAGACCGGGCTGAATATTTTCACTCCCGATTGACGCGGTCGAGATCACCCGGTGGGTGGAATCGTGAATTTCTCCGTGCTATAATCGCTTCCTATCAAAGGGAGTGGAATGGATGGCTCAATCGGCAAGACAATCAGTGAAATCACATATTCCTGGGGCAGAATCAGGTTCCTACCCGGTGCGACCTGGGAATGTGATTGTGCCGCTTGTTGATGGCGATCCCGCGTTCCGTCGGATATGCGAAGCGGTTGAAGCTGCAGAGCATTCCGTTTGGGTTACCATCGCGTTCTTAGGTCATGACTTTGAGATGCCCGATGGTCAAGGCAGCCTGTTTGACGTGCTGGACAGGGCCAAATCGCGCGGGCTGGATGTGCGCGCCATTTTCTGGAGACCTACCAGCGGAGACTGGACATCAGATGACGTTTTCCCCGGTAACGATGACCAAAGAGCAATGCTACAGGAGCGAGGGTCGAAGTTTTTGGCCCGGTGGGACCGGGCGCAGAAGGCATATTGTCAGCACCAGAAAAGCTGGCTTGTCGATGCTGGCAGAGACAACGAGATAGCATTCGTTGGGGGGATCAATCTGGGGCGCGGAAGTGTTGTGTCGCCGGGTCACATAGGTGGCAGCGAGGTCCATGTGCACGATGTCTATGTCGAAATGCAAGGGCCCGCCGCGACGGACGTCCATCACAATTTCGTTCAGCGGTGGAATGAGGCAAGTGATCGCACGCAGGACACAGGAGTCTGGCCCTCTCCGATTACGCAGACCGATCTGGATTTTCCAACAAGCCTGACAGACCCCAAAGGGTCTGACGCAGTGCAGGTTCAACGCACTATCAAGGCGGGGCACTACACAGATATGACGGCTACGCCGGGGGGCTTGAGCTTTGCTGTCAATGACGGCGAGTTTTCAATTTTTGAGCAGTATTTGAAAGCGATCAACGCAGCTATTACCTCCATCTATATTGAGGACCAGGCGATCGGTTCGGCAGATATTGTTGAAGCCCTACACAAGGCATTGGAACGAGATGTCTGTGTCACGGTCCTGGTTCCGGCAGATGCACACCACGAAATGGCTCAGGCTCGAAAAAGCCCGCAGGCAAGACCATTCTTTGATCGCCTGGGTCAACTTGGCACTCACGATCACTTTCTTCTTGCGGGGATTGCCAATTATGGAGACGACGGCGTACTGCGTAATATTTACGTCCATGCCAAGATCATGTTGGTCGATGATCATTGGGCAACTATCGGCTCCTGCAATATCGGCAACCGATCCTTCTTTAACGATACTGAGCTAAATGCGTCTTTTTGGTCGGACGCTGTTGTGCGCAATCTCCGATGTGATTTGCTGCAAGAACATCTCGGCATTGATACCGCGCAGATGAATGACCGTGAGGCGATGCAGGTCTACCGTGATACGGCGAGGACCAATCGGGCCAGAAGACTGAGCGGTGAGCGAATGGGGGCACTGGCCTTCGCACTCGACCCGACAGCTTATCCGGAGCAGTTCGCAGACATCACCACAACCAGGTCTCAGGCTCGGGGATAGGTTTGCCTTCCGCAATGAGCATGAAGCCTTTGACGTTTCGGACAATTGCCCAGATGAGCCAGCCGAGCATGAGGATGAAGCCGATGGCAACCATCATCAGGAGCATGCAGACGACAATATAGAGGATGCTTATCCAGAAGGTTCGGATCTGGTAGGTGAAGTGGGTGGCGGCGACACTATCGGCTTCACCACGCTTGAGGTAGGCAATCACAACCGCAATGAGCGTGGTAATCCCCACCACAAATCCTGCAAAATTGAGCAGATAGACGAGTTTAACGCTATCGGAACTACTGGAACTCGTTGAGCTTTGTGTCTCTGACATGGTATCCCCTCCGCAAAATGTCCTGTTGAGGCTATAAGCAGATGTAGCGCGTGTCGAGAAGGCAGGCGACAAAGGGAGAGTTCAATGCCGCGTATATATATGATCCGCCATGGGGAAGCCGCCGCCGGTTGGGACGCAGACAAGGACCCAGGCCTGTCCGATCTTGGTCGGACCCAGGCGGAAGCCGCAGCAAAAGCAATTATGGCGCGCGAGGGGACGGCCCTCCCCGTGCTTTCAAGCCCGCTCAAACGCTGTCAGGAAACAGCAGTACCGCTCTCGCAGGCTTGGGCGCAGACCCCGCGAATTGAACCACGAGTGGCCGAGATTCCCTCTCCCGATTTGAGCCTCTCCGAACGCGGCGTCTGGTTACGCGGCATCATGACGGGGACGTGGGAGGAAACGCTCAAAGCGGAGGCCAGGGCCCTCGATTTGATCGGCTGGAAACAAAAAGTGGTGGAAGCACTGCTGGAGCTTGAAACCGACACCGTGATTTTCTCTCACTTCATTGCCATCAATGCCGCCGTTGGGCATGCCTTGGATGATCCCCGCGTGATCTGTTTCCGCCCCGACAATTGTTCCGTGACCCTGTTTGAGACCAGCGGCGATCACCTCGCTGTCGTCGAACAGGGACTGGAAGCAGAAACCACGGTCAACTAGCGCGACGTTTCACGCTATACTCCACCTATGACAGCCATTTTGAGTATTGACCAAATGTATGCCGCTGACCGTTGGGCCATTGCCCACGGCACCAGCGGCGTTGTTTTAATGGAAGCGGCGGGGCGCGCCTGTACTGACGCGATCGTCGAACGCTATGCCAAGTGCCAGGTCGCGGTGCTATGCGGGCCAGGCAATAATGGCGGAGACGGTTTTGTCATCGCGCGACTGTTGCGAGAGGCAGGGTGGGGTGTCTCCCTCTACCTGCTGGGAAGCAAAGAAGCGTTACAGGGCGACGCAGCGCACATGGCGCGCAAATGGAACGGGCCTGTTCACGCACTCAGTGATACTTCCGGCGACAGTGTGGACCTTGTTGTTGATGCGCTCTTTGGCGCGGGGCTGGCCCGAGACGTTTCGGGCATTCCCGCCACTGTTATCAACCGGGTGACGCAAAGCGGAACCCCCGTCATGGCAGTAGATGTCCCCAGCGGCATCGAGGGAGATAGTGGCGCGGTGTGTGGCATCGCCTTTCGTGCCGCTTTGACAGTGACATTCTTCCGGAAAAAGCGAGCCCACTTGCTTCTACCGGGTCGATTGCATTGCGGTGAAATTGTTGTCGCCGACATTGGTCTCGATGAGGCTGCTCTTGATGTCATGACGCTGGACCTTTTTGAAAACACGCCTGACCGCTGGCGGGAGATGTTGCCGAGGCGAGAGCTTGGGGCACATAAATACACCCATGGTCATGCGGTTATTGTCTCGGGGGGACCAAGCGCCACGGGGGCTGCCCGCCTTGGGGCTCGTGCCGCATTGAGGGTCGGGGCTGGGCTTGTGACTGTTGCCTCGCCGCCCAAGGCGCTTCAGGTGAACGCCAATCACCTCACCGCGATCATGCTGAAGCGGTTTGAAGAGGCCGAGGGGCTGACTTCTCTGCTTGAAGACAAGCGAATGAATGCCGTGCTGGTCGGTCCGGGAAACGGTGTTGGAGCTGATACACGCGAAAATGTTGCCGCCATTCTCCTGTCCGGCGCTGCAACGGTGATTGATGCAGATGCGCTGACCTCGTTCGAGGAAGTGCCCCGCGATCTCTTCGTCGCTATTGGCAATTATTTTGCCGGGCCCGTCGTGCTCACGCCGCACGAAGGCGAGTTCAAACGCCTGTTTCCGGATATCGAGGGATCGAAGCTTGAGCGGACGCAGGCTGCGGCTGTCGCATCCGGCGCCATTGTTGTGATGAAGGGCCCTGACACCGTCATCGCCGCGCCCGATGGTCGTGCAACCATCAATGCCAATGCTGGGCCGGAACTGGCCACGGCGGGCTCCGGCGATGTGCTGGCTGGGTTGGTGACGGGTCTGTTGGCACAAGGCATGCCGGCCTTTGAAGCTGCTGCCGCCGCTGTCTGGATGCATGGAGCGGCAGGTGCTGCCTTTGGACCGGGCCTGATTGCAGAAGATCTGCCGGATATTCTGCCGGGCGTGCTGGGCGGCCTTGCCCAATGACATCGCCTGGCGCAATTCGTCGCCTTCAGACAGGTGATCTGCCCGCGCTCAACGATATCTACAATCATTACATCCTCACCTCACCGGTGACGTTTGATGTCGAGCCGAAATCGCTTGAGGACCGGGAGGCATGGGCCCGACAGTTTGAGGCGTCCGGGCGGCATCAGTGTTTTGTCGCTCTGGAGAATGAGACATTGCTCGGATGGGCGTGCTCCGGCCCTTTTCGTCCGAAGGCGGCCTACGAAACATCTGTCGAAGTCAGCATCTATCTTGGTCCACAAGCAGGTGGGCGCGGGTTTGGCCGCATCCTTTATGAACGCTTGTTCGCGGCCCTGAAGGGGGAAGATGTGCACCGAGCACTGGCGGGGATAACGATTCCCAACCCGGCCTCCCTCGCTTTGCATAACCGGTTCGGGTTCACTGATGTGGGGACCTATAGCGAAGTCGGGCACAAGTTTGACCAGTACTGGGACGTGCTCTGGATGGAAAAGCGCCTTTAGGAAAATCCAGTACGACCTCTAAATGGTCTGCGATTGGCAATGAAAGATAGTCAGTGCTAACTTTCGGATGAGCTGGTCGCCTCTGTGGTGGGGCGCAACAAGACACGTGAAGAATGAGGGTGGATTTGATGAAACATTGGTTGGTGAGAAGTGTGTTGATGGCCTTGGCTTCGCTGATGCCAGTGACGGCTTATGCAGACACTCCCTCAAACTATTTGATCGGACGGGGCATGTCCGACATTACAGGCCCGGCCTACGGTATTCAGATGTGGGGTTTTGGTCGTGATGACCAACTTACAGAAGGGCTTCATATTCGCCAGCGCGCCCGTGCCTTCATCATTGCCGAGCCCGACAATGGCAAACGGCTGGTCTTCGTCAGCGCTGATATTGGTAGCATTGAGCACAACATCACACTGGAAGTGGTTGACCGCCTGAGAGCCCGCTATCAGGACCTCTACACTCTCGACAATGTGATCCTGAGTGCCACCCACACCCACGCCGCTGCGGGCGGCTATTGGCATTCACGGGTGGAGCTTGGCCTGGCAGGGGCTTTTTATCCGGAGCATTACGAACACATTGTTGCGGGGCTCGTCACTGCCATTGTAAGTGCCCACGAGGACCTGGCGCCGGGGAGCATACTGATCGACAAAGGGGAAGTTGAGGGCGCAGGGATCAATCGCTCCCTCATCGCCTATGAGCAAAACCCGGAGGAGGAGCGCGCGGCCTATGCAGGGCCGATGGACAAGGAAATGACCCTGCTGAAATTTGTCGGGGAAACCGGTCCTGTTGGCATGATCAACTGGTTCGCTGTTCATCCCACCTCGATGACCTATTACAACCGGTTGATTTCCGGAGATCACAAAGGGTATGCGTCCCTCGCTTTCGAAAAACAGATGGGTGTTGGTTACGACAGCGCCGACGATTTTGTTGCAGCCTTTGCCCAGTCCACCCCGGGCGACATCACGCCAAACCTGAACCTGAACAACACCGGCCCAGGCAAGGATGATTTTGAGAGCACGGCGATTATCGGAACAAGGCAGCTCGAAACGGCACTCGCGTTGTTCGAGAGCGCCAGCGAGCCTTTGGCAGGCCCACTGGACTATCGCCGCCTCTACGTGGACATGTCCAACATGCAGGTGGATGACCGTTTCACAAACGCAGGTCCACAGACCACCTGTCCCTCGGCTTATGGATATTCTTTTGCTGGCGGATCGACGGAGGACGGTGGCGGACATTTCCTGTTTGAAGAAGGCATGACCGAACAACGTTTCTATCTGGATTTTCTGATCGGTTTTTTAACGGGAGCACCCGATTGGACGCCAGCAGTCAAAGAGTGCCAGGCGCCCAAAGCAATTTTGTTTGAGACCGGAACCGGCAACCCACCCATCCAATCTCAGATCCGCTCTGTTGGCATTGCCCGCATCGGGCAGCTGGTTATCGTGACCCTGCCGACCGAAGTCACCACCATGTCGGCACGCCGGATCAAAGCCAGCGTGCGCGAGGCATTGGGACCTTGGGCAAAACATATTGTCATTGCGGGATATGTGAACGGATATGCGGGCTATGTCACCACACCGGAAGAATATCTAATCCAGCAATATGAGGCAGGACACACGCTTCATGGGCGTTGGACATTGCCTGCCTATCAACAGGTCTTGGTGCAACTCGCCGAGGCGCTGGATAGCGGCGAAGCCGTTACCGACGATATAACCTATGACGATTGGCGCGGTCGCTCGGTCGCGACCCAGCTCCATGATGGGAGTGCCGACGGCGTACCAGAGGGGGAGGCGTTTGGTGGAGCACTGCCGCTGGTTCAAAGCGCTTACGCTGCGGGAGATGTGGTGGTGGCCGAGTTCTGGTCGGGCAATCCCTCTGCCGACCTTCAGGGCGTGTCAAGTTTCCTGCGGATAGAGAAGGAGCAGGGAGACAACTGGGTCCGTGTCGCCAGCGATGGTGATTGGGAAACCAAAATCAGATGGCGCACGGGTGAGGAGGACGACCAACTGGTGGCGCAGGTCATTTGGGAGACACCAGACGATCTGGACCCTGGCACCTATCGCATCACGCATTTTGGACAGGTGACGACGGGGGCGGGAGAACACCAACAGTTTGAGGCAATCTCTGGTGTCGTGCAGATAAACTGATCTACGGGGGATAGCCGAGTTTAACGCCGGAAACGGGCCTCTGCGAAAGGCGGGAACGCATGAGTGAGCAGTGTTCTTGCGCGCATAGCGAGCGCGAGGGCGCCGCCCGCCAGTGCTGCGATCATGTCGAGCATTGTATCCTCCAGGCTCCGCTGAGCGACAAACAACCCCGTCTGATCGATGGCAAACTCGAAAATTTCCCAGAGCGCGGCGCTGGCCAGCGTGAAGGTCAATGCCAACAATACGGCAGAGCAAAGGCGTCGAAAGGGATCAGGCTGCGACCGAGCTAGGGCTGGTTGTACCCAATCAATCCACATCATCACAAATCCGCTGGTGATGATTGCGTGCATGGCTTTGTCAAAGGAGGTCGAAGTCTCATACAGGTCAAACGACATTCCCAGCAAATGACAGGTGAACCAGACAGCAAGCCAAAGGGAGAGCAGGGGGTGGGTCGCCCCAAAACGCCGAAAACACAAGCCCAGAAGAAGGGTGCAAACAAGGCCAACCGCCCCTTGGGTAAATTGTCCCCGACAAAGCCAATCATAGGCAATCGTCGCCGAAATCAGCATCAACACAAAATTGGCGCTGAGGAAAAGGCGCGACGCACCTGATGGAGGGGAAAAATTTGTCGTTTGGGGAGACGACATGCAGGTTTTGGCCATTTGTTGTGGAGGGGGACTGTGAACAACGTCTGGGGAATATGCAGCGGTCTGATTTGCCAGAAAAGGGCAGAAGGGAGCACCGGTGCGGTGCATAAACCCACCGCCAGCGCCCGATTGGCGGGATCCACGCAAATACCGGCGTTTATTGGGCTTTCCAAGGCTCCACACCCTTGCTATAGAGGGCGCGAAATTCGGACGAGCGCGCTTCACCGATTTATTGGTGACAGCGCATAAGCTCGCTTATGCCCTCAAGGCATAAGGGTCAGGCGGGCGTGGTGGAATTGGTAGACACGCTAGATTTAGGTTCTAGTGCCGCAAGGCGTGGGGGTTCAAGTCCCTTCGCCCGCACCACGCCGGATGCAGGGCCCCGCTTGAGGGGGTAGAGCAGGCGCGATAACCGGCAAAAAGGCCGGGATCACAAGTAAACGGAAGCGAAAAGAGCATGCAGGTCACCGAGACGGTCTCAGAGGGTCTTAAGCGCGAACTCACCATCACAATTGGCGCCGCCACGTTGGACGAGAGTGTGATGGCGAAGCTGGATGAGATGAAGAACCAGGTTCGCTTGAAGGGGTTTCGCCCTGGCAAGGTTCCTATGGGCCATCTCCGCCGGACATTTGGCAGACAGGTGATGACCGAGGTCATCCAGGAAACCGTCAGCAAGTCGAGTGGGACAGCACTGGAAGAACGCTCGTTGAAGCCTGCGATGCAGCCGGAAATCAACATTGATGGTGAAGTGGAAGAGGTCATTGACGGCAAGGCAGACCTTGTCTTCAAAGTGGCTTTTGAAATCATCCCAGATTTCGAAATTACCGATCTGTCCAAGCTGGAGCTTGAGCGTCCAACAGCCAAGATTACTGACACCGAAGTCGATGAAGCCGTCGAAAAGCTCTCCGAAGCCCAAAAGAATTTCGAGCCAAAAGACGGCAAGGCTGAAGATGGCGACCTTGTGATCATCGATTTTCTCGGTCGTGTGGACGGTGAAGCGTTCGATGGCGGCACCTCTGAAGACGCCCGCCTTGAGCTTGGCTCCGGACAGTTCATTCCTGGTTTCGAAGAGCAACTGGTCGGCACCAAAAAAGATCAGAAGCTCGACGTGAAAGTGACCTTCCCCGAAGACTATGGTTCTACTGAGCTCGCGGGCAAAGAAGCCATCTTCGAGACCACAGTGAAGGGTGTTGAGGGGCCTGCGAAAGTTGTGATCGACGATGCCTTTGCCGAAAAATTCGGTATGGAAAATCTTGAGAAACTCCGCGAAGCGCTTACTCAGCAGATCAAGGCGGATTACGACCAGGTGTCCCTGACCAGAATGAAGCGCGTGATGCTCGACCTTCTGGACGAAAAACACTCCTTCGAACTGCCGCCTACTTTGGTTGAGCAGGAGTTTGACCAGATCTGGCATCAGTTCGAGCATGAGCTTGAGAATGACGGCAAGAAAATCGAAGATGCCGATAAGCCGGAAGATGAGCTTCGGGCCGAGTACCGCACCATCGCAGAACGCCGCGTGCGTCTGGGTCTTGTGTTGTCAGAGATTGGCACAAAGAACGAGATCAAGGTCGACGATGCCGAGGTGAACCGGGCAATCGCGCAGCGTGCGCAGCAGTTCCCCGGACAGGAACGCCAAGTCTACGATTTTTACACCAAGAACACGCAGGCCCTAGCTGAGATTAGAGCACCTATCTTTGAAGATAAGGTTGTGTCTTTCATCGCTGAAATGGCCAAAGTGACAGACAAGGTCGTCTCGAAGGACGAGCTGCTGACAGACCCGGATGCCGAGAAGGCTGACGAAAAACCAGCAGCAAAGAAAAAGCCTGCAGCTAAGAAAAAAGCGGCGCCCAAAAAGACCGCTGCCAAGAAGGCTGCTGCGCCGAAAGCAGCTGCGAAGAAAAAGGCAGCACCCAAGAAGGCCGTCAAAAAGAAAGATTGATTACAGTTTTTCGCGAGAATTCAAGAAAGCCGGTGGTTCATTCCATCGGCTTTTTTGTGTCTGGCTGGTCGGAGGGTACCAAGCCTCTCAATTCAAGTTGGAAACAGCCTGGCGCGGACCTCTTCGCTGGTGATACCGGTCTCTCGCAGGTGGCGTAAAGTTGCCGCCTTGTCTCTCTTGGCAAGGCGTTTGCCCTCACTGTCCAATATCAGCCTGTGATGGCGGTAAATGGGGGGCGTGAGCCCCATAAGCCGATGCAGGAGGACATGTAGTCCTGCAGCCTCATTGAGGTCCTCGCCGCGTGTCACATGGCTGACGCCCTGCTCTGCATCATCCAGTATTGAGGAAAGATGGTAACTGGTACCGCTGTCCTTTCGCCCAAGCACAACATCCCCCAACAGGCATGGGTTGGCGGATTTTTCGACCAATCCCTCACCTGTATTCTCCAGATAGGACAATGACTGGAATGCGGACCCCAAACTCTCTTCCGCAGCCGACAGTGATAATCTCCAAGCAAAAGGAAGACCTTCAGCCAGTTTATCTCGCTCCTCCAGCGCGGCGAGGGGGGCACTGCGAAAAACAGTAAGAGGGGCGCCGTGGGGAGCACCTGCCGAGTCTTCTATGTCTTTGCGGGTACGAAAACACCGGTAGATCAATCCGCGATTATGGAGTTGCGAAAGTTGCGCCTCGTACACACCAAACCGCTCAGATTGTCTAAGTGGCAGACCGTCCCAGTGGATGCCGAGCCATTTTAAATCGTCAAATATCGCGACCTCGTATTCGGGGCGACACCGTTGCTGATCGATATCCTCAATCCGCAAAACGAATTTACCGCCAGCCGCCTGCGCCTGGTCGAAGTTGAGCAGCGCGGAATAGGCATGGCCAAGATGAAGATACCCGGTCGGTGAGGGGGCAAAGCGCGTCACAACGCGAGCCTCACTCATCGGTGGCACGTCTCCATCTCAACCTCGCGCTGATCATTCGCTGGCCTACTAAACCCCGGCATTGGGATCACGCCGGAAACCGTCATCCGGCGAGCGTCGACGTAGACCGCCGCGTGCGCGTGTTTTAGATGCATTGTTCAGTTCGACGGAACTAATCACGCCATCGCGGTTTTCATCAAGCGAATGAAAATCCGATTGAGGGAGCGACATGACCTCATTGAAAGACAGATAGCCATTTCCATTGAAATCGAGAGCCGCGAAATCGGCGCGACGGATACCGGTTTCATCATCATCGCGAATGTCATCCCACTCATCTTCATCAACGATGCCATTGTGGTCTTCATCTGCGGTGGTGAAAATATTTTCGCGATACTGTTCGTATTCGGCATGGGTCACGGCGCCGTTCTCATTCAGATCCCACTGATAGGCGGGGTGTCGGATGATTTCGATATCCCCAGCCTTGCCACTGGAGCCACAGGCGGCGAGGGCAGGCAGGATGGCAGCCGTCAGCAGGAGACGACAGGGGAGGTTGGCGGAATGTCGAAACTGCCGACCAAAACGGGAAGGAGCACGACCGGAAAGAGAAAAGCGGGAAGGAGCAAGACGCATTTGACCTCTCAGAGGGAGATGATGAGAACCGAATTTCCACAGATTATAGGCGGATTTGCACATTTTCGGAGCCTCAAGTGGGATTTTGTGAAGACAATACCCATATTAGGGACTGAAGATGCAGTTTTTGGCGCTTGCGCTATAGTTCTGCACAGTCCATTTACCGAATCATCCTATGCATAGTTGTGGGACAGTCCGGCTGGCGCTCTTTGTCTGTATCCGATACAGGCCGCCGGTCCGGTAACGTTGTGCAATGTATGAAAAGCAGACCTGGGAAAGCAGACCATGAAAGACTCTTACGCGTACTCGATGAACCTGGTGCCTATGGTGGTCGAGCAAACCAACCGCGGCGAGCGTTCCTACGATATTTTCTCCAGACTTTTGAAGGAACGGATCATTTTTCTGACCGGGCCGGTGGACGATGGCATGGCGACGGTGATTACGGCGCAGCTCCTCTTCCTGGAAGCCGATAACCCGAACAAAGAAAT
>CAZFHW010000075.1:0-13962 GCA_964518885.1 uncultured Parvibaculum sp. | reverse complement strand
GACGCAGTCATTCACTGGTCGTAAGAGGGTTCGCAAATCGTTTGGGAGTATTCCGGAGGTAGCGGAAATGCCCAATCTTATTGAGATTCAGAAATTTTCTTACAAGCAGTTCCTTCAGGTTGATTGCCCCGAAGAGGGCCGTTTTGATCGGGGGCTTCAGGCTGTTTTCAATTCCGTTTTTCCGATCAATGATTTCTCGGAAACGGCGATGCTTGAATTCGTACGCTACGAATTTGAAAAGCCGAAATATGATGTTGAAGAATGCCAACAGCGCGATATGACTTTTGCGGCGCCGCTGAAAGTCACGCTGCGGTTGATTGTTTTTGAAGTCGATGAAGATACAGGCGCTAAGTCTGTCAAAGACATCAAGGAACAAGACGTTTACATGGGCGACATGCCCTTCATGACGACGAACGGGACATTTGTTGTCAATGGTACCGAGCGTGTGATCGTTTCACAGATGCACCGGAGCCCAGGCGTCTTTTTCGATCATGACAAAGGCAAGACGCACTCGTCCGGCAAGCTTCTGTTTGCTGCTCGCGTGATCCCTTACCGTGGGTCGTGGCTCGATTTTGAATTTGATGCCAAAGACATTGTGCATGTGCGTATCGACCGCCGCCGTAAGGTGCCGGTAACGACGCTGCTCTATGCGCTGGGTCTCGATGGTGAGGAAATCCTTGATACGTTCTACGATCAGGTCACCTACACCAAGACGAAAGACGGCTGGAAGTGCCCCTTCCGTGCAGATCGGTATCGCGGGTTCAAGCCTGAATATGATTTCGTCAATGCGAAGGATGGCGAAGTTGTTGTTGAGGCAGGGCGCAAGATCACTCCTCGCCTCGCACGCAAACTTGCCGAAGATGGTTTGAAAGATCTTCTCGTCCAGGACGTTGAGGTGATGGGGCGTTATATTGCTCAGGAGCTGGTGAACCTTGAAACGGGCGAGGTCTTTGCCGAAGCTGGCGACGAAATAACGGAAGAGCTTTTTGACACGCTCGTCGAAGCTGGCGCCAAAGAGATTACGACGCTGGACATTGACCATGTGAACGTCGGCGCGTTTATCCGCAACACATTGGCGGTGGACAAGGCGACAAACCGTGAGCAGGCGCTTTTCGACATCTACCGTGTGATGCGTCCTGGTGAACCACCAACCTATGATACGGCGGATGCGCTGTTCCACAGCCTGTTCTTTGATCCGGACCGTTATGATCTCTCCGCCGTTGGTCGTGTGAAAATGAACATGCGGCTTAATCTGGATGCTGAAGACACGGTCCGGGTGCTGCGCAAGGAAGACATCATCGAAGTCATTCGCACGATCGTTGGGTTGCGCGATGGCCGTGGTGAAATTGACGATATTGATAATCTTGGCAACCGGCGTGTGCGCTCGGTTGGCGAGCTTATGGAAAACCAATACCGCATTGGTCTTCTGCGTATGGAACGCGCGATCAAAGAGCGTATGAGCTCTGTCGATATTGACACTGTCATGCCTCACGACCTGATCAATGCGAAGCCAGTCGCCGCCGCAGTTCGTGAGTTCTTTGGGTCCTCTCAGCTCTCGCAGTTCATGGACCAAACGAACCCGCTTTCTGAGATTACTCACAAGCGTCGTTTGTCGGCTCTTGGACCGGGCGGTTTGACACGCGAACGGGCCGGCTTTGAAGTGCGCGATGTGCATCCGACCCACTATGGTCGTATTTGCCCAATTGAAACGCCTGAAGGCCCGAACATTGGTTTGATCAACTCGCTTGCGACATTTGCTCGGGTGAATAAGTACGGTTTTATCGAGAGCCCCTACCGCCGGGTCAAAGACGGCAAGGTGTCCGATGAGATCGTCTATCTGTCGGCCATGGAAGAAGCTCGTTTCCGGGTGGCGCAGGCCAATGTGGTCATTGATGAAAGTGGCATGTTGCAGGGCGACCTGCTGAACTGCCGGATCGATGGTGACTTCGAAATGGTGCCGCCCGAGCAGGTGGACCTGATGGACGTGTCGCCGAAGCAGATTGTTTCTGTTGCGGCAGCGCTCATTCCGTTCCTGGAAAATGATGACGCGAACCGCGCGCTCATGGGATCGAACATGCAACGACAGGCCGTGCCTTTGGTGGTTGCCGAAGCACCGTTTGTTGGAACGGGTATGGAAGAGATTGTGGCTCGAGACAGCGGTGCCGCAATCGCGGCTCGCCGGACCGGGGTTATTGATCAGGTTGATGCAACGCGTATCGTGATCCGCGCAACGGAAGAAACCGATCCTGGCAAGCCTGGGGTTGATATCTACAACTTGCGGAAGTTCCAGCGTTCGAACCAGAACACTTGCATCAACCAGCGTCCGCTGGTGCGGGTAGGTGACCGGGTGAAGGGCGGCGACATTATTGCTGATGGCCCGTCTACTGATCTTGGTGAGTTGGCTCTGGGTCGTAACGTGCTCGTCGCGTTCATGCCGTGGAATGGCTACAACTTCGAAGACTCCATTCTGATTTCAGAACGTATTGTTCGTGATGACGTGTTCACGTCTATTCACCTTGAAGAGTTTGAGGTGATGGCACGTGACACAAAACTCGGACCGGAAGAAATCACTCGCGATATTCCCAATGTTGGTGAAGAGGCTCTGCGGAACCTCGATGAAGCAGGCATTGTTTATATTGGTGCGGAAGTTGGTCCGACGGATATTCTCGTTGGCAAGATCACGCCGAAGGGTGAGAGCCCCATGACGCCGGAAGAAAAACTTCTGCGTGCCATTTTCGGTGAAAAAGCCTCGGACGTTCGCGACACTTCACTGCGGTTGCCGCCAGGTGTCACTGGTACGGTTGTTGAAGTTCGTGTGTTCAATCGTCACGGTGTTGACAAGGACGAACGCGCCATGTCGATCGAACGTGACGAGATCGAACGGCTTGCGAAGGATAGAGACGACGAGCTCGGCATTCTTGAGCGCAACGTGTATGGCCGCCTTCAAGAAATTCTTATTGGCAAGGAACTGGTTTCTGGCCCAACGGGTATTTCCGAAGGGTCGAAGATCACGAAAGCTGAGCTGGAAAGCTTGTCTAATGGTCAGTGGTGGCAGATTGCTGTCAGCAATGAAAAGTCCATGGGCGAGATTGAAGCGCTCAAGAGACAGTACGATGAGTCTAAGTCTCACCTGGAAGCACGGTTCGACGACAAGGTCGACAAGTTGCAGCGTGGCGACGAGTTGCTGCCGGGCGTCATGAAGATGGTCAAGGTTTTTGTTGCTGTGAAGCGGAAGCTGCAACCTGGTGACAAGATGGCTGGACGTCATGGCAACAAGGGGGTTATCTCCCGCATTGTTCCCATGGAAGATATGCCTCATCTGGAAGACGGAACGCCAGTTGACGTTGTGCTTAATCCACTTGGTGTGCCGAGCCGGATGAATGTGGGACAGATTCTTGAAACTCATCTGGGCTGGGCATCGCACGGTATCGGCCGGAAGATCAGCGAAGCGCTCGATATCTACCAGCGTGAAAACAGCACTGTGAAGTTGCGGGAAATTCTCGATGCCGTTTATGACGATGACGAGACATACCTGTCGCTTGATGAGGAGCAGATGCTGGAGATGGCGGGCAACCTGCGGAACGGTGTTCCGTTTGCTACACCGGTCTTTGACGGGGCGCACGAGCCAGACATTGTCGATATGCTTAAAAAGGCCGGATTGGGGATCAGTGGGCAGGTCAGTCTTATTGATGGTCGGACTGGTGAAAGCTTCGACCGTGAGGTCACTGTTGGCTACATCTACATGCTGAAGCTGCATCACCTTGTGGATGACAAAATTCATGCGCGTTCCATTGGGCCCTACAGTCTTGTCACTCAGCAACCGCTGGGCGGGAAGGCGCAGTTCGGCGGACAGCGCTTCGGCGAAATGGAAGTGTGGGCGCTCGAAGCTTATGGCGCAGCCTATACGTTGCAGGAAATGTTGACCGTGAAGTCGGATGACGTGGCCGGGCGTACGAAGGTTTATGAAGCGATTGTCCGCGGTGATGACTCGTTTGAAGCTGGTATTCCAGAAAGCTTTAATGTGCTTATCAAAGAGATGCGGTCTCTTGCTCTTAATGTCGAATTGATCGACCGGCCTGCAACCTGATGCGAGAGACGGGCGTGTTTCATGCCCGTCTGATGCTCCGCTAGGGGCGCAAGAATTTTAGTTGGGGGCGACGCTGGCAGGCCCTGCCGGTATCTCCAATAACCCTACAGGCCGTTTGGCCGGATCGGGCACGAACCGAGGAGAAGTCCATGAACCAAGAGGTCATGAATCTTTTCAACCCTACTGCGAAGGCGCCGACTTTCGAGCAAATTCAAATTTCGCTCGCCAGTCCGGAGCGGATCTTGTCCTGGTCTTTTGGCGAAATCAAAAAACCGGAAACGATCAACTACCGTACGTTCAAGCCCGAACGGGATGGCCTTTTCTGTGCGCGGATTTTCGGTCCGATCAAGGATTACGAATGCTTGTGCGGCAAGTACAAGCGGATGAAGTTCAAAGGCATTATCTGTGAAAAATGCGGTGTAGAAGTTACTCTTTCGAAAGTCCGTCGCGAGCGTATGGGGCACATTGAGCTTGCTGCGCCGGTTGCACACATCTGGTTCTTGAAGTCTCTACCTTCGCGTATTGGCCTGTTGATGGACATGACGCTCAAGGATCTTGAGCGGGTACTCTATTTCGAAAACTTCCTCGTCATTGAGCCCGGGCTAACGCCGCTGAAAGAAAAGCAGCTGTTGACCGAAGAAGAATACATGGACGCGCAGGACGAATATGGCGCGGACAGCTTTACGGCTGACATTGGTGCGGAAGCTATTCGCAACATGATGGCGGCGCTGGATCTCGAGAAGATTGCCGCTGGCCTGCGTGTTGAGATTGCGGAAGCGACAACAGAACTGAAGCCGAAGAAGCTTGCGAAACGGCTCAAGGTTATTGAAGCGTTTATCCATTCTGGCAACCGTCCCGAATGGATGATCTTGAAAGTTGTTCCGGTTATTCCGCCAGAGCTTCGCCCTCTGGTGCCACTGGATGGCGGTCGGTTTGCGACGTCTGACCTCAATGATCTTTATCGTCGGGTGATCAACCGGAACAACCGGCTGAAGCGTCTTATGGAACTGCGCGCACCGGATATCATCATCCGGAACGAAAAGCGGATGTTGCAGGAATCTGTGGATGCTCTTTTTGACAATGGTCGTCGTGGTCGGGTTATTACCGGTGCGAACAAACGTCCGTTGAAGTCCCTCGCTGACATGTTGAAGGGTAAGCAGGGCCGTTTCCGTCAGAATTTGCTCGGCAAGCGCGTCGACTATTCCGGCCGCTCCGTGATTGTGGTGGGCCCTGAGCTCAAGCTGCATCAGTGCGGTCTGCCCAAGAAAATGGCACTGGAGTTGTTCAAGCCGTTTATCTATTCGCGGCTAGAAGCGAAGGGGCTTAGCTCGACAGTTAAGCAGGCCAAAAAGCTGGTTGAAAAGGAACGTCCTGAGGTCTGGGATATTCTTGAAGAAGTGATCCGGGAACATCCCATCCTTCTCAACCGGGCGCCAACACTTCACCGTCTTGGTATTCAGGCGTTTGAACCTGTGTTGATCGAAGGGAAGGCTATTCAGCTCCACCCGCTGGTCTGTACGGCTTTCAACGCTGACTTTGACGGTGACCAAATGGCGGTGCACATACCACTGTCGCTCGAAGCGCAGCTGGAAGCACGTGTGCTGATGATGTCGACCAACAACATTTTGCACCCGGCGAATGGCACACCGATTATTGTGCCGTCGCAGGATATTATCCTGGGACTTTACTATATTTCCCAGATGAAAGAGAACGAACCTGGCGAAGGCATGGCGTTCACTGACCTTGCTGAGATCGAACATGCGCTCGACGCAGGCATTGTAACTCTGCATACAAAGATCAAAGCGCGTTGGACAACAAAGGATGAAGAGGGAAACCTGGTTTCCCATGTTGTCGAGTCCACGCCTGGGCGCATGATGATTGCGGAGGTTCTGCCGAAGAACCACAAAGTTCCGTTTGAGATCATGAACAAGCTTCTGACGAAGCGTGAGATTTCCAGCATGATCGACGTGGTCTACCGCCACTGCGGTCAGAAAGAGACGGTTATCTTCTGTGACCAGATCATGGGTCTGGGGTTCCGTCAGGCATGTCGTGCGGGCATTTCATTCGGCATGGATGACATGATTATTCCTGATGAAAAAGTTGGTCTTGTTAATGAAACCAAGGCCTTGGCCAAGGAATATGAACAGCAGTATATTGACGGTTTGATCACCCAGGGCGAGAAGTACAACAAGGTTGTTGATGCGTGGTCGAAATGCACGGACAAGGTTGCTGACACGATGATGGACCGCATTTCTGCAGTTCAGATCGATGAAGAAACCAAACGCGAGAAGCCCATCAATTCGATTTACATGATGTCGCATTCTGGCGCGCGTGGGTCTCCCACGCAGATGCGCCAGCTCGCTGCGATGCGTGGCCTGATGGCGAAGCCGTCGGGTGAAATCATTGAGACGCCGATTATCTCGAACTTTAAGGAAGGCCTTACGGTTCTTGAATATTTCAACTCCACCCACGGGGCACGTAAAGGCCTTGCTGACACAGCGTTGAAGACAGCTAACTCTGGGTACCTCACGCGCCGTCTTGTTGATGTGGCGCAGGACTGCATCGTCATCGAAGAAGATTGCGGCACCAAGGGCGGTATTACGCTTGCTGCGGTGATCGAGTCTGGTGAAGTGATTGTGTCCTTGGGTATGCGCGTTCTTGGCCGGACGCCTGCGGATGATATTGTTCATCCTTCATCAGGTGACGTTTTGTTCAAGGCAGGGCATCTGCTGGATGAAGCAGATGTTGATGCCATTGATGACGCGAATGTCCAGTCGATCCGTATTCGTTCAGGCCTGACCTGTGAAACCCGCAATGGTATTTGCGCATCTTGCTATGGTCGTGACCTTGCACGCGGAACGCCCGTGAATATGGGTGAGGCGGTTGGTGTTATTGCTGCCCAGTCGATCGGGGAGCCTGGAACACAGTTGACGATGCGTACCTTCCACATCGGGGGGACGGCACAGGTTGTCGATACATCGTTCCTGGAATCCAATCACACAGGCACGATCCACGTGGTCAACCGCAATATCGTCAAGAACTCCGACGGCACACTTATTGTCATGGGCCGTAATGTGCAGGTTCAGGTGCTGGATGAGCATGGGCATGAGCGGTCTGCTCATAAGCTCACTTACGGGTCACGCCTCAAAGTCGATGAAGGCGGGAAGATCGAACGGGGCGAACGTATCGCTGAATGGGACCCGTACACAGTACCGATCCTGACGGAAATCAATGGTCTCGCCGCGTTTGAAGACCTTGTGGATGGTATGTCGATCCGCGAAGTCATGGACGAAGCAACCGGGATCTCCCAGCGCGTTGTCATTGACTGGCGGACAAGCCCACGAGCCGCGGAATTGCGTCCTGCTGTTGTGGTTAAGGGAGCAGATGGTGAAGTGCTGAAATTGGCAAATGGCAATGACGCGCGGTTCCTTCTGTCCGTCGGTGCCATCTTGTCGGTTGAGACAGATGCGGAAGTTCACGCCGGTGACGTGCTTGCACGTATTCCGACGGAAGGGGCTAAGACCAGGGACATTACCGGTGGTCTGCCACGTGTTGCCGAACTGTTCGAAGCGCGTCGTCCGAAAGACCATGCCGTTATCTCTGAGGGAACCGGCAAGGTTGAATTCGGCCGGGACTACAAGAACAAGCGCCGCATTCTGGTTCATCCAGAAGATGGAGGTGATCCTTGGGAGTATCTCATTCCGAAGGGCAAGCATATCACCGTTCAGGAAGGCGATATTATCGAGAAGGGTGAATACCTGCTTGATGGCCACCCAGCACCGCATGACATTCTTGCTATTTCCGGTGTTGAAGAACTTGCGACCTATCTCGTGGACGAAGTGCAGGATGTCTACCGACTGCAGGGTGTGGGCATTAACGACAAGCACATTGAAGTGATTGTTCGCCAGATGTTGCAGAAGGTGGAAATCACAGATCCAGGCGATGCACCCTATCTTTCTGGGGAACAGATCGACAGGATCGAACTGGACGAGGTCAATGACCGTTTGCGGGCAGAGGGTAAGCAGGAAGGTGTTGGTAATCCTGTGCTTCTAGGGATTACGAAAGCGTCGCTGCAGACGCGTTCCTTCTTCTCAGCTGCGTCGTTCCAGGAAACGACCCGAGTGCTCACTGATGCCGCTGTTAACGGCAAGGTTGATGAGCTTCGCGGTCTGAAGGAAAACATCATTGTTGGCCGTCTTATCCCGGCTGGTACGGGACGTATGGTTGAACTGCTGCGCGATGAAGCGCAGGAGCGTGACGACAGCATCCTTCGGGAACAGATCGCCAGCGGTGAGATCGCTGCTCCTGACGAGGTATCGGAAGAAACCGTTGCCGTGGTTCCAGAAACCATTGAAGTGGCAGCTGAGGCCCCTGCACCGGAAGCGGAAGTACCATTGGAAGATTGATTGCAGATCAATGAGTGCATTGAGGATGCTCATACATAGAATACAAGCCGCTGCGTTTCGACGTGGCGGCTTTTTTCTATGCGTGTTGGTGTTTGTACTCATGGCCGCGCCTATGGGCACGCCTGGGCACGCGGCTGCTGATGATCTTGAGGTACAGTTAGACGCCGTTGATCGTGAAGAAATGCTTCAGCTCTTCGTATTGGCTAATGTTGAATTCACGATCCTGCATGAATTTGGACATGCGTTGATCCATCAATTTTCTTTGCCTGTGTTTGGTATGGAGGAAGATGCCGCTGATCAAATGGCGACTACAGCTATGATCTTGAGGTATGGCGCGGATGTGGATACAGAGGCGATTGATCGCCTGCTCGCTGTCTCAGCAGAATGGTTGTCTGAATGGGAAGTTGAAGAACGGGAGGAGGGTGATAGTCACGCTTTTTGGGATAGTCACTCCCTCGCTATTCAGCGCTTCTATAATGTGAACTGTCTTCTCTTCGGGGCTAACCCAGACGAGTTGTCGTTTTTGTTTGATACAGACGCCCTGCCTGCCGAACGTGGTTTCGATTGCGACCAGACTTATGCGCAGGCGCTTTACGCCTATCGTTGGATGATGGAGAATCACGGGCGTCGTGCGGATACCATGATCCCCTTCAATGGTATCGTCGTTTCATATGATGAGACACGGACTGAGCGTCACGAGCTTGTGAGGCAATGGATCGTGCAATCCGGCCTAGCACAGGAATTGGCGGCACGGGCAACGGAGTTTTTTCCGTGGCCACAATCTGTGCCGCTGACTTTTGACAATTGTCCCGGCAGTCCTGATGCTTATTACAATCGCAATGTCGGTGAGATCGTGATTTGCTATGAATTGCTGGATTTGTTTTTGGAACGGTCTGAGCAATCATTGGCCAGAAATGTGGGATTGGTTTGCCGCAATCCTGGTCTCAGGCGTTTGTTTGGTGACAAGCTTGGTTGTCCCGCATCTCTTGAGCCGTAGTCAGACGCAGTTGAGCGGTATCTTCAGGTAAGCGGTGCCATTCTCTTCGGTAGGGGGGAGGGCGCCTGCCTGCATGTTCAGTTGGATGGCCGGCAAAATCAGAGCGGGCATGCCCAGCCGCGCGTCTCGGGCGCGACGGAGGGCCACGAATTCAGGCTTCGTTTTGCCAGCGATGTGTATGTTGGAGGCTCTCTGGGTTCCCACACTTGTCTGCCACGAAGGAGCGCGGTCTTCTGGAGGGTAATCATGACACAGGAAGACGCGCGTCTCAGGCGGCAGGCTCAGTATCTTCTCTATGGAGTCGTATAGCGTCTCCGCGTCCCCGCCGGGAAAGTCACAGCGGGCCGTTCCATAATCCGGCATGAAGAGTGTGTCTCCAACAAACACCGCGTCTCCGATGACGTAGGACACGCAGGCGGGCGTGTGCCCAGGGGTGGCGATCACCTTTGCCTCAATCGCTCCGATCTCAAATGTCTCGCCGTCTTTGAACAACTTATCAAACTGGCTGCCATCAGGAATGAAGGGATAGGGTAGGTTGTAGATTGGCTCAAACGCCTTTTGAACCGTTGGAATTTGGCCACCGACAGCGATGGGGGCCGCGAGTTTCGACTTCAGGTAATGCGCGGCGGAGAGGTGATCGGCGTGAATGTGGGTCTCAAGGATAAACACCACGTCAAGACGGTGCTTGTCCACTTCGGCCAAAAGCTGGTCGGCCGATTGTGTGGAGGTCCGCGCCGCTGCTGGATCAAAATCGAGCACAGGGTCAATGATGACTGCTTTGCCTGATGTGGGGTCCACCACGAGGTAGGAAACTGTATTGGTCGGCTTGTGAAAGAACCCGGTGACCTGGGGGAGTTGAGTGGGCTTTGGGGTTGTGATTGAGGGGGACATGCGTTTACTCCATAAATTCGTTTTACAGAATATAAGTGTGTAAACAAAAGAATCAAGTCACAAATGCGCCATAACATTATGGAATCACGGCGCAAAACAGGGACTTTTTGAGCGCATTTGGGGGGAGGAATGGATGGTTTCTGGCTCATCAGACCAGGGAAGTCGCCTCTGGAGGCCCCTTTTAACCAAAAGGCACCTAAAACCCCGAAAATTCTTCCATTTTCTTAATATCCGGGGTTGACGCCCCCAGGGGGCGACGGTAGTTTCCGCCAACTTTCGCGTTAGGTAGTAAGCACTCAGCGGCATCGTCGCAACGGCTTAGACGCTAACGCAAAAAATCGAAGACGAGGACTGGGGCATGACCCCGGGAAAACCCTGGGGTCCTCTGCGAGTTTAGGTACCGGCAGGATTTATTGCTGTGTGCCTGATTGCTGTGTGCCTGATTGCTGTGTGCAACCGAACGGAATGTTTCCTTGGTGCGCACGGTTTTGTGTTTGGATAAACAAGAGCGACTGTCGAGCAAAAAAAATATGCCAACGATCCAACAGTTAATCCGCAAGCCGCGCAAACCGCCGGTAAAGCGTAACAAAGTGCCCGCGATGGAGGCTTGTCCTCAGAAGCGTGGTGTTTGTACCCGGGTGTACACAACGACACCGAAGAAGCCGAACTCAGCGCTGCGTAAAGTTGCACGTGTGCGGCTGACGAATGGTTTTGAAGTGACGAGCTACATCCCAGGGGAAGGCCACAACCTTCAAGAGCACTCCGTGGTGATGATCCGCGGCGGTCGTGTGAAGGATTTGCCGGGCGTTCGTTATCACATCATTCGTGGTGTGCTCGATACGCAGGGTGTCAAAGATCGCCAGCAGCGCCGTTCGAAATACGGCGCCAAGCGTCCGAAGTAAGGAAGACAAGAGATGTCTCGACGCCACCGCGCCGTCAAACGAGAAGTTATTCCAGATGCCAAGTTTGGTGATCTGGTGCTGACCAAATTCATGAATAGCCTCATGAAGGATGGCAAGAAATCCACTGCCGAACGCATTGTGTACGGTGCTTTTGATCGCATGACCGGTAAGGGTACTGCAGATCCATTGCGCACTTTCCACGAAGCGCTCGAAAACATTATGCCAGCACTTGAAGTGCGTTCTCGCCGTGTTGGTGGGGCAACCTATCAGGTTCCGGTTGAAGTTCGCCCTGAACGCCGTCGTGCGTTGGCCATTCGCTGGTTGATCAATGCGGCTCGGGGTCGGAATGAAAACACGATGGTTGAGCGGCTCTCCGGCGAGATACTGGACGCAGCAAACAATCGTGGTTCCGCAGTTAAGAAGCGTGAAGACACGCACCGGATGGCAGAAGCGAACCGCGCTTTCTCCCATTACCGTTGGTAGTAGTTAGGCGCTTAGAGGTTTAATACGATGGCACGTGAGACCAAACTCGAGGATTACCGCAATATCGGCATCATGGCCCATATTGATGCGGGTAAGACGACAACGACCGAGCGGATTCTCTACTACACAGGCAAGAGCCACAAAATCGGCGAAGTGCACGATGGCGCAGCGACGATGGACTGGATGGAGCAGGAGCAAGAGCGCGGCATTACGATTACGTCCGCTGCAACGACCTGCTACTGGGACGACAAGCGCATCAACATCATTGACACGCCCGGTCACGTGGATTTCACGATTGAAGTTGAACGCTCGCTGCGTGTGCTTGATGGTGCTGTCGCAGTGTTCGACTCCGTTGCCGGTGTTGAGCCTCAGTCTGAAACTGTTTGGCGCCAAGCGGACCGGTATAATGTTCCGCGTATGTGTTTCGTCAACAAGATGGACCGGATGGGTGCTGACTTCTTCCGGTGTGTCGAAATGATCGTGGATCGGCTTGGTGCGAAGCCGCTGGTCATCCAGCTCCCGATCGGTGCTGAAGCAGAATACGAAGGCCTCATTGATCTTGTTCGGATGAAGGAAGTCATCTGGGAAGATGAGGATCTTGGGGCCAATTTTGAATATGTTGATATTCGCGACTCCTTGAAAGAACAGGCTGCGGAGTACCGCACAATGCTCGTCGAGACGGCTGTTGAGGTCGATGACGATGTCATGGAAGCCTATCTTGAGGGGCAAGATCCTGACGAAGCGACGTTGAAACGCTGCATCCGTAAGGGGACTATCGACCAGATCTTTGTTCCCGTATTGAACGGGACCGCTTTCAAGAACAAGGGCGTACAGCCGCTTCTGGACGCTGTTGTTGATTTCATGCCATCGCCACTTGATATTGAGTCGATTAAGGGTATTGACCCTAAGGACGATTCCGAAATCGAGCGTAGAGCTGCGGACGATGAGCCCGCATCTGCGTTGGCCTTTAAGATCATGAACGACCCGTTTGTTGGTACGCTGACTTTTGCACGGGTGTACTCTGGCGTCTTTACTGCAGGCTCTGGCGTTCTGAATACGGTGAAAGATAAACGCGAGCGTATCGGTCGGATGCTTCTTATGCATGCCAACAGCCGTGAAGAAGTGAAAGAGGCTTATGCCGGCGACATTATTGCCTTCGCAGGTCTCAAAGACACCACAACGGGTGACACGCTGTGTGATCCCAACCA
The DNA here is from genome assembly GCA_964518885.1 of uncultured Parvibaculum sp. Taxonomy (GTDB): domain Bacteria; phylum Pseudomonadota; class Alphaproteobacteria; order Parvibaculales; family Parvibaculaceae; genus Mf105b01. Next base: position 988 of record CAZFHW010000075.1, on the reverse strand, counting down.
TCCGGTGATCCTGGAGCGTATGGAATTCCCTGAGCCCGTTATCGAAGTTGCGGTTGAGCCAAAAACCAAGGCTGACCAGGAAAAAATGGGTATGGCTCTGGCCCGTCTTGCGAAGGAAGATCCTTCTTTCCGGGTTTCTTCAGATGAAGAAAGTGGCCAGACGATTATCGCTGGCATGGGCGAGCTTCATCTCGACATTCTTGTTGACCGCATGCGTCGCGAATTCAACGTGGAAGCAAATGTTGGCGCGCCTCAGGTGGCGTACCGCGAAACTTTCACCAAAGAAGCCGATATCGATTACACCCACAAGAAGCAGTCTGGTGGATCAGGTCAGTTCGCTCGTATCAAATTTATTATTGAGCCGGGTGAAATCGGTTCGGGTGTGGTTTTCGAGAGCACGATTGTTGGGGGGTCTATTCCTCGCGAATATATCCCAGGTGTTGAAAAAGGCGTTCGCAGTGTCGCTGAGAATGGCGTGCTTGCTGGGTTCCCGGTTATCGACTTCAAAGTGAAGTTGTATGACGGCGGATATCATGATGTTGACTCGAGCGTGTTGGCTTTTGAAATTGCGGCGCGTGCTGCGATGCGCGAAATTGCCCCTAAAGCCGGTGCTAAATTGCTTGAGCCCATTATGAAGGTCGAGGTGGTGACGCCTGAAGATTATATGGGCGACGTGATCGGTGATTTGAATAGCCGCCGCGGCCAGATCAGCAGCACAGAAGCACGGGGGGTCGCAACAGCGATCCACGCCATGGTGCCACTCGCCAATATGTTTGGGTATGTGAATAACCTGCGGTCTATGTCTCAGGGGCGTGCCCAGTACACAATGCAATTTGATCACTACGAGCAAGTGCCGCAAGCGGTCTCTGATGAGATCCAAGCGAAATTTGCTTAATAAGCAGACGAACAGAGTAGTTCTGAGGGAGCCTTACGATGGCCAAAGAGAAATTTGAGCGTACTAAGCCGCACTGTAACATTGGAACGATTG
>CAZFHW010000074.1:7729-14067 GCA_964518885.1 uncultured Parvibaculum sp. | reverse complement strand
GCAGCAAATCCCGGTAGACCTCTAGAGTGGCATCAGTCATGGCCTCAACCGAATAGCGGCTCTCCACGAAGGCACGCCCTCGCTCCCCCATAGCCGCGCGGTCCCGCGGACTGGCCGACAGGGCTGCCGCCATTGCCGTTGCCAGGGCACCCGCGTCGCCCGGCAGCACGCGCCACCCTGTTGCCCCGGCCAATCCGCCAGAATCAGCGGCATCAAGCACGGTCTCACGGGCCCCTCCATGATCGGCAACAATGACGGGACGGTTCATGGCGGCTGCCTCCACCGCTGTGCGGCCAAACGGTTCCGGGTCCAGCGACGGTGCCAGCACAATGTCAGCGGCTGCGCAGGCAGCGGGCATATCATCACAATGGCCCGCCAGGCGCACGCGAAGCGGCAGATCGCTCGCCGCTATTGCGGCATTCAATTCGTCCTCATAATCCGTGCGTCCCTGCGCATCCCCTACCAATATGAGCTTGGCGCCCGCACCTGCAGTTCCCAGACGTTCACCCATCAACCGAAAGGCTTCTATCGCCAGAAGCTGTCCCTTCCACCGGGTCAGTCTGCCCGCCAGCACAAAAACCGTATCGCCATTTCCAGCACCCCACACATCGCGCAAAGCACTTCCCCGTTTGACGGCGGCCCCATTGGGATCAAAAGCGCTCATATCCGTTCCCGGGGGAATGGTGACAATGCGCGCGCCCGTGTCTTTGTGGAATTGGGTGATACGCGCGGCCGTGAAATCAGAATTGGCAATGACCACAGCACCGCGCGTCATGACTGAATTATAAAACACCTTCATGCGGGGACGTTCATGGACCTTGCTGTGATAGGTGGTCACGAAGGGCCGTTTGGTACGATGAGCTGCCGCCAGGGCAGACCAGGCAGGAGCACGACTTCTGGCATGCACAATATCAACGCCCTGGGTTTCGATCAGCCGCGTCAGGCGTTCGACGTTAAGCCCCATGACCACCGGGTTTTTGGAATGCACAGGCAGTTCAATGTGTTCCGCCCCGACACGCTCCAACTCTGAAACCAAGCGCCCGCCCCTGCTAACCACAAGTGCCCGGCATCCTGCAGCCACCAACGCCGCCGCCATGTCGACAGTGGTGCGCTCCGCCCCGCCGGTCTCAAGCGAGGGAATAATCTGTAGAACGGTCGGATTTGCCGGATGAACCAATTTTACGGTCACGATAGTTACGGTCTTTCTGAACTAAATCTCGGTCTAATCGAATTGCTTTTCACATTCGGTGTTGGTTAGGCAATGATGCGCTGACACGCAAGCGGTCAGCAAAACAGCCAAACTTTCGCCTGCGAGTATAAAGGGTAATCATGACAAGCCACCAGCCCGAGCCGGAATGGCTTTTGCGTCCGAATGACCAAAGAATCGCCTATTTTTGCGACCAAAATGCGACAAAAAATGCCCGCAAAAACCCAACCGGCACTTTGTGGCTTGGCGGTTTTAAATCCGATATGACGGGAACCAAAGCCTCTGCTTTGGCGGACTGGGCAAGGGCGACGGGCCATGACTACACACGGTTTGACTATTTCGCTCATGGAAAATCAAGCGGTCGCTTTATTGACGGGACGATAAGCCGGTGGCTGAGCGATGCTCTCAGCATTCTCGATCAGGTCACCTCAGGACCCCAGGTCCTGGTCGGATCCAGCATGGGGGCCTGGGTGGCTCTGCTTGCAACCCTTGCCCGTCCTGCCCAGGTCAAAGGCCTCGTCCTCATCGCCCCCGCAGCAGATTTCACAGAGAAGCTCATGTGGGATGGCTTTGATGCCGACATCCGAGCGACACTTCAACGCGAGGGCGTGTACCGACAACCGTCTGAGTATGACGATGAGCCCTACGAGATCAGCTATCAGCTGATCAAAGACGGGCGCAAACATCTTTTGTTGGACGGCGACATTGCGCTCGACCTGCCGGTGCGCATTCTTCAAGGCATGGCCGACCCGGACGTGCCCTGGCTCCACGCTATGCGGCTTGTTGAACGTCTGACGAGCGCCGACGTGAGCGTTACGCTCACCAACCAGGGCGACCACCGGCTCTCGGAGCCGGATGACCTGCGACGATTGACAGACACACTCGACCAGTTGCTTGCCGAGCTTGAGAGCTAGGGGGCCCAGATCATCAATCGATCTGGGGGAGCATCCTGTCGGCACTCTTAAAGTAATTACGGGCATACCGCACCAGTTGCCCGTCAGACGGGTGATCAATGGATTCAACGCCGACAATCTTGTCTGCCGTTGCCGGATCGTGCTTATGCAAAAATTTGATAAAAGCCAGTTTGGCATTCGCCGGTCCGACGATCAGGACCTCATGGACCGGCCCCAGTTTTTCCGCCACAGCTGTGTAGAAAGCGCGGTCTTCTGGTGCCCGCCAGCTTGAGCGTGATCCGGATTTTGTGTGCAGATGCTTGACGGGATGAACTGGCTTAACAATGGCCTGATCCGTCCCTTTGTCGCTGAATTCGAGTATTCTTGCTTCGTGATGATCTATCCAGACGATAGCGTGGTAGTGATGCGGCATGACCGACCTCCGTCATTAAATTTCCCCACCATATTGTCTCACGCGCGCGCCTACCGCCTTGATCTGAAGCAATCATTCGCCTGCTTCATAAAGCGCCCTCAACCCCTCCCGGTAGGTTGGGTATCGAAGCGTCACTCCAAGTTCGCGCTTTATCAATGTGTTCGAGACGCATTTTGACTCCGTGTAGAAACTGCGCGCCATGGGCGTCAAATCAGCCTCCTCGAAGGCAATCTCAGGTGGCACCTCAAGTCTTGCCAGGGACGCTGCAAAGGCCACCACATCTTGAGGAGGGGCTGCCTCGTCATCACACACATTGTAGGCTGCGCCCCCACGGGGTCGGGCGATAGAGGCCTCCAGGACAGTCGCAATGTCGTCAACATGGATACGTGAGAAAACATGTCCTGGCTTCACGATACGACGGGCCTTCCCTGCCCGCAGAGAAACGAGCTGGTTTCGTCCTGGCCCATAAATACCCGCCAGACGAAAAGATTGGACTGGCACACCCCATCGCTCCCCCAAATCGAACCAGGTTTTCTCTGCGGCAACCCGACGGCGCCCCCGATCACTTGTCGGGCGAAGCGCGTCGTTCTCGTCTACCCAGTCCCCTTCCCTGTCACCGTACACACCCGTGGTTGACAGATAACCAATCCACTCGAGCGATGCATGATGGTCCTCGATCAATGACGTCATGCGCTCCAGAACCTCGTCACAGCCCTCCCGTGCCGGTGGGATGGAAATCAACAGATGAGTTGTTCCCGACAGCGCGTTTGGCGAGAGTGGATGACCGGCGTCGAATATATGAGGTTCCACACCTGTCCCCGACAGGGCCTGCGCCTTTTCTTCCGTCTGGCATGTCCCTGCGATGGCCCAGCCCTTTGCGAGAAGCCGGTCTCCCAGAGCCGCTGAGGTGGCCCCGTACCCAAAAGCGAAAAACTTATCTCCACTCACGTCATATTCCTGTTGCCAATTACTGCGAATGTATGATGCTTGACCGCATGTTGATTATCACACCGGCCTACCGCCACCCAAACCTTCTCCTCCGCGTGGGGGTAGCGATTCTGCTCCTCTGCACAATTGCCTTGCCCGCGCGTGCGGACCCCTACCAGCAATGCGTCTCGCTGGTGGAACGCGACCCGGACGCGGCCTATGACGCTGCACTTGATTGGGAGGCCACCGATCTATCCGGCGGTGCGCTCCATTGTGGTGGCCTTGCCTTGACCGCCCTTGGCCTTTTCGACGCTGCAGCGAAACGGTTTCACAGGGCAGCGACCGAGGGTCAGAAACTGGGCAATCCCGAACGCGTCGCCCTGCTGCGGCAATCAGGGGAAGCCTGGCTCTTGGCTGGCCAGGGATCAGAGGCCGTTGCTGTTTTTACCGAAGCCTTGGCGTTTACTCCAACTGATCCCTCTCTCTTTTTCGCACGGGCAAGAGCCCATGATTTTGGTGGGGAAACCATCCCAGCATACGAAGACGTAAACGCCGCCCTCGACATTGATCCAACCCGCGGCGAATTATATCTGTTGCGGGCGCGGCTCAATCGGCAGCTGCGTCGACTGGATGATGCTACGCGCGACATTGAAACGGCGCTGGCAAGCAACATAAACCCCGTATCGGCTCGGCTTGAGCGCGGCCTCATTCGCTACGAACGGGGCGACGATGCGGGCGCGCTGGAGGATTGGCTGTTTGTGGAGCAGGCGGCTATTTCCCCCGACGGGACAATCGGAGCGGCCAGTAGGGCGGCAACGCGCTTCATTGCGGAGCTTGAAGCTCCTGCTCAAGAGCAGGCTGCGCCCACTCTTCCCTGACCGACGCATCCTCTTCCAAACCCAGGTGTTCCCTTTTGAGGGTTTCATACCTTTTAGCATTGACCAGCTGGCCCAGCGCCCAAACGGCCATCGCCCGGATCAGGGGCGAAGGATCGCCCAGCAGAGATATAATTTGTGGCAACAGGGTTTCATCATCCGAATTCCCCGCAGCGATGAGAAGATTTCGGATAAAGCGTGTTCTGCCAATCCGCTTGACCGGCGATCCTGAGAAGAATGTCCGGAACTGCGTGTCACCAAGATCAAGCAAGACGCCGATGGACGGCGACATGAGATCCTCACGGGCCTGCAATGCCGCTTCCGATGCTTCTTGCGCAAATTTGTTCCACGGGCACGCCGCAAGGCAATCATCACACCCATAGATGCGATTTCCCATGGGCTTGCGAAATTCGCGGTCTATATGTCCCTTGTGTTCAATGGTGAGGTAGGAAATGCATCGCCGCGCGTCCAGCTGGTAAGGGGCAGGAAAGGCGTGGGTGGGGCAACTGTCCAGACAGGCATGACACGACCCGCACCGATCAACGTGAACCTCGTCCGCTTCAAACGCCAGGTCGGTGAAAATGGAGCCGATGAAAAACCAGCTTCCTAACTGCGGCGACACCAAATTGGTGTGCTTGCCCTGCCATCCCAGCGACGACTGGGCGGCAAGCGGTTTCTCCAGCACTGGCGCTGTATCCACAAATACTTTCACTTCGCAGGCAGCTTCAGCCACCAACCAGCGGGCCACGCGCTTCAGGCGCTTTTTTACAAGATCGTGATAGTCGCGATTGCGGGCATAGACCGAAATATTGGCTGCGTCGCGGTGGGCAAGGCCCTCGAGAGGATCGCCGCTGGGGCCATAATTCATTGCCAGCAGAATGACACTACGCGCGTCCGGCCAAAGGGCGCCCGGCGCCTCACGGCGCGACCGCGTCTCTTCCATCCAGGCCATATCGCCGTGGGAGCCTTGATCGAGCCACGTCTGAAACCGGTTCTGGGTTTTGTCGGCCAAGGTCGCGGGGGAGACAGCCACGGCATCAAATCCAGCGTCTCGCGCAACGCCGGCCAAGGCGCCTCTCAGGGCTGCCAGATCCTTGTTATCTGGCAAGGACATAACGTCAAAAATCCAGATCTGCGTAGGCACGCGGTGGTGGCATGCCCGGTACATGGTCGGCCAGGAGTGTGCGGAACGCTGGCCTCGACTTCAGCCGCACATACCAATCTTTGGCCGCCCCATACTGGTTCCAAGGCACGTCGCCGACATAATCAAGGCAGGAAAAATGCGCCGCAGCGACAAAATCGGCCAGGCTGAGGTAATCCCCGGCCAGCCAGGTCCGTTCTTCCATCTGGTAACAAACAAAATCCAGGTGGTAGCGGATATTGTGCAACGCCGTGCGAACCACCGACATGTCCGGGCCGCCCCCTCCGGCCGACACGCTCATGAAGCGTTTGGTGATTTTCTCGTAGATCAAGGGCTCAGAGACCTCCGCCGCGAATTTCCTCGAAAACCAGTCGGCCAGACGCCTCACCTCAGCGCGCTCTGCCACATCCTGCGGCAAAAAGGCGGGGTTAGGATATTTTTCCTCCAGATATTCAACCAACGGCCAAAAACCCGACACAACTGTCCCGTCATCTTCCACAAAAACAGGCAGTTCGCCGGCGGGGTTCAACCGTAGAAAGTCTTCCCGGCGCTCCCAGGCGCGCTCCTCAAAAAGAGCGGGCTCAATACCCTTTTCTCCCAAAAGGAGGCGGACGGTTCGGCAAGCGGGCGATACGGGAAGGTGGAAGAGTTGTGGCATGGCGGGCGGTCTAGCGGGTACTTTCTCGTTGCGGCAGGACAGACAGCCCTGCTTGCGAAAAGGAGGAATGGCTTTACTTACCGCATCCTTGCCATTTTCAACAGGCATTCTGTTAGGGAACGCCAATGTTTGGAAACTTGGGTTTGGAAACTTGGGTTTGGAGACTTGGGTTTGGCGGGCTGGAAAATGCACCGGGCACGAACA
>CAZFHW010000074.1:0-7629 GCA_964518885.1 uncultured Parvibaculum sp. | reverse complement strand
GACCGCGTGGGCATGACCGTCCGCCGTATAGAGCATATGAACTGGAGTTCCGCGATCGTGATCGGCCTGTCTCAAATTCTGGCCCTTGTTCCCGGCGCCAGCCGTTCGGGCGTTACGATTTCTGCAGCCCGCCTGCTTGGCTTTGAACGAGCCGATGCGGCACGTTTCTCCATGCTCCTGTCGATCCCGACAATCCTCGGTGCGGCCGCAGCGACAAGTCTCTCCGTCTACGAGGCGGGGAATGTCGCGCTTGGTCTGGACATGGCCGTCGCCGCGCTATTGTCCTTTGGCGCAGCGCTCATCGCCATCCATCTATTTTTGAAGATGATGACGCACATGACCATGTTGCCCTTCGTGATCTACCGATTGGGGCTGGGTGGCTTGCTGCTGGCATGGCTGTATTGGTGACTTGCGCTCAGGCTGCCTGATCTTTGGCGAACTGACCGGTACGTCGGAACCTGTAAAGATAGGTCGGCAGGATGGCAGCCATTGAGGTCGGCTTGATGCCTAAATCAGCAAGCCCGACAGCCCCCTCACTTACGATATTATCCGTTTTGAGCATCTCAACCTGGTCTGGCGTTAGCAGCGGGCGAGGGAGCCACTGCAAGACGGAGCCCATAATCTTTGCCAGAAAGAAAGGCACGGTTGCCAAAATCCGGTTCCGTCCGATTTCCCTGAGCGTCAGCTCCATCAATTCCCGGAACGTGGCAACCTCTGCCCCCCCCAGCTCAACCGTCTTCCCAGCCAAATCGCCTCGCTCCAGCAGGGTTGCGATAGCGGAGGCCACGTCCTTCACATAGATCGGCTGATATTTGGTCTCTCCTCCACCGATCAAGGGCAATGCGGGCGAAACCGTTGCCAGGGCACCAAATCGATTAAAGAACTGATCTTCCTGCCCAAAAATGATCGACGGGCGGACCAAAATAGCTGTCGGAATATATTTGAGCACAGCAGTCTCGCCGGCAGCCTTGGAGCGCGCGTAAGCAGAGGGGCTGTCGACATCTGCCCCAATGGCAGACATCTGGATAAAATGGGTGATGCCTTCGTCCGATGCCAGAGAGGCCAAGCGCCGTGCCCCAACGCTGTGGAGCGCGTCAAAGCCCTGTGCACCTGATTCGGCAAGCACGCCGACGAGATTGACGACGGCCTTGGCGCCTGCCATGGCCTCAACACACGATCGTTTGTCACGAATATTGGCCTGCACGGGCTGTATCTGCCCGACCCCCCCCATGGTGCGTAAGAAAATGGCCTCGTTCGGGTGGCGAACGGCGACGCGCACCCGGTAGCCCTTTTGGGCCAAAATCCGCACGAGATAGCGACCGACAAACCCCGAACCGCCGAAAACCGTGACCAAATCTCCTGGCTGCAGCTCTTGTTCGTGCACCGGTTCGTGGTTTCCAGTCGTCATTATTGTGCATCCTTCTCGCATGTGCGGCGTTGTCATTGTGGCCTGCGCGCACCCAATATTGAGTGCTCTTGATAGCGCAGGACACAAGGCCCGTACAGTGGGACACCTTGGCCTGAGAACCTTGTGGATTGACAAATTGGATACCGCCCGATAAATCTCGCGACCTTGGGCCCAGGTGGCGGAATTGGTAGACGCGCTAGCTTCAGGTGCTAGTGCCCGAAAGGGCGTGGAAGTTCGAGTCTTCTCCTGGGCACCAACCTTTCCTTGCAGGATTGTGCTGAAAAACAGCGCAGACCAGCCAGGAACTAACAGACATGAGAAATTGTGAGCGTCATGAGCATCTCACTTCATAAGGGCGATTTGCCCGACGACGTCACTTTTACCGGTTCTGTCGCAATCGACAGCGAGACACTCGGTCTTCAGATACCCCGCGACAAGCTCTGCCTGGTGCAGCTATCAGGCGGTGATGGAAATGCCCATATCGTTCAGCTTGATCGCGCTAGCTATGACGCTCCCAATTTGCGTGCCCTGATGGCAGACCAGAGTATCACCAAAATATTTCACTATGCGCGCTTTGATGTCGCCGTGATGGAGCGGTATCTTGACGTGATCACAACGCCGATTTACTGCACAAAAATCGCCTCCAAACTTGTCCGCACCTATACAGACCGGCATGGCCTTAAAGATCTGTGCCGGGAATTGGCTGGTGTCGAAATTTCCAAGCAGCAGCAAAGCTCTGATTGGGGTGCCGACAAATTGAGTGACGCACAGCTTTCCTATGCGGCCTCCGATGTCCTCCACCTGCATAAGTTGAAATCAGTCCTGGATGACATGCTTATCCGCGAAGACCGTATGGAACTTGCGCAGGCTTGCTTCGACTTCCTCCCTGTCCGTGCCTCTCTGGACCTGGCGGGTTGGGCAGACCAAGATATCTTTTCTCACTGACGTCTCTTAAACGGCTCTCCCCTCCGCTTTGAGCCCCTGCCAGAGTTGACCGGATTCCCCCATTTACGCCATACTGAGCATGGCTAGGGGAAAACCGCTCAACGCAAAGGAACCTGATGAGCGCGCAGCCGCCGCCGGGGCACCCGGATCACGTCCAAGGACAAAGCAGCTCGCTAATGGCGAGAGGCACTTCCCAATCGGCAATGTTGGCCTCTGGGCAAACCGCTGTAGACAAAAGCTCTTACAGCCGATTTGTTTCGGCCATGAAGGTGCTGCTTCCTTTACTCGCTGCAATCCTCGTTTTGACCGTTTTCATCTCCACCGGCACGTTCAATTCGCGGGATGAACTGGCCATCACGTTCCAGGAAGTGGGCGTGCTCAATGACGATCTGCGTATGGTGAGCCCCCATATCACGGGGGTCGACCGTAAAGGCCGTCCTTATGTCGTCACAGCCGACACAGCCACACAAGCCGCAGACGAACCCAATCTGATTTACATGGACAATGTCGAGGCAGACTTGATGCTTGATACGGGCGGCGACTGGGTGTCTGTGTCGTCGCGGTTTGGGACATTGCAATCTGATGAAGAACGTCTCGTGCTGCGCGAAAAAGTGGTGGCCTTTTTTGCAACAGGATATGAGTTCCATGCCGAAGAAGTGACCATTGACCTCAATAAGGGCACTTTGGCGAGCGATCAGCCAGTCTATGGCCAAGGGCCAGCTGGTACGCTCAACGCCAACGGCGTTGATGCATCTGGCTATGGCGATACAATCCGTTTTACCGGCGGGGTCCGTGTCGTCATCTTTTATAAGTCCGGTTGAGTAGTTGGACGATGGGAGTTCTACAATGAGTGTTAAATTCATACGCCAGATCACAGTGGGGCTTGTTTCCCTGCTGTTCATTGCGCTCAGCGCACAGGCGGAGGAAGGCAGCGCTCCGGTTATCGGGTTTCGCGCGGATCCTAATGCCCCCATCGAAATTGAGGCTGATACACTCATCGTTGAGCAAGCAGATCAGCAGGCGACGTTTATCGGGAGCGTTGTTGCCGTCCAGGGAGCGATGACGCTGACCTCCGACCGCCTTGTGGTGACCTATGCGGCGAAAGAGGCCGACGGCACATTGAGTGACGAGGACGCGGGGAGTGGTACCGAGGTCAAACAAATTCATGCCACCGGTAATGTCCATGTCACCTCTGAGGATGATCAGACCGCAGTCGGCGAATGGGCGATCTACGAAGTGGCCGATGCAGAGATCACCATGGGCGACATGGTGGTGCTTCGGCAGGGTGAAAATGTCATTCGGGGCAAGCGGCTACAGATTGACCTTAATACCGGGCGCGCTCGCGTCGATGGCGGGGTTAGTGCTACCGATGGAGAAAGTGGCAGTTCCGGGCGCGTTCGGGGCCTTTTTCAATCACCCCAGCAATAAATCTTCTTGGTTAAGATCGCCTTTCATACAATTTTAATGCCAACAACGTTTTGATGGACCTCATGAGCGACAAAAATCATATTGAGACACCTGCCGATCAGGCCCCGCAAGAAGACGGTGGCCCGCACCTTGTCTCCGAAACCGGCGGCCTGGTTGTCGACAAGGTTGGCAAGAGCTTTCGCAAACGTCCGGTCGTTCGTGGCGTCAGCTTCTCTGTTCAGCGGGGCGAGGCTGTCGGCCTGCTTGGACCCAACGGGGCTGGCAAGACCACAACTTTCTACATGATCACAGGACTGGTTTCGCCTGATTATGGAACCATCAGCCTGGACAACCGCAACCTGACCGACCTGCCCATGTATCGCCGCGCGCGGCTTGGCATTGGTTATCTGCCACAGGAAGCATCCATTTTTCGGGGGCTGACGGTAGAAGAAAATATTCGGGCGGTTCTTGAAGTTGTCGAACCTGACCGGGATCGACGCGAAGCCCAGTTAGATGACCTACTCGCCGAATTCTCAATTACTCATTTGCGACGGACACCGGCAATCGCCCTTTCGGGTGGTGAGCGGCGACGGGTTGAAATCGCCCGCGCACTGGCCACGCAGCCCTCTTTCATGCTGCTTGACGAACCGTTTGCCGGGATTGATCCGATCGCTATCGGAGATATTCGCGATCTCGTCTCTCATCTCAAAGACCGCGGCATTGGTGTGCTCATCACCGATCACAATGTGCGCGAAACGCTGGAGCTGATTGACCGCGCGGTTATCATTCACGACGGTATGGTGCTGATGGAAGGCGATCCATCGGACATAGTGGGCAACGAAGATGTCCGCCGTCTCTACCTGGGAGATCGGTTCAGCCTCTGATCTTTATCGGAGTACGAACAGTCGAGTGCGATGGCCCTGAACCAAAGGATAGAGCTTCGACAAGGCCAGTCTCTGGTAATGACGCCGCAATTGCAGCAAGCAATCAAGCTGCTGCAATATAATAATCTTGAACTTGCCGACTACGTGGAACAAGAGCTTGAGCGCAACCCGCTGCTTGACGAGGTGCGCGACGAGGATGCACCCGGGCTGATCGAACCCACCGAGGGCGAAACCCCACACAAAGAAGAAGCGGACAATTCCCAGGCTGGGGACAACACAGGCGATGACACGTTCGACGGTGGGGATGTGGGTGACAAAGCCCCCCTTTCCCTGTCCGAAGAAGGAGCGCCCCCCGCACCAGATGGCGATCTGGATACCGACTATGAAAATGTCTACGCCGATCAAAGCATTGCGGACGCAACACCGGCGCCAGCGGAAACCCCTGGCATGGCCACTTCTGACTGGCAGTCCACCCGCAGCCAGGGCGGTGGCAGCTTCGAGGGTGATGGTGAATTTGAGAGTGCCCTCACCCGGCCAGAAACGCTTGCAGAACATTTGACCGACCAACTGACCATCGCCGTCAAGAGCCCCAAGGAGCGGATGATCGGCGCCTATCTGATCGACCTGGTGGATGAAGCAGGGTTTCTTAGTGATGACTGCCAGTCCGTCGCGGATAGGCTTGGCGCCAGCATTGAGGAAGTCGAACACGTTCTCACGACATTGCAGACGTTCGATCCAAGCGGTGTCTGCGCACGTGATTTGCGGGATTGCCTACGCATCCAATTGCGGGAAAAAGACCGCCTCGACCCGATCATGGAACTTTTCCTCGAAAACATTGATCTCTTCGCCAAGCGAGACCTGGCGAAACTCATGAAAATCTGTGAGATCGACGAAGAAGACCTGACCTGTCTGATTGATGATGTTCGCAGCTGCAATCCCAAACCCGGCAATGCCTTTGGTGATGCACCGATCCAGCCTATGATCCCGGATATTTTTGTCCGTCAAAAACGAGACGGTGGCTGGGCCATTGAATTGAATACTCAGACGCTGCCTCGGGTCCTCGTCAACAAACAATATTACACGGAGGTCGCGGCGGCATCTGTCAAGGATGAGACCGCCAAGACCTTCCTGTCTGAATGTCTGAGCGATGCAAACTGGCTGGTGAAAAGTCTGGATCAGCGTGCCCGTACCATTTTGAAAGTGGCCACAGAAATCGTGCGCCAACAAGATGCATTTCTCATTTATGGCGTGTCGCATCTGCGTCCCCTTAACCTGAAAATGATTGCCGACGTTATCTCTATGCATGAGTCCACCGTCAGCCGGGTCACCTCCAACAAATTCATATCGACACCGCGTGGGATATTCGAACTGAAGTATTTTTTCACCTCTGCCATCGCATCGACATCGGGTGGGGAGGCGCATTCTGCCGAAGCAGTGCGCCACCGCATCAGGAGTTTTATCGACAAAGAAGAGATTAGTGCGGTGCTGTCCGACGACACGATCGTCGACATGCTTCGCGTCAACGGCATTGAGATTGCCCGACGCACCGTGGCAAAATATCGTGAGGCAATGCAGATTCCATCGTCGGTTCAGCGGCGACGCGAAAAAAAAGCATTTGTGTGAGGGCCTGCGCCCCCGCCGTCAAGCAGTAATCAACCCCGTTCAACAAGAATAAACTTCATATAACCTGTTGTTTTTGCTAATATATTTACTCATTTCGGCGGTCCGGTTGACAGTCTCCGGACAGGCCACTAGTTTCCGATCCGCTCACGCAGCCGGGACGATTTGAGGCTCAGCGCAGGCAATTTGAAGGAGCTGTCGACACAGCAGTGTTTACCCGTTTTTCTGGTGCTCATCTGACACCGTCGAGTGCATGAACAAGCGACATACGACCATCAAATAACTTCGAATACCGCGCGGCGATTTTCTCATAGCCGGGTGCCTTATTTTTTACGACCCATAGAAAGGTCTTAGATGCAGGTTCAAGTCACTGGAATCCATCTTGATGTGGGGGATGCCCTTCGCACTCACGTTCTGGATCAATTCGCCGCTAGTGTTGGAAAATATTTCGACCAGCCTGTCGATGGCTCAGTCACCTTTACCAAGGATGGCCAAGGCTTTCGCGCTGATTGCTCTGTTCATTTGAGCTCCGGCATGACGCTTCAGACGCAGGATCAATCTGGTGATGTGTACGCGAGTTTTGACAGCGCAGTTGCAAAGCTGGAAAAGCGGTTGAGACGCTACAAACGGCGCCTCAAAAACCACCACAACACACCAAAGTCTGACCTGCCTGCAATGGACGTCTCCTCGTTCGTTCTGGCGCCTGCGGAAAAGGAAAAAGAGGACGAGATCGCAACCGCCGACACGCCGGTGATTGTTGCCGAAGGCACCACGGCAGTGCCCGTTCTGTCCGTCAGCGATGCTGTCATGCAGCTCGATATCTCGGATGCTCCTTTTGTCATGTTCCGCGGCCGCGAAAGTGGGCTGAACATCGTCTATCGTCGCGCTGACGGAAATATTGGCTGGATTGATGCCGCTAGTGATTCGAAAAAGACTTAGAGCCCTCAGGCCGCGCTTACAAAGCGCTGACCCGGTAGCGTCGCTTCACCGTGGCGGATATCAAAAAGCGTCCGCGCGGGTGATCTCGGGCGCCGCTGGTGCAATGAACAGGAAACGGATCATGGATCTGGCGGATCTTCTGACCCCAGAGGGTGTAACAGCCCACCTTAAGGTCACGAGCAAAAAGCAGGCTTTGCAGGAATTGTCCGCGAAGGCCGCTCTTGTATCCGGCCTGTCCGAACGGGCGATCTTTGAGACGCTGCTGGAGCGTGAGCGGCTGGGTTCGACAGGTGTCGGCCAAGGTATCGCTATTCCGCACGGCAAGCTCGCCGAGCTCACTACATTACACGGACTTTTTGCCCGCCTCGAAACGCCGATCAGTTTTGATTCCGTTGATGACCAGCCTGTGGATCTGATTTTTCTTCT
>CAZFHW010000073.1:4378-14143 GCA_964518885.1 uncultured Parvibaculum sp. | reverse complement strand
CAGGGGAACGGCAATTGCCGAACCCGAAGATCGGCCTGACGCATAATCTGGGTGGTGGACCCTCACAGAACGTGTGCTCTGTAGCGATCATTGGGGCAGAAGGCGCCTGATCAGAATTCGGTTCAGGAGGGAGATGAACAACTCCCTCCTGATGTCATCCCGGACCCAACTTGTTGGGAGCCGGGGTCTATGGGCCGAGGCATTCGTCACTTCAGAATGGATCCCGGATCAAGTCCGGGATGACAGAGGGTGGTCATTTTCACCACCATCCACTTTTCCTAGCTGATCCAGTTTCTGCCCTGAGTGTACTTCGTGTACCAAATCAGAAAGATCGCCACCACCAGTGAGGAGGCGACACCGATTGTCGCCCCTAGCTGTCCAAGTGTGGTGGTCATTTGTACGACCACACCCACGAATGATGCGATGAACAGATAGAGCGCAACCGGCTTTCTGAGCAACAACAGCAGGCACCCCAGGGCGCCGCAAAAAACCGCTACCCCAAAAGCTGCCGTGGCCCATGCGGGTCTCGCGTCGACGATTGCACGATAGGAGTCAGGCATCCTCGCGACTGTCTCTGCGTCCATCTGCATGACAAAGTTTGCGCTGCCCATCCCATTCTAGATCAGCCCGACAATGCCGATTGCCCAGAAGCTCCAATGAATGCCGGTACCGTTTTGGTCGCTCATTGTTTGCTCCCCTATCAACAGAACGTTCGCTCTCAGAACATTGAGATCGCCGGGAAACCTTATAGTTTCCAGAAGGCTCCAACCCGTCGCGCAATGTCTGCGCGCAGGTTCATGTGGAACAGGTTGTAGTCGTAGATGTGATAGTCACCGCCATTGACGCCGAACGTCAGTCCGTCATCGTCGGTGGGGGGCGAGACAATTAGCATTCCATCGATGCAGGTAGCCTCTGTCAGTCCGGGGACCACGGGCCTGATTGCTTCCTCAGCATCCGCAAATGGTTGCCCGCCCAAATTTTCTGACTGAGCAGCAGATGCCCCGAGAATACCGACAATCGGGTTTACGCAGGTGATTTTACGACCGGCAATATGTTGCAGCTCGCCATTGATCCATATCTTCGTTGTCTGTTTCCAGCCTGTGGTTTTGGCGTCGCTGGTCAGCGAATTCCAGTTCAGGTAGCAGCCGGTTGAATACTCATTCACACATGGGTTGATGCCGTCAGCGCCCAATTCCTCGGGAATGGAATAGCCGACGATGTAGGCCGCGACCATGCGGTTTGCCAGTGGCGTGCCAGCAATCTTTTCTTCCAGCAATTTCATCGCATGCAGCGATCCCTGGCTGTGAGACGCCAGAATGAAAGGCCGACCTGCATTCATGTTTTCGATGAAGTAGTCGAAGGCGCGTTCCACGTCCTCATAGGCGAAGGTGAGCGCTGCATAGGTATCCGGCTCGTCGCCCATAAAGGAGTAGAGCGTTGCCTGACGGTAGCGGGGCGCATAGACCTTGGCGCTGCCATTGAACACCGCCGCCTGATGCCGGAGAACACCGTCTTCCAGAAATTCGGTCGTGACACCTGGCTCGTCATACCGGGCGTTCCACATGTCGCTTTGATAATAGGTCGTGGGATGCACAAAAAAGACATCCACCAGCGCTGTGGCCTGATTGTCGATTGCACCACTTTCCGGCGGCACGACATCGGCATTGTCCTGACGGTCAGGCAAAGCGGCCCAGGCATCAGGGGAGGCGTAATCGGGAGCAGGTGGCACACTGGCCAGATCAAACCCGCCAGATGGTTTGAGGAACAGGCGTTGGGAAAATTTCGGGTTCATGTAGAGCGTCGCCGCAGCCACAGCTGCCACAAGCACAAGCCCCAAAAGGCCGTAACCAATTTTCTTCATCATGCAACCGTTCCCTGCCTGGATTTTGGTATCTGTATGCGGGCCTTTCGGCGCCAGCGGTCGGGACCATAGCACGTTCTTTCGCACGGCCACATCAAGAGCTGGTGACAGAGGAAGCTCAGGTCCGCTCTTGCGCCATGGCCTTTTTGTAAGCAGAGTATTTTGGTTGATCGATGGAGAGCTTGGTCAGGGTGGAAGTCCACAGATGCTCTTTGAGGCCAGGGGTCTTCAAATCCAGGACGCCACTTTCGAGCTGCCGACACAAGAGGTCATTGAGCTCGTCCAGAGTGCCGTCTGTGCCCAGAAGCGCGCGCAAACGACCTTGCTCAGCTGCATTTGCGGTAGGGGCGTTTTCCAGCTCGCGCCGCACGATATCGAGCGCATTGGCGGCCACGAGGGCATGAAATTTTGTTCGGCCTTCCAGTTCAGGCAGAACCTGCTTGCGCAGGAACTCACTCACCACGTCGATAATTTCCAAAGATGTTGGCAAGTCTTGCATGTATTTTCCTGTCTGCGATCCGTTGTTCCAGTCTGCTGCCAGCAGGTGTTGTTTCAGTCTGCTGCCAGCAGATAAAGCAAATCAAGTTCTGTTTCCGAAGAGCGGCGCCCGATGGCGGCCCGCTCTACAGAGCGATCAAGGCCAGACTTAAAAGCTTCATACATGGTGGTGCACATGACGCCCCATTTGAGGGTGCCCAGTACTTCCCAGAATTTCACCCGCTGAGGGTCGACGGCGGGGCCACCTGCGGCTTCATAGGCTGCAAACATTTCTTCCCGCAGGCCAAATCCGCCCACCGGCTTGTCGATTCCGCCAAAGCGCCACGAATTGACACAGATCCAGCCTAAGTCCTCCATCGGGTCGCCGATATGCGCAAGCTCCCAATCCAGCACCGCATTTAACCCGGTTTCCGGGTCGAACATGATGTTGCCGTTTCGGAAATCGCCGTGCACCAGTGTGATCCGGTCATCAGCAGGAATGTTGTCAGATAGCCATTTGAAGGCCAGATCAAAAACCGGGTGTGGGTGGGCATGCGCCTTGTATGTTTCCTGGTAACGCTTGATTTCTTCGCTTGCGGGCGAATACCGCAGCGCGGGCAGGGTGGCCATGGGCACGGCATGGAGCCGGGCGAGCGCCTCCCCACATTGGGTTGCGAGTTTTGGACGAACGGCGCTGAACGCGTCACTGCGCACGATCTTGGACCCCAGAGCTTCACCCAATACGTGGTTCATGATGAAGCCGGAGCCGATGCCGTCTTCCGGCGTGGCCACATAGCGCACGTTGGGCACGGCGACGCCTGCTTTTGCCGCCAGACGGATCAACACGGCTTCCGTCTCCAGCCCGATGGCAGTTCCACTGGCATTGCTTCCGCCGCCGCCTGGGGCGCGCCGAAGAATGAGAGGCTCCGTTCCCTCCGACGTGTGGATTTTGAAAGACCAGGTCTCCTGACTGGCACCGCCCGAAAGCCGGTGCAGGTCGGTGAGCGTTCCGGCTCCCAGATGCGATGACGCAATGGCGGTCAGTGCGTCTGCAAACTTTTCCTGCGCGTCGGACATGTCAGGCGGTTTCCTCATCTTTTGCGAGGCCTGAGGGCCTGCCATCAATGATCTGGTCGAGATATTCAGACAGGCCGTAACCCACATGGCCGTCGCAGCGATATTCGGTCATGCCTTCGGTGATACGGGTGTTCAACTGCTCGCCATCGGCATTTTTTGCGGCGATTGCGCAGCGGGATGAGGGAGAGGACTTTTCCCTCCACCTGATAGTTTGCGCCAGACTTGGTTTTGATGTTGGCGGTGAGCGCCGTCTGGTAGAAATTCTCATCCCACACGGTGTCGATTTTTACCTCGTCGATCAGGTCATAAGCGCCGTCTTTCAAGACCATGCCGCCGTGATGCTCCTGGCCTTCCTCATTGGTGACGATGGAAATCATCATTCCAAAATCGCGCCCGAAATTCATCGGCAGCCAGCGGTACCAGTTGATCGCCTGCCAGTGACGCGGCCCCCAGCTTTTGTCGCGCAGGCCGAAGCCGGAGACGGTCCAGCTCTCCTCACCGACCGTGATGGTTCCGGTGGTTGCCATGTGCTGTTCGTAATGCGCTTTGGCGAAAGACTTCTCAGGATCAATGTCGAGGGCTGATCCGTCCTCTTTCACTGTCTCGCCGCCAAACATCGGCGACACGCCTTCATAGTCGAGGCTGAGAGTGCAGGGCACTGTGGGGTGGTCTTTGAACGCCTGGGAGGGGTTGGCCATATCGAACGGCTTATCGAGCAGCAAAATTTTGCCTTCAAAGGTTACTCTGAGCTGCTTGAAAGGCTCGACAACCTCAAAACACAGACCGCCGGCGTTCATGGCGTCATTATTGTCGATCTTTGGACGACCATAGATGAAACCGACCCGTCCATCGGGCAGGTACAGGCAGACGGTCATTTCCGCGTAGCCTTCGTTTGGCCGATTGCCGAGCCGAAACCAACCGCCGATCTTCTGCTCCGGATCGAACATGTTGAAATACATGCTCTCATTGTAATTCGTCGCCGCATCCGGCGTGTGGGTGTATTCATCCTGAGGCTCAAGGCGCAGCTTGACGCCTGCTTTGCTGTCAGACATTTTTATTCTCCCCGTTTTGGCAGTTCCTACATATTTCTGACATGAAAGTTTGGAGATGGTAAAGGGTGCCCTTAGGGCAATAAGCGAAGAAATCTGGAGATGGCATAGGGTGCCGCTAGGGCAATAGGCGAATATAGATGACCCCCGATCCCGAAAATGATCCTCATTCGATATTACTGCCGAGCAAAAAGGCAGGAATTGTCGCGCGCCTGCGGACTTATTTCCTGACCGGGCTGGTGGTTGCCGCGCCGATCTGGATCACGATTTATCTGACCCGCTGGTTTATCGAATTTATCGACGAATACATTGTCAGTTTTGTTCCAGATCAATACCACCCGGACAACTTTCTTCCGTTCACCGTGCCAGGTCTCGGCGTGGTCATCATGCTGGTCGGTCTGACCCTTCTGGGGGCGTTGACGGCGAATTTCCTGGGTCGGCGTATCTTGCGTCTGGGCGAACGGCTGGTCGACCGGATGCCGGTTGTTCGCAATATCTACAACGCGCTCAAGCAGATATTTGAGACGGTTATCTCCCAGGATGGGGACTCGTTCCGTGACGTTGGTCTGATCGAATACCCCCGCCGGGGCCTTTTTGCTCTGGTCTTTGTCACCACGCAGACCAAAGGCGAGGTGCTGGACAAGGCGCCGACGGACGAAAAGCTCGTCAGCGTGTTCCTGCCGACCACGCCTAATCCCACTTCAGGGTTTCTGCTCTTTGTGCCGCGCTCCGACATCACCATTCTTGATATGAGCGTGGAAGAAGCGGCCAAGCTGGTTATTTCCGCAGGCCTCGTGGAGCCGCCTCACAATAACGGGTCAGACGAGACCGACGGGTCAGATCAGCCGAAACTCCCTCAGCCTGAGTCCAAATAGCGGATCGCTTCGTCGCGCTCAAAAAGATAGAGCAGGGTGCGCAACGCTTTGCCGCGTTCGGTTTTGAGGGTCGGGTCTTTATTCAAGATCAGCCGCACATCATCATGCGCCGTTTCCAGTAGACCTGCATGGGCCACCGGGTCCGCCAATCTGAAATCGGGCAGGCCGCTCTGCCGTGTGCCCAAAACCTCTCCTGCGCCGCGAAGTTTCAGGTCTTCCTCGGCGATGACAAACCCGTCTTCGGTTTCACGCAGGATGTTGATGCGCGCCTTGGCGGTTTCGCCGAGCGGTGTGAGATAGAGCAACAGGCAACTTGATTTCTCCGTGCCCCGGCCCACGCGCCCGCGCAACTGGTGCAACTGGGAGAGGCCAAAGCGCTCGGCATGTTCAATCACCATGACGGTTGCCTCGGGCACATCGACTCCGACTTCAATCACCGTGGTGGCGACAAGCAGGGTCAGCTCACCGGACTGGAAGCGCGCCATGGTGGCGTCTTTTTCGGCGGCCTTCATGCGGCCATGGATGAGCCCGACTTTGTCCCCGAAGATTGCTGTCAGGGACGCAGCCCGGTCCTGCACAGCGGCGACATCCAGGTTTTCGGATTCTTCCACCAGCGGACAGACCCAATAGACCCGCGCGTCCCCCTCGAGGGCGCGGCCAACCCCTTCAACAACTTCATCCAGGCGGGACAGGGGCAGGGCCCGGGTGGCGATAGGCTGACGCCCGACCGGTTTTTCCGTCAGCCGGGTCACGTCCATATCACCATAATGGGTGAGGGAGAGGGTGCGCGGAATGGGGGTTGCCGTCATCACCAGCACATCGGCCGGAATGTTGTTCTCCGGCTTGCTGGAGAGCTGCAGGCGCTGATGCACGCCAAACCGGTGCTGCTCATCAACAACGGCCAGCCCCAGATCCTTGAAAATCACATCGCCCTCAAAGATGGCGTGGGTGCCGATCAGGATGTCGATCTCGCCCGCCCGTAAAGCCTCCAGCAGAGCCTCACGTTTTTTGCCCTTGTCGCGACCGGTCAAAATAGCGAGCCGGACGTTCACGGCCTCGCACAGAGCTCCCAGGCTCTTTGCATGCTGTCGGGCGAGTATTTCGGTGGGGGCCATCATGGCGCCCTGGGTGCCCGCCTCAACGGCATTCAGCATCGCCATCAGGGCGACCAGGGTCTTGCCGCTGCCCACATCCCCCTGCAGTAGCCGCAGCATCCGCTTATCAGCCCCCATATCGCCGTAAATTTCGGCCAATGCCATGGTCTGGGAGGAGGTGAGCTTGAAGGGCAGGTTTTTGAGCACCTGATCGCGCAGATCGCCATTCCCCTGAATGGGGCGGCCTTTGCGGTCCCGCATACGGCTGCGCACAAGGCCGAGTGCCAGCTGATTGGCAAGCAATTCGTCGTAGGCGAGGCGCTGGCGCACGGGCGAGGAAAAATCGATGTCGGCTTCACATTTCGGGGCATGGGCAGCGGCCAATGCCTCGTTCCACGGGGGAAACTTCTCCCGCTCCAGCCAGTGGGGCTCCTGCCATTCCGGCAATGGGGGCACGAGGGCGAGGGCGCCGCGCACGGCCTTTGCCATCACCTTCAGCGACACACCGGCGGTCAGGGGATAGATCGGCTCCAGCAGAGGCATATCCCCAGGGTTTTTCGCATCGACAATGTGGTCAGGGTGCGACATTTGCGGGTCGCCTTGATAATACTCCACCCGACCTGAAATGATCCGGCGGCTTCCCTCGGGCAGAACCTTCTGCAGATAGTCGTTTCGTGCCCGGAAAAAGATCAGCTGCATGTCCCCGGTCTCGTCGGACACATGAACCCGGTAGGGCAGGCGCTTGTTGCGGGGCACGATGTGGGTTCCCACATCCACTTCCAGTGTGGCGATCTCGCCGTCTACGGTTTCAGAAATCTTGGGCCGGTTGCGCCGGTCGATCAGCCCCACGGGCAGATGCCAGCACAGGTCAATCACATGGGTGCCCACAGGTTTTGCCAGCAGCTTTTCGAGCCGCGGGCCAATGCCCGGCAGGCGCGAAGAGGGCGCAAAGAGAGGAAATAAGACTTCTGGCCGCATGGTATCCCGTCAACTGGTCGCAAGGAGGCTTTATCATACCCAACCTGAGGGGCTGGCGCGACCGGATCAGGCTGACAGACGCACCCTAACCGTATATATCCCCTCCCTACACAGTTTGAGGAAAATCGATGAGCGACGAGACGCTGGACGTGCGCCGGAAGCGACTGCGATTCCGGGCCTGGCACCGAGGGATCAAGGAAATGGACCTTATCATGGGAAAGTTTGCTGATACCCATATAGCGGACCTGGACAGAGCCGACCTCGACCTGTTCGAAGCTCTTCTAGAGGAGACCGACAACACCGTGTATGCCTGGATCTCGGAGCGGGAACCGGTGCCGAAAGAATTTGATACCGCTCTTTATCGACGCATTTGTGCGCTTGATTTTATGGACGGGCTTGTGCCTCGACCCCCTGGTCAACCCTCTGGTCAATCCTCCGACCAACCCTCTGGCCGTTCTGACAACGACCCAAAGACTGAGTAACCCTCGTGACGCTTCAAGATCGTATTCTGTCTGCCAAAGGTGCCCTGACGGTTGGCGAAACGCCCGAAGGCTATGACGCCCTGGTGATTGCGGACCTGGTGCGTGCCACCAGCGGTGCGGATGCAGGCCAACCGCTGCTGCATATCGCCCGGGACGACGCACGCCTGGCCGCGCTTGCCGAAGCGCTTTCGTTTTTTGCTCCTGACATCGAGATATTGCGATTTCCCGCATGGGACTGCCTGCCATACGACCGGGTTTCGCCACAATCCGAAATTGTCGCGCGCCGCATGGCGACGCTTGGATCTCTTATCAAGGGACGAGAGACGGCCCGTCCTCGGGTCGTGCTCACCACGGTCAATGCAGCCCTTCAAAGAGTGCCGCCGCACGCGTTGCTGGAGCAGGGTGTGTGGTCCGCCAAGGTGGGCGACCGCATCGATCTGGATGGGCTGACGCGATATCTCACCGTCAACGGGTATGACCGCACCGGCACTGTGCGCGAGCCGGGCGAATACGCGATACGGGGTGGGATCGTTGATCTCTATCCGCCCGATGGCGACAATCCGTTTCGTCTGGACATGTTTGGCGACACCCTGGACGGCATTCGCACATTCGATGCCGAGAACCAGCTGACCATTGGCAAGTGCGACCGCATTGATCTCGTGCCTGCCAGCGAAATTCATCTGGACAGTGAAGCGATCAGACGGTTTAGAGCAGGTTATGTCGCCACGTTTGGTGCGGTCTCCGACGCGGATCCGCTTTACGAAGCGGTGAGTGAAGGCCGTAAACATCTTGGCATGGAACACTGGTTGCCGCTGTTCCACGATCACCTCGACACACTGTTTGACTATCTGCCGGGCTCCATGGTGACGCTGGACCAGCTGGTACATGACGCACGGGCCGCGCGCCTGGACCTGATCACCGACTATTACAACGCACGCAAAACCGCCTTGCAGATGAAGAGCATTGAAGGCACCAGTTTCAAACCTCTCCCGCCAGAAGCCCTGTACCTCAATGAAGAAGAATGGACGGCTGCGCTGGCGGACAGGCAATCTCGTGTCTTTACGCCTTTTGCATCGCCCGAAAGCGAAACCTCGGTCAATCTGGGAGTGAAAGAGGGCCGGAGTTTTGCGCCGGAACGCCAGCAGGAAGGCGTCAATATTTTTGATGCTCTGGGCCAGCACATCCGCGCGTTGCGGGCTTCACGAAAACGCATTGTCATTGCCAGTTGGAGTGTTGGGGCACGAGAACGCCTGCAGGGTGTTCTGCAAGATCACGGGACCAAAAGCTGTGTTCTGACAGATGACTGGGCAAGTGTCATGTCCGCCAACCCGGCGATGGTGCATCTGCTGGTGCTTGGGTTGGAGACGGGCTTTGAGACCGATGAGCTGGCAGTCATCAGCGAGCAGGATGTGCTGGGCGACCGGCTTGTTCATCGTCACCGTAAAAAGCGTGCCGACAATTTCCTCACAGAAGCGGCGAGCCTCAGCCCCGGAGATGTGGTTGTGCATGTGGACCACGGGATCGGTCGTTTTGATGGGCTGCAAACCATTGAGGTGACGGGGGCTCCCCACGATTGCCTGCAGATTGTTTATCATGGCGGCGACAAGCTCTTCCTGCCGGTTGAGAATATCGAATTGCTGTCGCGCTATGGGTCGGACGATGCGGTGGTGCAACTTGATCGGCTGGGGGGCACCGGCTGGCAGGCCCGCAAGGCCAAGCTCAAAGAACGCATCAAGGTGATGGCCAGCGAGCTGATCAAGATCGCTGCCGCTCGCGAACTGAAAGAGGCTCCCCGGATCCTGCCGCAGGATGGTGCCTACGAGGAGTTTTGTGCCCGCTTCCCGTTTGAAGAAACCGAAGACCAATTGAGTT
>CAZFHW010000073.1:0-4278 GCA_964518885.1 uncultured Parvibaculum sp. | reverse complement strand
TACGAGGAGTTTTGTGCCCGCTTCCCGTTTGAAGAAACCGAAGACCAATTGAGTTCCATTGAGGACGTGATTGATGACCTTGGCAAAGGGCGTCCCATGGATCGGCTCATTTGTGGCGATGTGGGGTTCGGTAAGACCGAGATTGCCCTGCGCGCGGCCTTCCTTGTTGCTCTGGAAGGCAAGCAGGTGGCGCTGGTCGTACCGACGACCTTGCTTGCACGCCAGCATTACAAAACCTTTGTCGAACGCTTTAAGGGCCTGCCGGTGCGCATTGGTCGATTGTCTCGTTTGGTTGATGCAAAAGAAACGGCGGCCACCAAGGAAGAGCTGAGCAATGGGCAGCTTGATATTATCATCGGCACCCATGCGCTGCTGGCCAAGAGCATCAAGTTTCATGATCTGGCGATGGTGATTGTCGATGAGGAACAGCATTTCGGGGTTGCTCACAAGGAGCGGCTAAAACAGTTGCGGACGGACGTTCATGTGCTGACGCTCACCGCGACGCCGATCCCCCGGACGCTGCAACTTGCGCTCTCGGGCGTGCGGGAACTGTCGATCATTGCCACACCGCCTGTCGACCGGCTGGCGGTGCGAACCTATGTGACGCCGTTTGATCCGGTTGTGGTGCGTGAGGCTATTTTGCGGGAACATTATCGCGGGGGGCAGAGTTTCTATGTCTGTCCGCGCATTGCCGACCTCAGTGAGATCGCGGAATATTTGCGCGAGCATATTCCGGAAGTGAAATTTGTTACCGCCCACGGGCAGATGAACCCGAGCGAACTTGAAGACAAAATGACCGCCTTCTATGACGGGCAGTATGATGTGCTGTTGGCCACTACAATTGTGGAGTCCGGGCTCGATATTCCTGCCGCCAACACGTTGATCATTCACCGGGCTGACATGCTTGGGCTCGCGCAGCTTTATCAGTTGCGGGGTCGGGTGGGGCGTTCCAAGTCACGGGCCTATGCCTATTTCACCACGCCTGCAAACCGCCCCATGACGGCGAACGCTGAAAAACGCCTGCGGGTTCTGCAGTCGCTCGACAGTCTGGGTGCTGGATTTACGCTGGCGAGCCACGATCTCGATATTCGCGGCGCTGGCAATCTGCTGGGAGATGAACAGTCCGGTCACATCCGCGAAGTGGGCTTTGAGCTTTATCAGGAAATGCTGGAAGAGGCTGTGGCGCAGCTCAGTGGCGACGAGAATGACGGCGACGATCAATGGTCACCGCAGATCAATGTGGGCACGCCGGTGTTGATCCCCGATCATTATGTCGCTGATCTGGATGCCCGCATGGCGCTTTACCGCCGCCTCTCGCAAGTTGAAACGCGCGCAGAAGTTGATGCGTTCGCGGCTGAACTGATTGACCGGTTTGGTCCACTGCCTGAAGAAGTCGACTCACTGCTCAAGATTGTGGAAATCAAAGGCTTCTGTCGCACCGCCGGGATTGAGAAAATTGATGCGGGTCCGAAAGGGTGTGTGCTCACCTTCCGCAAAAATAAGTTCGCCAATCCGGTTGGGCTGGTGGAGTTCATCAATGATGAGCGCGACCGCGCCAAGTTGCGGCCAGACCATAAGCTGGTGTTCAAGCGCGCCTGGGACTTGCCCGAAGACAGGCTCGAGGGTTCCTTCCGCCTTGCCCGCAAGCTCGCGGAGATCGCCAAGGAAACAGTTGAGGCGTAAGCGCGCCTTAGCTTGCCTTCTCAATCAATCTGGTCTGTACGCGGGTGAACACTTTGGTCAGGGTCTCAACGTCCTGAGCGCCGACAACAGAAAATTTCTGTTCAAAGAGAAAACAGGGAACGCCGGTCACGCCCATCTCGCGCGCCATGTGATCTTCATACTCGATGTGCTTGCGGTCGGTGTCGGTGGCTAGCAGTTCGCGCACCAGATCGACATCCATGCCGATATCCGTGGCGACCTCGATAAGCACCTCATGCTGGCCAATGTCTGCGCCTTCCTCAAAATAGCGTTTGAAGAGAAGCTCCACGGCGTCCAGTTGCACGCCAGCGGTCCCGGCCCATTTCACCAGCCGGTGGCTGTCGAGCGTGTTAGGCGAGCGTTTGATCTTGTCGAAGGCGAAATGGATGCCTTCCTGCTCGCCAAGTTCAGCAATGACCTTGCCGGCTTCCTTGGCGCGTTCGGTGCCGAACTTTCGCTCGTAATATTTCTGCCGGTCTACGCCCTCAGCGGGGATGGTGGCATCGAGCTGATAAGGCCGCCAGGTGACGTCGATCTCGACATCCTTGCGGTCCCAGCTTGAGATCGCTTTGTCGAGCCGTCGTTTGCCGATGTAGCACCAGGGACAGACAGTGTCTGAAATGACGTCGAGTTGCATGTGATTGCTCTTTTGGATTCGGTTTGTGTTGAGCCAAGTATGACGCGGGAATCCCTCGCACGCAAAAGTCCAGGTCTCACAATCACTTGACTGGTGTTTCTTGAGCCATAGGATGCGCGGGCTTTATCAAGATGGGGAGATTGGGATGACTTTTTCTGCAGCTGCCACACAAGACCTGACGGGCAAGGTCGCCATTGTCACCGGGGCCACCAGTGGTCTGGGCCGTCGCTTTGCGCAAATTCTGTCGGCTGCGGGGGCCACCCTTGTGGTGACCGGGCGCCGGGTTGAGAAGCTCGAGAGCCTGACTGCCGAGCTCAAGGAAAGCGGCGGGCGTGTGCTGCCGGTCCAGCTTGACGTGACGGACATTCACTCCATCGAACAATGTGTGCAGGCGGCTGAGAGCGAATTCGGGGCCATCGACATTCTGGTGAACAATGCGGGCATGAACGTGCAGGCCTTCGCCGTCGATATCACACCCGAACAGTATGACGGGGTCATGTCCACCAATCTGCGCGGCGCCTTCTTTATGGCGACCCGGGTTGGCAAGAAGATGATTGAGCGGGGCGAAGGGGGCAGCATCATCAATATAGCCTCCATGGGCGCCCACACGGTGCTTCCGGCCCTTGCCACCTATTGCATGTCAAAGGCTGGTCTCGCGATGATGACCCAGTCGCTGGCGCACGAGTGGGCGCGCTACCGGGTGAACGTCAATGCGATCTGTCCGGGTTACATTGAGACAGAAATCAACAGCGAGTGGTTTGGCACGGATGGTGGCAAGAAGCAGATCAAATCCTGGCCCCGCCGCCGGTTGGGCCAGGACAGCGATCTGGATGGCATGTTGCTGTTGCTCGCCTCCGCGCAAGGCCGGGGCATGACCGGGACTGTATTATCGATCGATGACGGGCAGTCGCTCTGATTTGTTGTCGTGTTTCCGGACGGAAAACCGGTTCCCACTTTTCCTGGCAACACTCTAGATTTTTGAACTCTTGTAGCTTCGCGCTAGCTCACGACGCAGCAGTTTGCCGTTTGCGGAGTGGGGCAGGTGTTCCACAAAAATTACCTCGCGCGGGCACTTGTAGGCCGCGAGGTGTTCTGCGGCGTGAGTGAGGATTGACGCGGCATCCCCGTCGCCCGGGTCTTTGGGCACCACAAAGGCGGCGATGATCGACACGTCGGTGCGCACTGTCACTTCGCAGACCCCCACTTCCGCAATCGCGTCATGAGCGCTCAAAACGGTTTCAACTTCCAGGGGCGAGACGCGGTAGCCCATGGCGTTCATCACATCATCAGCGCGCCCCTCGTACCAAAGATAGCCGTCGCCATCAAAACGGGCGAGGTCCCCGCCAATGAACCAGTCACCCCGATAAACTATCGTGTCTTCCTCGGGCCGGTTCCAATATCCAAGCATGAGGCCTGGGTCTGAGCGGTGAATGGCGAGCATGCCGATGTCGCCGACGGGAAGAGGCGTGTCACCTTCGTTCACATCCAAAACGGCGATGGAGCGTCCAGGCTGCGGGCGGCCTGGACTGCCCACCCGGATTTCCATCTCCGGGCCGGTCGAGATGTAAGTAGAGCATTCGCTCATGCCGAGCGCCTCGTAGAGATCAGTCCCGGTCGCCTGTCGCCAATTGTCGAGCAGCGTTGCGGACAGCGCTTCCCCCGCTGTCAGGCCATGGCGAAAACAACTCAAATCAACGGTGGAGAGATCGCAATATTTGAGGATCTGCCGATAGAGGGAGGGAACGGCGGCAAACAAAGTTGCCTTGTAATGCTCCAACAGGCGCGGCCAGACCTGAATATCTCTCTCGCCCGTGTAGAGCACGGTGGTTGCGCCATTGGCCCAGGGGTCGGTCAGGCCCCCCCCCAATGTGTAGGTCCAGTTGAACGCCCCGGCATGCAGCATGCCGTCGCTGCTCGCCGTGCCATACCCGCCCTGATAC
>CAZFHW010000072.1:2783-14206 GCA_964518885.1 uncultured Parvibaculum sp. | reverse complement strand
CCACCATCATTTTGATCTGTTGTTTTCCCGCATGCCCGGAGCCGGTCACTGTTTTCTTGATCTTGTTGGGCGCGTATTCGGCGACCTCAAGCCCCGCGCGGGCGGGGACCAGAAGGGCTATCGCACGGGCCTGCCCCAGTTTCAAAGCGGCTGACGGATCGCGGGACACAAAGGCTGTTTCCACGGCTGCCGACGCAGGCTCATGGATGCGGAGGACCTCAATCAGACCTTCTTCGATCTGCACCAATCGTTCTGCAAGCGAGAGCGACGCATTAGACGTCACGGTGCCATTGGCAACATGGGCAAGCCGATTGCCGGTGACATCAATCAGCCCCCAACCGGTGGCGCGCAATCCAGGATCAAGTCCCAGCAATCGAATGGTCTCGGTCATATGTCAGTCCGGACGGATCAAATCTACATTCAGATGGGATCATTTGAATTCAGAGAATTTGATCGTGTTTATGCTGCTCTAGTCAGAAAGCCCGGCTCACCGTCCAGCAAAGCCCCCTCAGGAAGACATTTGCTCAAGCACCGAATCAGACATTTCAAAGTTCGCATAAACTTGCTGCACATCATCGCAATCGTCCAGCAAATCGAGCAGGCGCACCAAAGTTTCAGCGTGCGCCCCTTCGACATCAATCGTATTGAGCGGTTTCCAGATAATCTGCGCAGCTCGGGCCGGGCCAAATGATTTTTCCAGCGCCAAAACGACCTCGTGCAGGCTTTCAGCATTGCAGATCAGCGCATGACCGTCCTCATCAGACTGGCAATCCTCTGCGCCTGCTTCCAGGGCCGCCTCGAACATAGCGTCAGCATCGGCAGCATCGGTCGCATACTCAATCGAGCCTACCCGTTCAAACATGAAGGAAACAGCGCCTGTTTCGCCCAGATTACCGCCGCATTTGGCAAAAATCGCGCGCACTTCGCTCGCCGTTCGGTTGCGGTTATCGGTCAACGCCTCAACAATCACACCGACCCCACCCGGGCCAAAGCCTTCGTAGCGCATGTCTTCGTAGTTTTCGCCGCCCTGCTCAGAGCTTTTCTTGATGGCGCGTTCAATATTGTCCTTGGGCATGGATTGTGCGCGGGCCGCAAAAACGGCTGTCCTCAAGCGCGGATTATGATCCGGGTCAGGCATCCCCATTTTGGCAGCAACGGTAATTTCCTTCGCCAGTTTGGAGAACAACTTGGAGCGCTTTTTATCCTGGGCGCCCTTGCGATGCATGATGTTCTTAAATTTGGAATGTCCCGCCATTTTATCCCGAGCTCTCAACAGTAAAGGGTGGTGCAGCGCATCATCATAGGGCGCCGATTTGTGCCTTTATAGGCAGACTGCGTCGCAAAAACCATAGGCTGAAGCATCCCACTTCCCTTAAAAGAATAACAATTTTCGTAAAACGTTAAGTATTCATTTACTACCTTAGGTTTAGTTTTTTGAAATACAGCAACTTATGAGTGCATTTCAAAATGACACCCTGAACGTTGCACCGATGGTGGAAACCGAATTTCGACAACCAGGGCCCAAAGGGGGGGCAAACATGTTCAATCTTCGCAAAAGTGCTGCAGCGGCGGTACCCGATAATGTGGAACAGATCAGATCAGCACCCGAGACATTGACCCACGAAATGCTGACCACGATGATGGACAATATGCCGATCAACGTGATGATGGCCGATCCGGTCGATCTCAAAATCATCTATATCAACCAGACCAGCATCGACACATTGAAGACAGTGCGCGAACACCTGCCTCGCGAAGTCGATCCAGAAAACATGCTGGGCGTCTGTATTGATGTGTTTCATAAAGCCCCCTCGCATCAGCGCCAGCTCCTTGGGGACCCCTCAAACCTTCCTCACAACGCAAAAATCAAGCTGGGACCAGAGATTTTGGATCTCCGCGTGGCCGCTGTTCATGACAATAACGGCGTCTATATCGGAGCCATGGTTACCTGGAGCGTGGTAACCAGTTTCCAGAACACGATCTCCAACTTTGAGACCAATGTAGGGGGCGCCGTATCACGTGTCGCCACCGCGGCGGAAGAGATGAAGAGCATGGCCAGCACATTGACCGCCACGGCCGCAGAAAGCACCAAGCAGGCGACCGCCGTTGCCAGTGCCGCCGAAGAAACCACGACCAATGTGCAAACCGTGGCAAGTGCGGCGGAGGAAATGTCGAACTCAATTACGGAGATCACGCGCCAGGTTGCGGATTCCTCACGGATCGCTCAGGAAGCCGTTGTAGAGGCTGAGAACACCAACACCACGATCCAGGGTCTTGCGGAAGCTTCAGAGAAAATTGGCGATGTGGTGAACCTCATACAAGACATTGCAAGCCAGACAAACCTGCTGGCCCTCAACGCAACCATCGAGGCGGCTCGTGCCGGAGAGGCTGGAAAAGGGTTTGCCGTTGTTGCCTCAGAGGTGAAGGAACTGTCAGCTCAAACGGCCAAAGCAACCGAGGAAATCGCAGCTCAGATCGGGACAATCCAGCAGGCAACGAATGGAGCCGTCGACGCGATTGGGTCTATTGGGACAACAATCCGAAAGATCAATGACATAACCACCGCGATCGCAGCGTCTGTCGAACAGCAAAGTTCCGCAACCGAGGAAATCAGCCGCAATGTCCAAGAAGCTGCCACGGGCACCCGTGACGTTTCGGAAAACATTGCGACAGTGACCACAGCGGCCACAGAAACCGGCGAAGCCGCCACCCAAGTACAAGAAACCTCCGGTCAGCTCGGCGAACAATCCGAGATATTACGCAACGAAGTTGAAAAGTTTCTGGAGGAAGTGAAGAAGCTCTAATCCCAAATGGTCTCGTCCCAAGCAGTCTCGCCTTGGGGGACGAATGCTCTGGTCCCATCCCGCCACCCGCTTTGGGCCAGAGTTTTTAACACCGTCTGATCCCCGACGGTGTCAAAAACACCCCGCTCCAGCACACCACCCTGTGCTCGGGCGGGGTTATTTTTTGGGTTTTGGTTCACCAGCAAGCGCAATCGCAAAGAAGAACGGCACGACCGTCAGCGCGCTCAACCACCATGTTTGCCACAGGCCATGAGACACAGTGCCCACAATCAAAACACAAGTGGCCGCAGCCAGCGGATAGGCCTGGGATTGTGGGGCCAAACCGCCAATCTGTCGAACCAAGAGTGCCCAGCCAAGCGCTATCGCCACCGCCCCCAACAACCCCATTTCGAACCAAATTTGCAATATCGCATTGTGCGGATGATGCATGTGCGTGCCACCAAAATACTGCTGCGTCATGTCATCCAGAGGCATAAACCGACCTGCCTCCAACCCGTATCCCAACAAGGGTTGAGCAACAATCTTTTCCGACACAAAACGCCACAACTCAAGCCTCGGCAACACAGTCATTTTGGACGCCCACACTGACTCATCGTTCAGCATCATATTAAAACTGGCGAAGACAAATGGCAGAGCGAGGATCGCAATCACGCCGCCAATTCCAACCATCCACAGGCCAGCACGCGGTAACAACAGAGCCAATGCAAAAACAACAGACGCGGCCACCATCGCTAATTGAGCCGACTGGCTTTCGGTGGTGAACGTCGCGCCCAACGTCAGCAGCAGCAAAAGCCATACCGCCTTCTGCTGCAAAATTTGCGAGAGCGCAAGGGTCGCAGGCCAAAGGAAAACAACCAACAACACAATCGGTCTGTTGGCTGCATGAGCAGCTTCGTTCTCTGCGACATCACGGGTAAGCGCAAATATAGCGCCATCACTCAGTCCTTCAACAAAAGCCCACCCCAATCCAATGACCAAAGAAAGGATTAGGACCGGCCGCAGTGCCAAGAGCCCGGAGACACGAGCCGCCAATGCCCAAAATAAAACCGCCAGCAATGACACGCTCGCCAGCTTAACGAAGCGCCCGCTCGCATAGTCAACATTCATGGATTGCAGGGCCGCCAAACCGACAAGCACAACAAATACCAGCCAGACAATAACGGTACCGATAGAGGGTTTTGGAAAACGGCGCGTTTGGACGATCAGTATTACCAGAGCCACCAGGAAACAGGCCGGAACGACAACACTCAGAGCCCGAAGTGAAACAAAGCTGATCGAGTCAGAGACAAAAACAAGAAGCGCTAAGGGCCACAAAATGGGCGTATCTCGAATGGTCGCCAAATCCTGCGTAAATACCTGCTTGAGCCCAGCCATCCTGCGTCCCATCGTTTCTCCACGTCCCATCGTTTCTTTATCCGCTGCCATTGCGAAGTGCTTGATCCACTGGACCTATTCGAATGCGTCAGAATGGATTTGTTGCTTTTAGCCGACCGCCCACGCGGATCGGTTCAATACGTTTGGCAAGACCGGTTGCATCGTCCGTTTCAACAAAAACACCACAAACCGTTGCAGGACCGCTGGCAGGTGTGAAACGGCCACTTGGGATTTTGGTGACAAACCGGTTGATCGGCTCATCTTTTTCCATCCCGATCACAGAATTATAATCACCACACATTCCGGCATCGGTCTGATAGGCAGTGCCACCATCCAATATCTGGGCATCCGCCGTCGGCACGTGGCTGTGGGTTCCCACCACAAGGCTTGCACGCCCATCGCAAAAGTGTCCCATCGCCATTTTCTCAGACGTGGCTTCTGCATGCATATCAACAATCACGGCATCTGCAATCATTCCCAGAGGGCTCTGTTCCAGCGCCTCATCAACACTTGCAAAAGGATCATCCAGCGCATTCATGAACACAGTGCCGAGCACATTCATGACTAGAACGCGGGCCCCTGATTTTGTTTCAAAAAGACCACTGCCCTTGCCTGGCGTCCCTTGGGGGTAGTTGCGCGGACGGATCAACCGCGGCTCCCGGTCGACATGGATCAGCGCCTCACGCTGGTCCCAGGCATGGTTGCCGAGCGTCACAACATCTGCGCCAGCGTCAAACAACGCGTCGCATATCGGCTGGGTAATCCCAAAACCCCCCGCAGCATTTTCGCCATTCACAACCGCAAAATCGATCTGAAGATCAGCCCGCAACCTGGGTAGTTGGGTGATCGCCGCCTCCCGGCCTGCGCGCCCAACCAAATCTCCCAGAAACAACAATCTCATTCAGGCATCCTTTCAAAACGACGACAGCCCACCTCCGTCACGACCCAATCAAGAGATTCGTCATAAGGGTCGCGGGGCAAAAGGTCACGCTCTTGTGCGCTAAAGGCGATGCCCACCGCAAGGCAAGCCCCGTCTTTTCGCAATCTGCTGAGTGTTCGATCGTAAAAGCCCCCACCATAACCAAGCCGCGTCCCCACAAGATCAAAGGCGAGCAGGGGGACCAAAACAATGTCTGGCACGACTTCAGGCGCATCACTCAGCGGAACCCGCGTGCCAAAGGGCCCAGAGGCTGTTGGACTTCCCGGTTCCCATTGATGAAACGTGAGGGGTTTTTCTGCCCCCAAAACCCTGGGAAGGGCACAGGTATGGCCAAGCTGGCTCAACTTATCGAGCAGGGGAACAACATCAGCCTCAGATCGGATGGGGAAGTAACCCGCAACAATCGCAGTGGGTGCTGGTTGAATATCAGCAAGGAAATGGTCCAAAAAAGCCGCCGCCGCTGTGGTTCCCAGCGCCCGGTGCGCTTTTCCACGGGCCTCCAATGCGGCCTGGCGCAGCACAGACTTGCCTTGCCCCAGGGAGGGCTGACCAGATGGCAATGGTGCGGGAGGCCGGGAATGGTCGGACATATTCAACTCAAAATTTGGCCAGCTCTGGTTTGGCTACCCATCCTGGAAAATCCTGTAGCCTTACAAAAACAGGCCCACAAGGATCACGACCATACAGAAGAAGGTGGGCCCACCGGACCGTCGGAGCAGTGATTCTCGGAGGACCTACAAAGTAGGTGGGCACCGTGTGCAGCAGGCCACGGCCCGCCACAGGGACAGTTCCCTAGAGAAACGTAAGGCCCCGAGCAATAGCGCTCCTAACGCATCCGGCAGCACCCATGAATAGTATACCACGCTTGCGCGTCTCATGTACGCCCTGAAAAATAAGAGAAAAAAGAAAAGGTAAAGAAATCAGGAGGCTTCCAGGCGCTCCGCAATCTTTCCAATCCGCACGGTGGCCTGTCCCAGGAGAGCCGCCACCTTGTCCTCAGCCTGCTCGCCGAGCACAGACTGGGTGTCGCTCGCTTTTTTGAGCGCTGCCACTTCAGCGGTCAGCGCCTCAACTTTTTCCAGCGCATCGGAATATTCATCAGAAATCAGGAGGCCTGCCAGCAGCAGCAGCCGTGCATCCCCCACCTGCCCAACCGTTTTCGCGAGCTCACTCACGTGGTCATCGAGATAACGAGCCAGCTCACGCAAATGGTCCTCTTCCCCATCGCCACAGGCAACCGAGTAGGACCGATCATTGATGGAAACGTTAACTTGGCCCACTTCTATTCTCCCATCGCATTTTGCGCTACCAGGCCCGCATTCATGCCAAAAGCCTGTCTATGTCTTTCAGTGCCGTCCCGATCTCCGTAGAGGCGCGCGCATTGAGGCCTTCAAGACGCCGAACATCAGCCCGCATTACGTCCAATTCTTCCGCCAACCGCGCACGATCTTCTTTCAGCGCGGCGATCTGGCTTTCCAGGGCCCCCCGCGCCTCAGCTCTCACCGAGCTGCCGCCAAGTGCGCCATCCAGCCGGTCAAGCACAGCACCAAAGTCGCTCATTGCTTCTTCGAGCTTTCCCATATGCCTGTCATCACTCCTAAAGTCGCCGGGCGAACGCCTTCGCCTCTTTGAACCATGCAGAATAAGGGGCCACCTTAAACTCGGTCAACTGAGGGGTCCTGTACCATTTGGCGAGCTCCCACGGAACCCTACCCGGGTCACCATATGTCAAGATCAGGATATCCCCCAAAGCGCTTGGCTTAAACCTGGAAATTGCGCAGTCCGGCGCGGTCAAAAGACATCAAGCAGAGCCTCTTTCAGCACAAAACCCTGCAATTTTCGCCCACTCGAATCACATTGACTCTAGGGAGGCAGATGGTCATTGTGGCGCCGTTCTCGACCTGTTTTTGACTGGCGTTCAACACTTTCTCTCAATCTGTGTTTCGCTTTTCGAACCTTGACCACTGAGAGCTATTCGAAGTCCTCCTTATGAGATTAGCTCAAAGCGGACTTCTAAAGCGCGCCGGGGGGCAGGTCGCGCTGAAACAGCACCCAACGCCCCGCCGAAGAGCAGGGCGCCACATCTGGCGACCCGCGGCAAAACGAGTTTGAAAATGACGCCATCAGAGCAATCGGCAACAGCCTCTGTCTCCGCAGAGGATGAATCCGCCGACGTGAACGCAACACACAAAATGATGGCAAATGCCATCCGGGCCCTTTCAATGGATGCGGTCCAAAAGGCTAAAAGCGGACATCCAGGCATGCCCATGGGCACCGCCGACATGGCAACCGTGCTTTTCACCAAATTCATGAAGCATGATCCCCGCCAGCCAAACTGGCCCGATCGCGACAGGTTTGTTCTGTCTGCCGGTCACGGATCAATGCTGGTCTACTCCTTGCTCTATCTTCTTGGCTACGAAGACATGACGCTGGACGAGATCAAAAACTTTCGCCAGCTCGGATCAAAAACACCGGGACACCCGGAGTTCGGTCATACAGCAGGTGTCGAAACCACCACCGGGCCTCTGGGCCAGGGCATTTCGACCGCCGTCGGGATGGCTCTTGCCGAACAGCTCCAAAAAGCCCGCTTCGGCTCGGATATTGTTGATCACTACACCTACACAATTGCCTCTGATGGCGATTTGATGGAAGGCATCAGCCACGAAGCCATTAGCCTGGCTGGCCACCTGAAGCTGTCGCGCCTGATTGTTCTCTATGATGACAATGAAATCACCATCGACGGTGCCTTGAACCTGTCTGAGAGCGGTGACGCCCTGAAGCGCTTCGAAGCGGCTGGCTGGGACGCCGTCCGCATAGACGGCCACGACGCGGGCGCCATCGAAAAAGCCATCGCGGCAGCCCGGCTCACCGACAAACCAAGCCTCATCGCCTGCCGCACAACCATCGGCTACGGCTCTCCTAACAAAGGCGGGACTTCCGCGTCCCATGGTGCGGCGCTTGGCGAAGAAGAGATTGCCCTCACCCGCAAAGCGTTGGGATGGGATTATGCTCCCTTCGAAATCCCCTCAGACGTATTGGACGCCTGGCGTGTCGCAGGCCTGAAGAGCTCAAAACCACGCAAGGCGTGGGAAGAACGCCACGCAGCAATGAACGCAGACAAGCGGGCAGAATTCGACCGCCGGCTTGCGGGCGATCTCCCTGCCGGTTTCGCGCAGGCCATGATCGACTTTAAAAAGCAGCTATCTGCCGACAAGCCCGGTTGGGCAAGCCGCAAGGCCTCGGAAGAAACCCTGAACGTCATCAATGCGATTGTGCCGGAAACCATCGGCGGATCGGCGGATCTGACCGGCTCCAACAATACCCGCTCAAAAGACCAGAAAGCCGTCACTGCAGACGACTTCACCGGCAGCTTCATCCATTACGGCATCCGCGAGCACGCCATGGCAGCCGCCATGAACGG
Organism: uncultured Parvibaculum sp.; assembly: GCA_964518885.1. Classification (GTDB taxonomy): domain Bacteria; phylum Pseudomonadota; class Alphaproteobacteria; order Parvibaculales; family Parvibaculaceae; genus Mf105b01. The sequence continues at coordinate 5,667 of CAZFHW010000072.1, read as the reverse complement.
CATGGTACTCCACGGTGGTCTGATCCCTTATTCAGGCACTTTCCTGGTATTCACAGATTATTGTCGGCCAGCCATTCGGTTGTCGGCATTGATGGAACAGCGCGTTATCTACGTCATGACCCATGACAGCATTGGTCTTGGAGAAGACGGACCAACCCATCAGCCGGTTGAACATCTGGCCAGCCTTCGGGCCATGCCGAACCTCAATGTGTTTCGCCCTGCTGACGCGGTTGAAACCGTCGAATGCTGGCAACTGGCTCTCGAAACAAAAAAGACCCCGAGCATTCTGGCCCTCACCCGGCAGGGTCTGCCGCTTAACCGGACCGAACACACGGACGAAAACCGGTGCGCGCGGGGCGCTTATGAGCTAGCACCTGCCAAAGGTGAGGCAAAAGTGACGTTGATCGCTTCGGGATCGGAAGTCAGCATCGCTCTGGAAGCAAAAGCCCGTTTAGACGGGGAAGGCATTGAGGCACGTGTTGTCTCCGCCCCCTGTCTTGATCTGTTCGACCAGCAATCCATTGAATACAAAAAACAGACACTGGGTGAAGGCACAGTCCGCATTGCCATTGAGGCCGCGGGCGGCTTTGGCTGGGAACGCTATATCGGGCTCGACGGCGCCTTCATCGGCATGCAGTCGTTTGGGGCCAGCGCACCGATAGCTGACCTCTACCAACATTTCAATATTACGGCGGACGCAGCGGTTGCTGCAGCAAAAGAACGGCTCTAAGCGAGCCACCAAACCTGTTCTTGAAAACTGTTCTTGGAAAAACTTTCCGGGCAAGGAGATTTAAAAGATGGCAATTCGTGTAGCGATCAACGGTTTCGGCCGCATCGGTCGATTGGTTCTTCGGGCAATCGCAGAGTCAGGACGCAAGGACATTCATGTTGTTGCGATCAATGATCTGGGAAGTGTTGAGGCCAACGCCCACATGCTGAAATTCGACAGCGTGCACGGACCATTCCCCGGCAAAATCAAAACCACGAAATCTTCCATGAATATCGGCAAAGGTCCCATCAAGATCATTGCAGAACGTGACCCTGCAAAACTGCCATGGGAAAAACTCGACATCGACATTGCCCTGGAATGCACAGGTCTTTTCGCCTCTAAGGAAAAATCATCTGCACATCTTGAAGCTGGTGCAAAAAGGGTTCTGATCTCAGCCCCTGCGGCCAACGCAGATCTCACGGTTGTCTATGGGGTGAACGACAGCAAACTCCGCAAGAGCCACAAAGTGGTGTCCAACGCCTCATGCACAACCAACTGCCTTGCCCCTGTTGCGCAGGTGCTCAGCAAGCTCTGTGGCATCAAACAGGGTTACATGACCACGATCCATTCGTTCACCGGCGACCAGCGCACGGTTGATACGCTGCACAGCGACCTGCGTCGCGCCCGTGCCGCATCGGTCTCCATGATCCCGACATCGACAGGCGCTGCAAAGGCCGTTGGCCTGGTGCTGCCTGAGCTTGCTGGCAAGCTTGATGGCACCGCCATCCGCGTTCCAACGCCCAACGTCTCCCTGATCGACCTGTGCTTTGATGCAGGCCGGACGGTCACTGTGGAAGAAGTGAACGCGGCGATCATCAAGGCCGCCGACGGACGCCTCAAGGGTGTGCTCGGATATGTTGACGAACCAATGGTTTCCATTGACTTCAACCACAACAAAAACTCCTCCACCTTTGACCTGACACAGACCCAGGTTCTGGGGGGCAAGTTCGTCCGCGTGCTTTCCTGGTATGACAATGAATGGGGTTTTGCCAACCGCATGGGCGACACAGCCGTCGCCATGGGCAAACTTCTCTAAGTCAGGAGCCGGTTCATGAGCCAGCATAAGACGCTCGACGATTTGTTTGGCGCAGGAACCGTTGCAGGCAAGCGTGTGCTTGTTCGCGCCGACCTGAACGTGCCTTTCGACGACAACGGCAACGTGTCTGATGCCACACGGCTTGAACGTCTGCTCCCAACACTGGCAGACCTGAGCGCAAAAGGTGCTCGGGTTGTCATTCTCTCTCATTTCGGCCGCCCGAAAGGCGAACCCAAACCGGAGATGAGCTTGAAACCTGTTGTGCAAGTGCTCGGCGAGCTTCTCGGCAAGCCCGTAACATTTGCCGATGATTGCATCGGAGAGGCGGCGACAACAGCCATCGACGCCCTGAACGACGGCGACATCCTGGTTCTTGAAAACACCCGCTTCCACAAGGGTGAAGAACAAAACGATGCCGCTTTCACCCAGGCACTTAGCGCCAACGGCGACATATACGTCAACGACGCCTTCTCTACCGCCCACCGGGCCCACGCCTCCACCGAGGGCATCGCCCACCTGCTTCCGGCCTATGCAGGCCGCGCCATGGAGCAGGAACTGGACGCCCTGGGACAGGCTCTCGGCAATCCAGAGCATCCCGTTGTCGCCATTGTGGGCGGGGCAAAAATTTCCTCCAAGCTCGAGCTGCTTGGCAATCTGGTTACCAAAGTCGATACTCTGGTCATCGGCGGCGGCATGGCCAACACTTTCCTCGCCGCCAAGGGCGTGAACGTCGGCAAGTCCCTCTGCGAGCATGACCTGGCCGACACCGCCCGCGAGATCATGGCAAAAGCCGACACCGCCGGATGCACCATCATTCTGCCAAGCGACGCTGTCATTGCCGGTGAGTTCAAAGCCCACGCCGCCACACAGACTGTGCCGATCGACGCCGTGCCGGACGATCAGATGATCCTGGATGTAGGCAGCGATACGCTGGCAACCCTGTCAGGCTATTTTGAAACCGCCAAAACCGTGGTCTGGAACGGCCCCCTGGGCGCGTTCGAAATTGATCCTTTTAATATTGGCACGGATACCGCTGCCAGCCATGTAGGCATGCTCACAAAAATGGGCATGCTGGTCTC
>CAZFHW010000072.1:0-2683 GCA_964518885.1 uncultured Parvibaculum sp. | reverse complement strand
ACGCCAAGTCGACGGAAGAAAACCGCTGCGGCTATCGCGAAATGCTGTTTCGCACCGAAATCGCAATGCGCGAAAATATTTCCGGCGTTATCCTTTATGACGAAACAATTCGCCAGAAAGCAAAAGACGGCACCCCCCTGGTTGAGCTCATCAAGGCGTCAGGCACTATTCCGGGCATCAAGGTGGATCAGGGTGCAAAACCAATGGCCGGACACCCCGGCGAACTGATCACCGAGGGGCTGACAGGTCTGCGCGACCGCCTCGCCGAATATTACGAACTCGGTGCCCGCTTCGCCAAGTGGCGCGCCGTGATCAACATCGCGTCCCATATCCCGACACCGGCTTGCATCCGCGCCAATATGCATGCGCTCGCCCGCTACGCAGCACTCTGTCAGGAGGCAAACATCGTGCCTATCGTCGAGCCGGAAGTGTTGATGGATGGCGACCATGACATTGAACGTTGCTATGAGGTGACAGAGGCGACCCTTCGCAGCCTCTTTGCGGAACTTTATGAACAGCGCGTCAATCTGGAAGGCACCGTCCTCAAACCCAGCATGGTGATCTCAGGAAGTAAATGTACGAACCGGGCGGGCGTTGAAGAAGTCGCAGAAAAGACGGTCCATTGCTTCCGGCGCGCAGTCCCTGCCGCAATCCCAAGTATTCTCTTTCTCTCCGGTGGGCAATCAGATCTGGACGCGACAGCCCATCTCAATGCCATAAATTCCCTGGGCGATCTCCCCTGGCAAATGTCCTTCTCCTATGGCCGCGCCCTTCAGGCAGCCCCCCTTAAGGCCTGGAGCGGCAAGACAGAGAACGAACCCAAGGCACAAGCCGCCCTTGCCCATCGTGCCGCAATGAACGGCCTTGCGACCCAGGGCGCCTGGAAGCCAGAGCTCGAAAAAGCGACCCCATGACAGAAAAAACCACCCCCTCTTGCCGCCTTTATCTCATCACACCGCCCCGGCTCGAACCTCAGGGGTTCGCCGAAACCCTGAAGGCCGCTTTGGGTGCCGGAGACGTGGCCTGCGTACAATTGCGTCTGAAGCACGAAGACGGTGAGGCGCCAGCAGAAGCCGACGCCATCCGTCGGGCCACCGAACTGCTCCTGCCCATCGCACAGGACCACGGCGCGGCTTTTCTCATCAATGACCGGGCTGATCTGACCGCAGAGCTGGGCGCCGACGGCGTGCATATCGGCCAAAAAGATACCCCCTACAAGGAAGCCCGGCAGCTCCTGGGGCCGGAGCGCATTATCGGCGTGACCTGCCATGACAGTCGGCATCTGGCCATGACAGCGGGTGAAGCAGGCGCGGACTATGTGGCCTTTGGCGCCTTTCATAAAACCGACACAAAGCAGCCTATAAGTAGGGCCGAGCCGGAAATTCTCTCCTGGTGGACAGAGCTGTTTGAAGTGCCCTGTGTCGCCGTCGGAGGGATCACCATCGAAAATGCCCCACCCCTGGTCTCTGCCGGGGCAGACTTCCTGGCCGTCTCAGCAGGTGTTTGGGCTTACCGAGAGGGTCCGGCCGCCGCCGTCGCCGCCTTCAACAAGGCGATGTCGGAGAAGAGTTAGATCAAACGGGCGAATTCTTTTGTGGAGCCGGTTTTGCGTATGAGAGAAAGACCAAACATGCCTCGCCTTCCACGCCCTGCCTTCTATCTGGTCCTGACCCTCTGCTTGGGTCTCTTCTCGGCCTGGACGACGAGTGCCTCCGCGCAAACCTTCGAAGAAGCAGCAAAAGCTTACCAGTCAGGTGACTATGCAGGCGCGTTGAACGGGCTGCAGGCCCTGGCCATGGGCGGCGGCGCCAATGCGCAACTGCTCCTGGGCACCATGCATTTCAATGGCGAGGGCATGGAAGCGAACTACGTGGAAGGTCTGCGCTGGTTTCGTCTGTCTGCCGACCAGAACAATCATGCCGCAGCCTTCGCTCTGGCTTCGGCCTATCGCACCGGCGCGGGTGTTGAGCAAAACGACGCAGGGGCGCGCCACTATTTCGAAATCGCCGCAATGGGAAACCTCGTTCCTGCTAAATTCGAACTGGCCAACATGCTGGCCGCTGGAGAAGGCGGACAGGCAGATGGTTCCCGCGCTGTCTTGTTCTTTGATGAAGCTGCAGAAGCTGGCCATCCTGGAGCGCTCTATTCGATGGGGGCAATCTATGCTGCTGGCCAGTTGAGGCCGCAGAACCTCTCTCTCGCGGTTTCCTATTTCCGCAAAGCCGCCAAACTGGGCCAGCCCGACGCGGCCTATAATCTTGGGCTCATGCTGGTCGAAGGCACCGGCGTTGAGGCCAGTCCTGCCGAGGCGACCCAATGGTTTGAAGTCGCCGCGACCCAGGGGCTCGCAGACGCCCAGGCAGCGCTGGGGTTTCTCTACATCAACGGCACCGGCGTTGAGAAAAACGAGGAAAAGGCCGCTTCCTGGTTCAATGAGGCGGCGTTACGCGGTCACACCCTTGCTCAGACCCGTCTGGCACGCCTGTATTACCTCGGCAAGGGCATTGAGAAAGACCTGGTCGCTGCCTATGCATGGCTGAGTATTGCGCGTTCTGGCGGACAAAATGACCCGGAACTGGCGGAGCTTATAGAGCCTGAAATGACCCCCGCCATGCTCGCGAAAGCTGAAGAAACCTTGAAAGATTGGGAAGCGGCAACCTCTGCCCCTTAACTAAGCCCCCAA
>CAZFHW010000071.1:0-14335 GCA_964518885.1 uncultured Parvibaculum sp. | reverse complement strand
TCGATCTGCTGGCCGTCAATCTTTACCCCTTTGAAGAAACCGTCGCTAAGGGCGCAGACTACGACACCTGCATCGAGAATATCGACATTGGGGGACCCGCCATGATCCGGGCGGCTTCCAAGAACCACGCCTATGTCAGCGTCATTGTGGACGTTGCCGACTACAATCAGATCGTTAAAGAAATCGTGGAGAAAAAGGGCACCACCCTGGCAACACGAAAAGCACTGGCGCAAAAAGCCTATGCCCGCACCGCCGCCTATGATGCAGCGATCTCAAACTGGTTCGCCAACGAACTTGAAGAAAAGGCCCCGGCCTACCGGGCCATTGGCGGCTCTCTAAAGCAGACCCTGCGCTACGGTGAAAATCCTCACCAGTCCGCAAGTTTTTATGTGACCGGCGACACCCGCCCCGGCGTTGCCACCGCGACCCAGCTGCAGGGCAAGGAACTGTCTTACAACAACATCAATGATACCGACGCTGCCTTTGAGCTTGTCGGCGAATTTGATCCCGCCATCTCCCCGGCTGTGGCTATCATCAAACACGCAAACCCGTGTGGTGTGGCCGAAAGCACAAGCCTTGTTGAAGCCTATCGCCGGGCCCTCGCTTGCGACCCGGTGTCTGCTTTCGGCGGCATCATCGCGCTCAACCAGGCACTGGACGGTGAGACAGCCGAAGAGATCGCAAAGATTTTCACCGAAGTCATCATCGCCCCGGACGCCGACGAGGACGCGCGCAAAATCATTTCGGCTAAGAAAAACCTGCGCCTTCTCACCACGGGCGGCCTGCCCGACCCCCGCACACCAGGCCTGTTTGTCAAAACTGTCGCCGGGGGCTTCCTCGCCCAGACCAGGGACAATGGGGTGATTGATGATCTGGAATTGAGGGTCGTCACCAAACGGGCGCCGAGCGCTCAGGAACTGGCCGACCTCAAATTCGCCTTCCGGGTCTGCAAGCATGTGAAATCAAACGCCATCATCTATGTAAAAGACGGCGCCACCGTGGGCATCGGAGCTGGCCAGATGAGCCGGATCGACAGCGCCCGCATCGCAGCCCGCAAAGCCGAAGATGCGGCGCAGGCTGCAGGCCGCGCCGAGCCCCTTACCAAAGGGTCGGTCGTCGCCTCAGATGCCTTCTTCCCGTTCGCCGACGGCTTGCTGTCTGCAGCCAAAGCCGGTGCCACCGCTGTCATTCAGCCGGGCGGTTCCATGCGCGATGAAGAAGTGATCACCGCCGCCGATGAAAAAGGCCTTGCCATGGTCATGACCGGCATGCGCCACTTCCGGCACTAGCAAACTCACTCGGGTGCCCCCGTATGGAAGACATGAGCCGCGCCACCCACGCCGTTGCCGTTAAACTCCAGCTATGGAATGACGGGCGTTTACTGTTGCTCAAGCGCCGCGCGGATCTCAGCCGGTTTCCGGGGCTCTGGGACCTGCCCGGCGGTCGTCTCGAGCCGGGTGAAACCGCACATAACGGGCTCGTCCGCGAGGTCGGGGAGGAAACCGGGCTCAGTCTCGGAAAGGCTCGCATCCTGTCGGTCTGGGACTATCAGGAGCCCGGCGTCACAATGATCGGCCTGTCATTTCTTGCTCACATTGACACAACGATGATCGCCCTGTCGGATGAGCACACAGACTTTGCCTGGATCACACCAGAGGAGACCGGGGCCTATAAAGCGGCCCCAAACCTGTCAAAAGAAATCGCCTGGGTCGTTTCCAGGGGCTGGCACCGGCCTGGCAGCTAATTCACCAAAACGTGGTCTCAACGAGCTGGACCAGCTCCCTCTCTTGTGTAAGGTTTTCACAGTAAAAAACGGGAGAAATGCGATGCCGGACCTCAAAGACCCCCATAAGGAAACCAGAGGCCTGCGGGAACTCTATGAGGCCGACCCCCTTGCAGCCGACGCCAGGTTGTTTGGCCGCAAAGCGCATTCCGACCGGCGGGGGTTTTTAAAAGGAGCCGGCCTTGCCACAATGACCGCCCTGCTTGGCACCGCTTTTCCCTTTCATCGGCTCCTTCCAGCGGGTCTCATCCCCGCAGCCCTGGCCGATGAAACAGAGGTCTTCTTCCTGCAGGGCAAAGACGGACTGACCGTCCTGAACGACCGGCCGATAAACATCGAAACACCCGCCCATCTGCTTGATGATGACGTCACGCCGACTGCCCGACATTTTGTTCGCAACAATGGTTTGCTACCTGATACCGCCCTGCGCATGTCGGCGCCCGACTGGACACTCACCATTGATGGCGAAGTTGAAACACCTCTCAGCCTCTCCATTGACAATCTTCGCGACCATTTTGAAATCGTTAGCCTGAAGTTGCAGGTCGAGTGCGGCGGCAACGGGCGCTTTGGCTTCAACCCACCTGCTATCGGCAATCAATGGACGCTGGGCGCCATCGGAAACGCTGAATGGACCGGCGTGCGCCTGCGAGACGTTTTGACAGCCGCTGGCCTGAAAGACAGCGCCGTGTATACCGCACATTATTCCACTGACCATCACCTCTCCCGCAATCCCGACAAGCAGGCAATTTCGCGCGGTGTTCCGATTGCCAAGGCAATGGACCCCCATACGCTCATCGCCTTTGAGATGAACGGTGAACCTCTTCCTGCCCTGCACGGTTTTCCATTACGCTTGATTGTTCCAGGGTGGCCGGGGTCAGCCTCCCAGAAATGGCTAGAGCGCATTGAGATCCGCGATCAGGTACATGACGGCACCAAAATGACCGGCAAGTCCTACCGGGTGCCCGCCTACCCGGTTGAACCCGGGACCCGTGTTCCCAAAGAGGATTTCCGCATCATTGAATCAATGCCGGTAAAATCTCTCATCACTTTTCCTCAAACAAAAACAGTCATCAACAACAGCAGCCGCGAAACGGAAGTAAGGGGTCATGCCTGGGCAGGAGATCGCGCTGTATCATCGGTCGACGTTTCAATGGACTTCGGCGCGACATGGATTCCAGCCGATTTGAGCGCTCCCCCCAACCCTTTCTCCTGGCAGCGGTGGCAGGTTGATCTCACCTTCCCGCAGGATGGCTATTACGAGATATGGGCGCGAGCAACCGATAGTGAAGGCATCGCGCAACCTTTCGCCATCGACTGGAACCCCAAAGGATATCTGAACAACAGCCTTCACCGCATTGCTCTCACGGTGACCACATGAGGCGGATTGTTGTTTTCGCAATCGTAATCGGGTTTATGGGATTTGGAACAGTCTTCGCGGAAGACGATCCAGACTTCGCCCTTTTGCCAGAGGCACCGGCAAAAGAGGACGTGTTCTATACATGCGGTGCCTGCCATTCCATTAAATTGGTGGCACAACAACGCCTGACCAAAGCAGGTTGGGATGAGATGTTGGACTGGATGGTCGAAGAAGGCGGCATGAGCGAACTTGAAGAAGAAGACCGAGAGCAAATTCTTGACTATCTGTCCACAGCATTCTCAGTAGAGACCCCGCGATAATTATTGCCTGTCCACCTCGGCCAGTTCTGCGCGCGTATCGTTTACAAACAACATGATGATCATGCCACCGCCAAGCAGGAGCAGCACCGAGGCAAAGCCGATGCGCTGACTTTCGAAATAGGCCGTTGTAAAGCCCACGAGCAAGGGGCCAAGAAACGCTGTCGCTGTTCCCGATAAGGCATAGAGCCCAAAAAACTCGGACATCTTCTCGGTCGGAGCAATGCGCGCCAGCATCGTGCGACTGTTGGCATAGGCCGCCGTAATGAAAATCGCCACCAGAATAACCACGGTGACATAGATCAGCTCCGGAACGGTCTGAAAGAAGGGAAGCGACCAGACCGGGGTGGCTGACGCCGCATCGTACGGCATGAAGAAAAGCTCGTTCGGCGAGATTGAAACCGCAAGCAGCACCCCCAACGAGGTGCCTCCGATGGAAATCAGAATGGCGTTGCGCGAGCCAACCTTATTGTCGAGCCAGCCGCCAAAAAAACCACCCGCGACCGCGAATATTGACAATATGACACCGTAGACGGTGAGCGTGAGCGGCCCCCAGCTGAAAACCCCGGCAGCGTAAACACCGCCAAAAATCAGCACCGCTGTCTTACCGTCATTGTAAAACATGCGGGCAAACAAATAGGTCGCAACATTGCGATAGTGCTTGAGGCCTTTGACCGTGCGGATGACGGAGCGAACACCGTCCCGCACCGCGTCGCGTGGATTGGCTCCGGTGGAGGCAACATCCGGCGTGAACAACATGAGCGGCAAAGCAAACACTGCCAACCAAACCGCTGCAATCGGTCCCACAATGCGGCTGTTTTCATGCGCGCTCACGTCCAGTCCGAACAACGCCTCGACGGGAATAAATGCCCAGTCCACAACCCCCGGCAGCATGAAGGCGAACAGCATAAAAATAAGAATGAAGAGAGAGCCAAGATTGCCAAGCGCCAACCCCAAGCCAGAGAGCCCCGCTACTTTGTTGTGTTGAGCAATATAGGCAAGCATCGAATTGTGAAAGACAGCGGAAAATTCGAACGCCACATTGGCTGTGATAACCAGCACCGCAGCCCCCAGAATGCCAATGCCGCCATCCATCGGCAGGGCAAACCACATCGCAAAGGTAGCAAACACCATAATCACAACGAAAACGGCAATCCAGGGTTTGCGGCGCCCGCCACTATCCGCAATCGCGCCAAGAAACGGTCCGAGGCAGGCAATGATAAAGCCCCCGATGCCGTTGATCTGGCCCCAAATCGCCTGGCCGCGCACCGGGTCGCCAACAATCTGACTGGAAAAATAGGGAGCAAAAATATAGATCGTGATGAGGATCACGTAAGGGTTACGCGCCCATTCAAACACCGCCCAGGAAAACTGACCCCGCGCATCAGCGGGCTCTCCCCCAACAGCTGACAAAAGTTGCGCGCTCGCTTCTCCCGGCACCTGAACCCGTACCGGTTCCGCATCATCGGCCATGTATCACTCCCCCAGTTTGCTAAAGCATGGGGGAGTGTGCCCTAAGAAGCAAATGACATCAGCTTGTGGCTTTCTCTTCTTTGACCGGCAGCAAGAGCAGAAACCCAATGACCAGAAAGACGACCACAACATAGAGCCCGGCCCGCTGACTGGCGGCCATGGTCGTGACAACGGCAATGACAAATGGAGCGATGAAGCTCGTGGCCTTGCCCGATAGAGCATACAGTCCAAAAAACTCGGTCATCATGTCTGGCGGCGCCAGGCGAGCCATAAACGTGCGACTGGCGGCCTGTGCCGGCCCGCCACTCATGCCGATCAGAACCCCCGCCAACAAATAGACCTGCTCCCCGATACTGGTGAAGTCGGCTGCGCCGCTGGCCCGCGGCGCCACCTCGATCACAAACAAGATCGTATCCGCTGTGATGGAGACCGAGACCAGCGTGCCGATGATTAACCCAACAACCGCGATAAGAATTGTCCGCTTTGATCCCAAACGATCATCCATCCAACCGCCGATGAATGCCCCCAGCGCTGCAAACACAGACAGGACGATACCAAACATGCCAAGTGATTGAATGCCCCACCCAAATGTGCCCGCTGCATAAATGCCGCCAAAGGCAAAGATCGCAGACAGACCGTCATAATAGGTCATCCGGGCGATCAGAAAGAGGCCGATGTTTTTGAAGGCGGGAAGTTTCGCAAGCGTCGCGCGCAACTGCGCAACACCTTGCGAAATCGCCCGCCCGGCACCGATCCGTGCGCGGGGAACATCTGGCGTCAGAAGAAAAATCGGGAGCGAGAAAACCGTGTACCAAAGTGCCGCCATCGGTCCGGTAAATCGATCCGCCTCACGCATCACCGGATCGAGACCAAAAAGCGGGCTCATGCCAAATAGCGTCAGCCCTGTCTCCACATCGGCAACCAGAAACCCGAGCACAAAAAACAACGCCGCCAGGCCACCTACATATCCGATCCCCCAGCCAAATCCGGAGAGCACACCCATCTGTTTCTCAGGCACCAGTGTTGGCAACATGGCGTTGTAAAAAACCAGCGCAAACTCCATTCCAAGCGCTGCACAGACAATCGCGGCCATGATGAAGCCTGTTCCGTCAGGCGCGCCGGGAACGGCAAACCACAAAAGCGAAACACCCACGACGAAAATGATTGAAAAGAAAAACAGCCAGGGCTTGCGCGCACCCGTCTGGTCGGCAACCGCGCCCAACAAGGGAGAGCCAAACGCAATGGCCAATCCCGCAATCGACTGCGTGTATCCCCACAGCGCCTGACCTTTGACCGGATCGCCGACAAAGCCCGCAGCAAAATAGGGGGCAAAAATGAAGGTGGTGATGAGTGTGAAATAGGGCTGGTTCGCCCAGTCGAAAAAGGCCCAGCTCCATTGCCCGGCTTTCGAAGCCACCGGCCCTCCTGTCACACTTTTTTCTTCGTCACTCATATCACGCCCCCAGCGATACTTTGCCCCGACCGATAGCAGATGGGCCTACCCAATTTTCTGGGCGACTTTAAGGGGCAATCGTGACAAATGATATGGGGCCGAAAGATGGTTTCTGAGTAGAGTGCATCCGATGACAAGGAGTTGAGACATGGAAGTTCTGATTTCTGCAGATGGGGCCAAAGCGCTTGGAGAAGGGCTCACCAGTATCCGCTCGGTCACACCGGTCCTGTTCCAGCGGGACGGCACGCTGACGAGAGATGGCACACCCGTCGCGCGCGAAGACATCAATCCAAAGGGCAGTTGGCTGAGCCTTGATATTCTCATGTCAAAGCGGGTGTTCGACTACGTTGACCTTGTACTGAACACGCCTTCCCTCGAGTGGGTCCAGTCCACGGCGGCTGGTTTCGACCACCCTCTTTTTGTAGAGATTGCAAAGAAGGGTATCCGCCTGACAAATTCGGACGCTCAAAGCGTCGCCATTGCCGAACATGTTCTTGGCAGTGTGCTGGCAGAGTACCAGCGGATAACGGAGCGCCACCTCAAACAATCAGAGAAAAAGTGGGAAGGTCTCACTGTTCGCGAAATTGCAAACACCCGGTGGATGATTGTTGGCATCGGCAATATCGGTAATGAGACCGCAATCCGGGCGCGCGCTTTTGGCGCACACGTCATCGGCGTCAAGCGCACGGGGACAAGCGCCCATGCGGATGAGACCATCAGACCCGCTGACATGATGAGCCGGTTGGGCGAATGTGATGTGGTTGTTTTTACGAGCCCCTTGAACGATCAAACACGACACATGGGGAACGCTGACTATTTCGCCGCCATGAAGGAAGGAGCGACCTTCGTAAACATCGGTCGCGGGGGCCTTGTGGACGAGGCTGCCCTATTGGATGCGTTAGACAAGAGCCGCCCCGCTCTCGCCATACTGGATGTATTTGAAACCGAGCCATTGCCAAAAGAAAGCGCACTCTGGGCGCACCCGAATGTGCGCATCACGCCTCACTCATCTTCCAGATCCAACGGAACACCGATCCGCGCGCAGCAGCTCTTTCTCAAAAACCTCGCTGCTTTTGCCAAGGGAGACCCGCTGCACAACGAAGTGCCCGCGGCGCAAATTATTGGGGCTCAGTGAACGGCGCGCCCTCAACCCGGGCGACTAAATAGTCACGGCGCTCAATGATAAATTTGCGAAACGCACTTACCCGCGCGGTTGAGCGCAGGTCTGCGTGAGAAAGCAGCCAAACGCCATTTCGTGGCGTGGGGGAGGATAGCCGTACAAATTCAGGAATGGCGTCGCCCACAAAACACGGAATAAGCCCGATGCCCAGACCGGCCTTCATGGCCTCTACCTGCAACGGCAGATCATCAAACCGGCCAATGGTAGCAAGGTTTGGAAACGGGCTCGACGCGACCCAGCGTTTTCGATGTGCGACATCTCCCCAGCCAATCCACCGCGCCCCGGTGCTCCCATCCAGCGGTCCCTTCTCTTCAACATAGGCCGGCGTCGCATAGACCGCGTGATTGAACGTGCCGAGTTGCCGACCGATGAGGTGGTCGGGTGGCGCGTCCGTAAACCGGATTGCTACATCAGCCTCCCGACGCGACAGGTCGAAAACATTCCAGCTTTCATTCACTTCAAGCTCAATCATGGGATGCGCTTCCATGAATTCAAATAGAAGCGGGGCCATCAGGTATCTGGCAAACATATCCGGCAGTGTTACCACCAGAGGGCCCGCCAGCTCTTTGTCCGCCCCATGTACCTGGCGTTCAACCCGGAGGAGATTGGACTCCATCGCCTGTGCCACCGGCAACAGGGCAACACCTGCAGGGGTGAGATCAAAACCGTCACTTCGGCGATCAAAAAGCCTGGTATCAAGATCGGTTTCCAGCGCGTCGATACGACGTGAAATGGTTGTGTGACTGACTTTAAGCGCCTTCGCGGCTGCTCGCATAGAGCCCGCTTCTGACGTAGCCAGGAAAAGACGAAGGTCATCCCAATTCATGATGTCTATTTTTGCACCAGGCTGGCCCGCAGGCTCGTGTTCAATTTCAGCGTCCTAATACATATGTCCAGCGCTCACGCATACAAGGGTCATTTCCCAAAGAACAGGCCCGATCCGTAGAGCGAAGAGGAGATCAGGATGAAAAAGGTTAGATCAAAATTCGGCCCGTGCTGGTCTGAACCTTGTTCTCGTTGCCAGGCGCGGCGACGTGCTGCAGGGAACGGCCTTCGGCGCAAACTATTCCGCAGCAAAGGCCTATATTCCTAATCTGGGGGAAGCGGTCAATCGCGAGCTGCGGCACACCGGCGTTAACCTCACCGTTCTCGTACCGGGCCCCACAGACACACCGGCTGTCGGTCCCCGCGACGATATCGACTTCTCCAAAATGCCGGTCTCGCCGATGAAGGTCAGCGCTGTTGTCCGCGGCACACCCCTGGCTGTTCTTGCAAACAAGTCTGTCTATGTGCCGGGCGTTATGAACAGAGTGCTGGCTTTTATGACGCGCAGGGCAATGTCACGCGGGACCGCCAGCGCAATTGTGTCGGACATGATGAGGAAAGCGGTTCCAGATCACCTGAAGGTCACGCTCTGAGGGAAAAGGAGGAGCAAGACCTTTTTCGTTTTGCTCCTTCGTCATTGTCTCCTGTCTGCATCTTCAAATTAGTCCTTTGCGAACGACGATTAGGCGACTAACTCCAAGGTTAGGATGCGAGAGTCTGGCAACCGTTCGTCAAAAGGAACCAATCAATGGCCAAAGCTATCCTTGTACTGATCGCGGTCATATACGCGCTCAACGCTCTTCTGATGTGGTTTGCGCCTCAATACTGGTACGACACGACGCCGGGGATCTCGATGATGGGGCCCTTCAACCTCCACTTCATTCGCGACGTTGCCCTGACCTATCTTATGGCCTCGGGCGCCTTTATCTGGGCCGTACGGCGCGACCTTCGGATTGTCGGGCTCGTCGGCGCTGCATGGCCTTGCATGCATGCCCTCTTTCATATCCAGATATGGATTGCGCGCGGTCTGCCATTTGACGAGGTCATGGCAACCAATCTGATCGCCATCCAGCTGCCTGCCTGGGGGGCGCTCTATCTGGTCACAAAACTCAAACGATCCCCAAATGCATAAGCGGCGCTTGGGAGCATGAAAAAGGCGGCTCAATGAGCCGCCTTTGTGCAAGAGAGTTGGGGTGGTTAGCTGCTCAGCTGAAGGCCCTCAAGCCCTCCTTCGCTCCGCCAATCGGCAAGGATGCGGAAATACTCGTCCGAGCCTCCACCATAGGATGAATTCTGAACAGCCCGCTCACTGGCCTTGCCTTCATTATTGTAATAGCCCGGCGTGCACTCTTCGAAAAACTTCTGACGCAGCGTTGCCTTACTGAGGATTGTATCGACCCAGCCCTGCTCGGCTTCCTCAGTAACTTCGATGCGGGTCATCTGTCGATCTTTCACCTGGGTCAGCAAGTAAGCCAGATGACGGGCCTGCTCATCCAGCAAATGCGGATAGTTTGCAGTGAAGCCCGCCTGCGCCGGCCCCATAATGAAAGCATTCGGGAAGCCACGAACATGCATACCATGCAGGGTGCGCATTCCTTGCGACCAGGTACCGGAGAGAGTAATGCCGTCACGACCCTCCAGGTCGTAGCCCGCGCGCCGCGTATAGTCGGTGCCAACCTCAAAGCCCGTGCCATAAACCAAACAATCCACCTCATACGCCTGACCATTTGCAATCACGGCATTCTCTGTGATCCGTTCAACACCCTGACCGGCCGTGTCCACCAGGGTCACGTTTGGTCGGTTAAACGCAGCCAGATAATCATCGTGAAAGCAGGGGCGTTTGCAAAACTGCCGGTACCAGGGTTTCAATGCCTCAGCCGTTGCAGTGTCCACAATCACATCATCTACCCGCCCACGGATTTGCTCCATCTTCTTGAAGTCAGCCAACTCGGCAAGCTCAGCAATCCTTGCTGGTGTGAGGTCGCCATTGCTATCCTGTTTTGCAAAAAACAACAGGTTGCGAATGATTTCGGTCCAGCCATCATTCACCAGATCCTTGTCAGCATACCCACCAGACACGAGCGTGTTGAAGTTTTCCAACCGTTCCTTGTGCCAGCCCGGCTTCAGGCTTTTCACCCAATCTTCATCCGTTGGTCGATCATTACGAACGTCGATGGACGATGGTGTGCGCTGGAAGACGAAGAGTTCGTCTGCATGTTCCGCCAGATGGGAAACACACTGCACAGCGGTGGCGCCCGTACCAATGATACCAATGCGTTTGCCTTTAAGGCCTGTCAGCCCCCCACTGGAATCGCCACCTGTATAGTTATAGTCCCAGCGGCTGGTATGGAACGTATGGCCCTTGAACGTTTCAACACCTTGAATGCCTGGCAGCTTAGGCCGATTGAGGGGGCCGTTTGACAAGATGACGTAACGCGCAGTCATCCGGTCTTCGCGATTGGTTTCAATGACCCAGCGACTGGCCGCATCGTCCCAATGCAGACGCTGGATTTCCGTTTGCAGACAGGCATTGTCATAGAGATTGTAGTGTCGGGCAATCTGCTGGCTGTAGGCGAGAATTTCCGGGCCCGTTGCGTATTTCTTACTCGGCATATAGCCGGTCTCTTCCAGCAGCGGCAGATAGACATAACTTTCAATGTCACACGCCGCACCCGGATAACGGTTCCAATACCAGGTGCCGCCGAAGTCACCACCTTTTTCAACGATCCGGATATTCTCAACACCCGCGTCGCGAAGACGGGCACCGGCGAGCAATCCGCCAAAGCCGCCGCCAATGATCACCACATCCGTATCATCGGTGAGCGCTGCGCGGGTGAACCCCGGTTCTACATAAGGGTCATCCCGGTAGTGGGAGAAGTCGCCTGCCATCTCGACATACTGATCATTCCCGTCGGTGCGCAAACGTTTGTCACGCTCGCTACGATATTTCGCCCGCAGCTCATCGGCGTTGAACTCTAATGGGTCCGTCACATTGGTTTCAGCCATCAGTATCTCTCCATGGGATGTGAGTGTTGGTGGATTTGTAAGGGAGGTGATTGAGAAGTGCCGCTTGGGCTTATCTGTTGGTGGGGCTCTGACAGCGCACTAAGTTTCCGGCCATCACGACGCCTCCTTGATGTCTGTCATCTCAAGTTTGTCTGCGAGAAGCGTCCGCGTTTCCCCGTCCAGGTCACCGCGCTGCAAGCGTTCGTTGAGCCCAGCTTTCCAATGAGACCGGAGTTCTTTTTCCGCGTCCTTCATCTTCAACAAAAGTCGGTCCAGGCTTTTCTCGGTAGCAATCGCCTGCAAGATCAAGGAGGTACCGAAATGCACATGCGCCTCCATCTCGTCGAGCGAGATCAAACCGTGAGCCCACTGAACAATGTGGCTCAGCAAGAGCTGGCCAAATGTCGCCGCGAAGATGTCTGCGTCAACATGAGGAGAAAGCAGACCGGCTTCTGTCGCCCGGCCAAGTAATTTTTTCCACAACCGAAAGGGCGAGATGCTGGCGTTGAAATAGGTGTCGGGCCCGCCATTCTGATAGACCGCAGAAATCAGACTGCGGTGATAGTCCGGATTTTCCACATAGCCAGCGGCGATCAGTGTCGGGGCCTGAAACAGGATTTCGATCTCGTCACCGTCCAGCGCCTCCAGGGCCTGCTCAAACCGCACCTGACCTTCACCAAGGACGGCAAGCAGGATCGCCTGTTTAGACCCAAAGAGATTGTAAGGGGTCGCAATACTGACATTTGCGAGGTCAGCAAGATTGCGCATGGAAAACGACCGCTCTTGCGAACTGCCCATGAGTTCTTTGGCCGCTTCCAGGATCGCCCTCCGGCGTTTTGCTTTGGCATCTTCGCGCAAAGACAAAGCGTTTCCTCACAAAAATAGAACGTGTTTCAAAAAATATATTTATAACTCGTTTCAAAAAATGTCAACACGCTGCCACTGGGACCAGAACGCAAGGCGGTCTGGCAAAAACACCCCGCCGGTCACAAAACCAACCGCTGCACCGTCAAAGGGGCATGGAATGTCCAATCCCGGGCCTTCCCACGGCGAAGGAGCCAGGTAAATGATCAAAATCACCCTCATGGCAATCGCCGTCTTTTACGGCCTCGTCGCCCTCATCATGTGGTTTGCCCCGCTTTTTTGGTACGAAACCACCCCGGGCGTGGCCATGATGGGGCCCTTCAATCTCCATTTCATCCGGGATATTGCGCTGACTTTCGCTTTGGCGTCCGGCGCCCTTGCCTGGGGAGCGTGGAAAGTCTTGCCCCTGGCAGGCCTTTTCGGGGCCGCCTGGCCTCCCTTGTCTATCGCATGTTGGGGGACCGAGCCGCCGCCGAAGATGTTGTGCAAACCGCCTGGCTGCGCTGGTCGAAGGCAGACCGCAAGACCATCAAAACCCCCGCGGCCTGGCTCACCACCCTCGCCACACGCCTCGCCATCGGCAGCTTGAGAAGTGCACGCCAACGGGCAACCAGCCATTGCCTCGCTACGGGGCGCCGAGTCAGACATGATCATCACGGTGACAGCGGATGAAACCGGAAAAATTGGGTGGATCTACATCATGCGCAATCCAGACAAACTCCAACGCGCTCAAGCAGACATCAGCAAAATCGCCTAAAGCGCTTATCGGCGCATCAGAAGCGTCGTTCGCACATCAGCCATGTAGATCAAGTTGGCATGCAAGAAGAGCGTGAGCCCGACCATCTCTAGAGTTTCTTCTATTGTCGTCGAAATAATCTGAAGAATGCTGCCTTCTCCATACACATCCTCAAAGTAGGCATCAAAAGGTTCAAGCCCCAGCGCCCCACCCACATAGATCGCACCTGACACGACAAACAGGACCGCAATCGTTCGCGGCAAAGAAAGTAGGAACGGTATCAAAACCGCTGCAAAGACGGCGACGAAGAACGCACCAAAGAAAACCCAGGGGTTGTAGAAAGCCCCCGTCAGCTCGAAAGTTTCGCGTAACGGCGCGTCAACCACCTCGTGAAACCCGGCCGTCTCATCGAGCGAAAGAATGAAAAAGACCACAGAAATAAGCAGCCAGCTGTAACTGGTAATGCCCGCCCGGTGTCGGTCAGCCTGCCAGCTAAAAAAGGTGCAAACCGAAATCAACACCATCAGTGCACTTGAATACCAGGCGCCCAGATTGCGTTCCGCATCAAGCGCAAAATGTCGAAGATCTTGCAAAACTGTTTCGGTACCCACCATGCCGATAAACAATTCCCGAGCGATGCCCAGCGTCACGACAAGAGCCGTCATTATGTAGAAAAAGTTGATGACATCTGTCGGGACAATGACCGCCGCCCCGGCTCTCGGTGAATAACCCTGCATAACACTCACAAGTTCGACTCCAATTTTGACACTCCAGAGCGCAAGAAAACGCTGCCGAACAGGACATTGCACTGCGCGTGCCAAATAGAAGAGGTGTTCTGGAGCCGAAATCGCCCACCGTGTCCCACTTTGGGACAGAGCCCCCCTCTCGCTTCGAGAAGAGATTAACCTGGCTTTGACATCCCCCAGCTAAAAATACCCAAGCCACAGCCGCCCGCCGTCAAGGGCGGTGACAGGCAATGCGATCCGCGTTTCCACTGCGAACGCGCGCCCGCAGGTCAACGTGTAGGAACGGGCCTCCAGTGGCCCCGGAGAAGGGTAGTGTACACTATGATGCCGTCCGTCATCGCTCCCATCGGGGAAGAAGCCACATCGAATTGGGGATCACGAACCGTACGTCTTCAACACTATTTGTGGGAGAGTCCGCTCTTCTCCGATGACAGTCTTGCAGGGCTTATCGAACGTATTCCGCAGAGTGTGAGCCCGATCAACACAATGGCCGGTGAAGGCCATCATCACGCGTCCTGGAGCTATTGCGACCGGACCGGGCTCAGCGGTCAAGAAGTGTTGGAGGCAATCAAACACGGTCGTCTCTGGATCAATA
>CAZFHW010000070.1:8612-14348 GCA_964518885.1 uncultured Parvibaculum sp. | reverse complement strand
AAACGGCAGCATAAAATGAAACTGCAGGGTGTCTAACAAACCAGGGGGCACATCAATCCCAAGAGTAGCAGCTCCCCAAATTCAATTAATAGCGTGACGGAGTAATATTTTTTTATGACACCTTGTCTTCTGATGGGTTCGTTGATGCGCCATTGCGGGTGACTAGAGCTACCCCAAAAACTGAAAGTGAGATGCCTATGATTTGAAGACCGTTCAAACTTTCTCCGTAGTAGATAAATCCTAATGTGAGTCCGAGTACGGGAACAAGAAAACTGAATGCATTTGCCTGGCTGAGGGGTGTCTTTTCAAGTGCTGAAAACCATAGCCAATAGGCAAGTGCGGTTCCAAGAAAACTTAGCGTAAGGAGGCTGCTGACAAATGGAAATGTCCATTGGATGTCCGTTGTATCTTCCAGAGTTACCGCCAGCACCCCAAGCGGTATGCTACCGAAGAGGATCTGCAATCCCATCGCCATGAGAGCGTCGACTTCACAAGCAAGATGCTTCATCAGGATATTGCTGATGGTGATGCCAACCGCAGCCAGAATAATGTAGAAAACACCCAACATGTAGTTTTCTTGGTTGGCGCCAAATAGTTGTGGTGCAGAGATTACCAATATTCCCAAGAAACCGAGGATTAAACCGACTTTTCCGCTCCTACTGAGCCGTTCATTGAGAAAGAACCCTGCAAATACCGCTGTCAAAAGTGGTTGGGTGCTCGCGATGACTGTAGCTAGCCCAGGAGCAACAAATTCCGCGGCATGAAACATTCCAAAAAATCCCATGCTTGTGGCGGTTACGCCGATAACAATAAGAATTATCCAAGTTCGACGGTCTTGCGGCAACGGCCGACGTAGGGCGAATGCCAGGCAGGTGAGAGATACGCCGGCCAAGAGTGCCCGAAGCGTTGCAAAAGTCAGATGGGGTGCGAAATCGATACCGGTCGTAATCAGCGGAAAGCATATTGCCCAAAGAAACATGACGGCAAGAATTTTGACAAGGGTGGGGAAGGTCATAATTCCACTATTCTTTGTGACAAAAAAAGGGAGCGCTATACCTATTCACTTTATGAAGCGCAAAACACGGATAGGTGAGGGAGCGACGCTTACGCGTTCGAGAGCTTCCGCGGCACACCTCGTGTTCGAGTTTGTGGCAAGGGCTCATAAATCATCTGATGACGGACATATGCCTTACCTAGTCAATTCTCATTGTTGGAGCTTTTTCCTGAAACGGGGCGATTTAGAAGGTCTCGAATATGAGGAAAAAATCTGGGTACGCGAGAAGCGTATGCATGATATGTTTTCCCTAATTCCGCTTCGACTGCGTGTTCCTCGTGCAGCGCCAACCGCCAATACATCAAAACCAAAATAGGGAACATCGCCAGAGTAAGTAACGTCGGCCATTGGAAAAGAAACCCGATCATTATCAAAATGAACCCCACATACTGAGGGTGCCGAACATGGGCGTAAGGTCCTGAAATTGCCAGTGTGCCGGTTTTCTGTGCCTGGTAGAGAATTCGCCATGCTGCCGATAGCAGGATAAATCCTCCGCCAATGAAGGCGAAACTCAGTATATGAAAAGGACCAAAATGCGGACTGGCCTTCCACCCAAACAGCATCTCAAGCAGGTGGCCCGAGTCATGTGCAAACCAATTTATCCCTGGATAATTGGTTTGAAGCCAGCCAGAAAACAGGAAAATTGTTAGGGGGAATCCATACATTTCGGCGAAAAGCGCCACGATGAATGCACTAAAGGCACCAAAGGAACGCCAATCTCTGGGAGTGTGCGGCTTAAAAAAACTAAAGGCAAAAATGATAAAAACAGCGGCATTGATGAACGCCAGTAACCAGAGACCGTACTCAGGCGTGTCCATACTATTTTCTCCCCACATCGAAAGGCTTCGTATCACCAACTCCGTGGCCTCCGTGGCCTCCGTGGCCTCCGTGGCCTCCGTGCATAAAGAGATGGACCACAACACAAACGAGCAACAGACCGACTAGAAACCCGTCTCCGTTAAGAATGTGGTCGCTATGCTCCAACACGAGCAAAAAGCCAATGATTGCGAGAAAGGCCAAAAGCGCCATTCCCGACTTGGATTTCCAGAAACTATTCAAAAGTGTGCCCTCATCTGGCGATTGTTTTCTATGTAGGTGATTTTGATCACTCATAATATTCTCCGGTTCCAGCATCAACCGACGGCGATATTTACCCCGCCGTTTCCGTCGTCTGTTCTTTAGACGTCAGACCGGCAATTTTGTGGCCGGTCAATTGAACGGCGGTGAATATGTCCTTGAGGTTCGTTTTGTTTGGTTGATAGCCCACGTCGACGGTTCTTGAATCAAGTTCCACATGTGCAGAAACAACTCCCGGAATTTCCTTTAGCGCTGTTTCGATGCGCGAGACACACGATCTACAGTGCATCGTCTGGACTTGAAAACGTGTCGTGCTGGTTCCGACGTTGAAGCCATTTTTCCGACTTGTTTCTGCCGCAAATTGTGCCTTATCATCCATTTTCTTCATCCCAATAAGTGCAATAAGCCGGTCTCTCAAAACGCATTTTTTCTGGTCTCAACGTGACGAACTGGCTTGATTTCTAACGTCACAGCTCAATAGACGCATCAAACGTTCAATTGTTACACGACGGTTCATCCTATTTCGTTTTCCCTGAAAGACCTGACGTTTCAACGCCAAGCCGCAGTCTATTCACATCCTATTTCGTGACAATGAACACACGTCTTCTCCAGTGTTACTTTCAATGCGCGACGCGCCCTATGAAGCCTCACCCGCAGATTTTTTTCTGTTATACCTATCTCCAGAGCAGCTTGCTTTCTGTTGGCTTGTTCCAGGTCCACGCGCCTAATAGCTTCGGTATATTCCGGCTTTAGACTAGGCAATAATCTCAATAGACAGCCGCACGAAGAGTGGTCGCCCTCGGCCGTATTTTCGCTATCTCTACTTCCGAAGAAATCCACGACCTCTGAAGTGGTCTCATATTCCTGTATGTATGAGAGGTGGGCTTTCCGCTCGGTTGTCTTTCGCCGAAAGTGGTCTGTTAGGACCGATTTTAAAACGATGCGCAACCAACCGATCGCTGAAGCTTCGTCTCTGATTTGATCCGACTTTAAGATTACTTTGACACAAAACTCTTGAAGAACATCCTCGGCTTCATCTCGGTCCTTCAAGCGAATTTGCAAAAATCGCAAAAAATTACTTCGGTGCTCTGTCATTAGAGCTGATACGTGACGGCTCATCCCGACAGTGGCGGTCGGCTTTGCCTGTTTCTGGTGTGTTGCAACAGCAAAGCTTGGAACAGTGACAGTATGGGCATTGTCATCGGGAACAATTGGGTGGATCATTTTAGCATCCCCCTCTTTTTGGTGTCCCATCAACGCCGTCAAGGGGACGTTGATTGAGCTCATGAAATTGAAATTTGTAAGAAGTGCGCCGCGTCGTTAGCAAAATCCGACACGCAACAAGGCCTGTGAATTTGAAACGTGCTTATACGCACACTGAGGCCTGGCTGCGCGGGGATAGCCCCGCAGATTTCAAGAACTACCGAAAATCAAAATGGTGCGGGTTGCGCTGCGAGGCCTAAGTTGACTCAGGCTTGGGAGGAGGGGGGGAGGGCGCCGCCAAGGGCCCTTGTATAATTTTTACTACCGAAAAAATCTGATCAGCAGAGATTATCGGATTGGGCATATCTACTGGTTCAGGCAGCACACCTGCACAAACGCCAAAAGCGCTGACGCAGCAAGGCTCGCTACTGTCATTTTGAGGTTTAGTTTGGCGCACGTCCATCGACAATTGTAGCGCTTTGAGCGTTTCACTTCTAACCTGGTGATGATGATCAGTTTTCAGCAGATCGACCGTTGCAGGATAGCTGAACTCGTCAGTCGATAAGCTGGCGGCATTCGCCTCGGACATTTCGCCGACATCGAACGGCATGGCGATAATCGCCAATGCTAGAAGCAATACTGTTGATCGCTGAATTATGTGTCTCATGTGACCACCACCTGAACAACAAAACGTCAAGAACGCTTGCCTGTAAAGAATGCCTTCCTAGTAGAAAAGGGCATTGATGTGGATCAATACTCTGGCGAGGGTACCTTATCAAGGATCAGCCTCAATAGTCCGTCTACCGCATGTCTGCTTCGTACTGACCCATACGGTATGTGTGTGCATGGTTTGGGCAGGTCCAGCGGATTTCCTCCAATTTTTCGCGCAAATATTTGCCCTGTAACGAAATAGGCTGACTAGAGACCGAACTTCCCTCCAGCTCATTGAAGAGGCCGTCGGTTCGCCCTTGACTTCATGCAGTCTGTTTCCCGGACCATTCAACGCAGCTATGCTGGTAAACTTGGGGCCATTACCGCTGATAATTGTATTGGGTCTGGAACCGCACCCCGGATAAACTACGTCAGGATATGCTCAAGATAGCGCGGGTTCGGTCGGTCATCTTATGCATCGACCTTGGCTAATGCCAATATGCTGACTTAACAGGTACTGCGTGTATCGACTTTGCTCCCGGACGCCGACGGACACTCCGAGGATGTCTGGACTGAATTTCCCAAGCTTGTGCCCAATTTTGTTCACACAGAGTGTAACGCAGGCGACGCCGGAGCGTCTCTAACGTCAGAGAGAAGGAAAATTATGATGAGTGACCGCGATCACCTCCCCACCTCGAACCCGTCTGATGCTGTGATCTACACGTGTCCAATGCACGCCGAAGTGCGACAAAACCAACCAGGTGATTGTCCAAAATGCGGCATGCATTTGGTACCTGAGGGCGAGCTCGGAGAACAGGGCGAGCATGAGCACCATGGCTGCGACCAACGGGGGCACGACCACGGCGCTTTGGCTAACGATGGCGAGTTTGATACTGTTCCTGTAGGTCACATCGGCGCGGTCTATATCTGTCCGATGCATGCCCAGGTGCGCCAGATTCATCCCGGTTCGTGCCCGATCTGCGGCATGGGACTGGAGCTGGAAAACACCTCAATGGCTGAAGAAGGCCCGAATTTGGAACTGATAGATTTTAGCCGCCGTTTCTGGGTCGGAACGGTGCTGAGCATCCCGCTTTTAGTGCTGACAATGGGCCCTTATCTGGGCTTTAGCGGCGTACGTGAGATACTTGGTGAGCGCTCGACGCTCTGGTTTGAGTTGGTGCTCGGAACGCCGGTGGTCCTGTGGTCGGGGTGGCCCTTCCTCGTGCGCGGCTGGATTTCCTTCCGTACAATGAACCTCAACATGTTTTCTCTGATCAGCATGGGCGTAATTGCGGCCTGGGCGTTCAGTATCGTCGCCGTGTTGATGCCAGATATTTTTCCCGATGGTTTCCGTGATGTCGAAGGAAATGTCGGCGTCTACTTTGAGGCAGCGGCAGTGATCGTGACCCTGGTGCTGTTGGGCCAAGTGATGGAGCTGCGCGCGCGCGAAGGTACCGGCAAGGCGATCCGTGCGCTTCTGGATATGGCGGCAAAGACTGCCAGGGTGATCCGCGATGATGGGACTGAGGAAGATATTTCACTGGAGGATGTAGAGGTTGGCGACCGGTTGCGCGTCCGGCCCGGCGACAAAGTACCGGT
The DNA here is from genome assembly GCA_964518885.1 of uncultured Parvibaculum sp. Classification (GTDB taxonomy): domain Bacteria; phylum Pseudomonadota; class Alphaproteobacteria; order Parvibaculales; family Parvibaculaceae; genus Mf105b01. The sequence continues at coordinate 8,764 of CAZFHW010000070.1, read as the reverse complement.
CGATGGTCGGGTGATTGATGGGCGCTCTTCCGTTGATGAGAGTATGATTTCTGGGGAGCCGGTGCCGGTCGAAAAGACCGAAGGCGATTCACTGACTGGTGCGACAATCAATGGCACTGGCAGCCTGATCATGGTGGCGATGCGGGTCGGAT
>CAZFHW010000070.1:0-8512 GCA_964518885.1 uncultured Parvibaculum sp. | reverse complement strand
GGTGCGACAATCAATGGCACTGGCAGCCTGATCATGGTGGCGATGCGGGTCGGATCTGATACGATGCTCGCACAGATCGTCGAGATGGTTTCGAATGCACAGCGCTCACGCGCGCCAATTCAGAAGTATGCCGATCAGGTGGCAGGTCTCTTTGTGCCGGTTGTGATCGGCGTTGCAGCTTTGGCTTTCATTGCATGGGCGATATGGGGCCCTGCACCGGCGCTCAGTTATGCTCTGATTGCTGCAGTCTCTGTGCTGATCATTGCCTGCCCCTGTGCGCTGGGACTGGCGACCCCGATGTCGATTATGACGGCAACAGGCCGTGGAGCGCAGGCCGGGGTTCTGATAAAAAATGCAGAGGCGTTGGAACGGTTCGAGAAGGTCGACACGCTGATCGTGGATAAGACCGGTACGCTAACCGAGGGCAAGCCGCGCCTCGTTGCGGTATTGCCTGAGACGGGGCATGACGAAGCCGAAGTGCTACGGCTTGCGGCGTCGCTGGAACGCGGCTCGGAACACCCGTTGGCTGAAGCTATCGTGCGGGGAGCAGAGGATCGCGGTGTATCGACAGCGCAAGCCAGCGACTTCGAGGCAGTGACGGGCAAAGGCGTGAAAGGTGTTGTCGACGGCAAGGCCGTGGCACTGGGAAATCTGGCGCTGATCTCGGATTTGGGCCTTGATGCTGGAGAATTGACAGTCAAGGCGAATGAACGCCGCGACACAGGTGAAACAGTGATGTTCGTCGTCCTGGAGGGACAGATTGCAGGGCTGGTTAGTGTCGCGGACCCAATCAAGGAGACAACGCCCGCTGCGCTAAAGGCGCTGCATAACCTTGGTTTCCGCATCATCATGGCGACCGGCGATAATGAGCGTACGGCGAAAGCCATTGGCACGCGTCTCGGGATTGACGAGATCCACGCGGATGTTTTGCCCGAAGACAAGGCGCGAATTGTCCGTGAGCTACAGGAGAAAGGCGCCAAGGTTGCGATGGCCGGCGACGGGGTCAATGATGCGCCAGCGTTAGCGCAGGCCGATGTCGGGATTGCAATGGGCACAGGGGCTGATGTAGCGATCGAAAGTGCGGGCTTCACGCTCGTCAAAGGCAATCTTGATGGCATTGTGCGCGCTCGGCGCTTGTCACAGGCCACGATGCGTAACATCCGACAGAATCTGTTCTTTGCACTGATCTATAACACCGCTGGAGTGCCTGTGGCTGCTGGTCTGTTGTTCCCGTTCTTCGGCATCCTGATTAGCCCTATGTTTGCAGCTTTCGCTATGAGTGCATCGTCGATCTCGGTTGTGCTCAACGCGCTAAGACTTCGTACCGCGAAGGTTTGATTTAGAGATGAAGCGGCTGAGATGGAGAAGGCGATGTTGTAGTTTTACTATTTTTTGTCCAGAACCCCTTATCGAATAGCAGGTTGAAAGCGCGGTTGGGTAAACATTTTGAGGACATCATGAAGCGATCGAACAACGTCGCGTTTTATCTTTTGTTCGGTGTACTCACCGTATTGTTCCTAGTCGCGTTTTTGCGATATGGCATAAGCAATAATCAGGAATTTTCTACAGAGATTGTACTTCCGGAATTCTCCGTTGCGGCTCTGGAAGGCGAACGCATATTCAGCGAAAATTGCACTGCCTGTCACGGAACGAACGCCGATGGCACGGATCGGGGACCACCTCTTTTGCACAATATATACAACCCAGGACATCACGCTGATGGTGCGTTTTATCGCGCAGTCGCGAGAGGAACCGTTCAGCACCATTGGCCGTTCGGTGACATGCCCGCGCAACCTCATGTATCGAATGCGGAAGTAGCGAAGATCATTGTCTATGTCAGGGAGCTGCAGATCGCCAATGGTATCGTCTACCAGAGCCATTCAATGTAGGAGTTGATGGCCTGCCGGAATTGTTGAGAAGAATGAGAACCACTCTGAAGGAAACAGCTATGAAGCACAATCACAGCGACGATGGTTACAAAAAGGGCTCAATCACCCTTGGGGGTGCAGTCGCAATGGGCACTGGTGTGATGATCGGAGCTGGTATTTTTGCTTTGACCGGGCAGATCGCAGAACTGGCCGGCCCCTATTTTCCTTTGGCCTTCGTCGCTGGGGGCATCGCGACAGGGTTTAGCGCCTATAGCTATATCAAGATGTCGAATGCGTGGCCGTCGGCCGGCGGGATTGGGATGATCCTGCAAAAGGCATATGGAGCGGGAGCTGTGGCAGCGGGCGCAGCGTTGTTGATGGCGTTATCGATGGTGATCGCAGAAAGCCTCGTGGCTCGAACTTTTGCGACTTATGTATTGCGCCCATTCGACATTACCGGCGGGCCCCTGGTGCCGCTCTTGTCAGTGGGTGTAATTCTTTTTGCATTTCTAGTGAATATGGCGGGCAATCGTTCTGTTGGGTTGTTTTCACTTCTGATGGCGGCGCTGAAAATCGGTGGCATTATGTTGTTCGGGGTCGCCGCATTGTGGTCGAGCGGATTTCAGTTTTCTGCCGCAAGTGAAAACGTCTCGGAATTTAGTGTCACGGGATTCATTGCCTCAGTCGCCTTCGCTATCCTTGCTTTCAAGGGCTTCACCACTATCACCAACAGTGGCGCAGAGATTACAGAACCACATCGAAATGTAGGCCGGGCGATCATAATTTCGATTGCGCTTTGTGTCGTCGTTTACTTGCTCGTGGCCTTCTCTGTCGGCTCCAGCCTGACGCTGAACGAGATAATTGCAGCCCGTGACTATTCGCTGGCAGCAGCCGCCGAACCGGCGCTTGGCCAGTTTGGTTTCTATGCAACCGTCCTGCTGGCCGCAATCGCGACAGCGTCAGGGGTTCTCGCCAGCGTCTTTGCAGTGTCTCGTATGCTGGCAATGTTGACTGATATGAAGATGATCCCGCATCGACACTTCGGCATGTCTGGTCCTATTCAGCGGCACACCCTAGTCTACACGGTAGTGATCGCTTCGGTTCTTGCCGTATTTTTTGACCTCAGCCGGATCGCATCTCTAGGTGCGTTCTTCTATCTCATCATGGATATGATTGTTCATTGGGGCGTATTCCGTTACATGCGGCGCGAAATCGGGGCAGCCGCACCAATACTCCTGGCGGCTTTAGCCTTTGACGCCGTGGTGCTTCTTGCTTTCACCGCGATGAAACTGCAAACCGATCCAGTGATCGTTATCTATGCGGCGGTCGCGATCAGCAGCGTTTTTGTATTCGAGCGGATCTATTTGTCGCGCTGGTTAGCGCCACAGAGTGAACACACCCAATGAAGTGACGCGCGGCGCAGTTAAGGGTCCCGCCAGTGAGGGGGCCGTTGTTTGTTATCCGCAGGCAGGGGCTCGCCTGCTATCATGCTTTGATCACTAAAAATTGAACCGGCTATCATGTTGAGCGAAATGTTTCTGCTTCTCTAGGGCAACAACTGGCCCACAGACGGGGGCTCTTACAATGTGTGATTTCGATAGAGTCTGGCTGTTCAATGCGCCCCCTATTTCTTGCAGACCTTGCTATTCAAGGTGACAATAGGGACCGCTGTAACTGGAAGAAAAGAAGGTCATTTAGCAGCTTGCTAATAGTATTTCGTTGACCTTCCTGCAGCTGGAATTCTCATAATAGGGTTGGGCAATTTTGCTCTATAAAATAGGAGAATGACATGATTGGGCAGAAATATCGTTTTGGTGCAATCACGGGGCTCGTGCTTGCACCGTTTTTTTTCGCTACAACCGGCCTTAGCAGCACCAGGAGGAGATCACGATTCTCACCATGCAGGGATGTCAGAAAAGGTGGGAGCAACGCGGACAATCGAAATTGTTGCTAGAGATATAGAATTTTCTCTTGCGGAAATCGATGTAAAGCCAGGTGAGACCATTCGATTCATCATTCGTAATGAGGGTGAATTGGAACATGACTTCACAATCGGCGATGCTGAAACGCAAACTGCACATCGAGCTGAAATGCAGGAAATGATGTCCGGTATGTCGGATGGCCAAGGGCATGCGCACGGTGCTCAAAATGCGGTGATGGTTGAGCCAGGTGCTACAGCGGAACTGTTGTGGACATTTGGTGACGACACCAACATCCAGTTTGGGTGCAATGTTCCAGGGCATTTTGAGGCCGGAATGGTCGGCAAGTTCGAGGTTCAAGGCTGAGAAGGCCCAGGTTGATCTGAGGCATTTCGAAGACCGGAGATCAACCCTAAAGTAGTTCGCAACATGCGGTACGTGTGTAAAGGCACATCTCTGTTATGCTTCGCAGTCGCTTTGTCATATTCGCACTCATTGCAGCGTTCCTGGTTCACCCGGTCGGGTTAGCCAACGCTGATGTTGAGAGAATTTCGGGGTATGCTGACGTTTCTGTGGCATCGGTGATTGATGTTGGCTCCAAAGTCAAAGTAGCGACGGAGCACCGAGCACACTCTGACCGTCATGACCATCGTGGCGGTGTCTGTTGTTCAACGACGGGCATGTGTATTGCCATTCTGATGGAAGATTTTCGAATTTTCGAGTTTGGTAATTTAGGATATCGGGTTACTGGCTCCGTTCGTGCTCTGACAGCCCGAACTGTCGACGCATTGCTGCATCCTCCAAAGGTCCATTCCTGAACATTTCTGCGCGAGACCATTCATACGACATAAATCGTCTGAGCCTGATGTCGGCCTCGCTGCGTGTGTTTTTCAGCCGAAAGTTCTGGAAAAATTTTGGACATGGACTTGGAGTTGAAGATGAACCATTCAGCTAAATATTTGGCGACCTTTGTCACGATTGTTGGCATGGGATTCTTCGCTATAGACGCCTCCGCAGCCTCATTGCAGAGCCCGCGCCACGGGCAAGAAACCGTTGATGTAAGCAGTGGGACAAATGCTGAGCAGTCAGCACCGCGGCGCATGATGCATCTGAGAGGCATGATGTCTTACGGCGGCAATATGGAAATGATGCAGAAATGCAGTGAGAAAATGCGCAGGGGCGAAAGTGTTTCCCAGCCTGGAAAGGTTGGCATGGGGCATCGTTCGAACATGCATGCCCAAATGCATCTTTGCATGACCAACATGCATTCCAGCACCGGCGGTCGGACGAACTGAGTATGTCTTGGAAGTTGAGAGCCGCAGGCAGCTCCGTGGGGAACTGCCTGCGTGGCTCTGGCTTTGATGGAAAATGAACGGAAATTGGATGTCGATCCATCGTATTGGTTTCAGTTTAAGCACTATCCTGATTGTCAGTTATATTATGTGTCTCGTCTTTGACCGCTTGTTCCCTGAATTCTCAATGCATGAACTGTGGGGCCCATTGTTGCCAGGATTTGACATGACAGCGGTTGGTATTCTTGTTGGTGGTGCCGAGTTGGTTGCGTATGGCTGGTACATCGCTGCACTCTACGTATTGGCGTACAGGTTTTATCCGGGATCTGTATCGAAAGAGTGACAGGGGGAGCGAGTAGGGGGCTATAGATGAATAACTCCCCGCGGTCGGACGGACCGCGGGGGGTATTTTTTGTACCGTCTGATTTAGTTGAACCAGAAACGCAATCCGACCCGCACCGTAAAGTCGTTTGCATCTTTGTTATCTGCTTCACCGATGGATTTGGACTCACCGAAAAGGCCCACATAATTGAAGTCAATGTAGGGGGCGAACTCGCGTCGAATTTCGTAACGTATCCTGAGTCCGGCATCGATGTTGCTAAGGCCGGAACCGACGTCCTGCTCCGGCACGTCACTCATATATACGTTGGCTTCGGCGTAGGGTGTTACAATCATGGCTTGCGTCAGCAGCAAGTCATATTCCGCCTTGCCGCGGAAGCTGACATCTCCATCATCGCTGACGAATGCGGAGGCATCGACTTCGAAAAAGTAAGGCGCCAGTCCTAAGAGCGACATAGCTAGATAGTTGGTAGGGTCGGGCCGGAAATCGTGCCGAATGCCGGCTTGCACGTCCCAGAACCGGGCGACATTTCGGCTGTAAAGTAGTTGCAACTCGGCTTCCTCGAGGTCACCGTCGCTCCATTCGCCCTCGGTCTTTACCCAGACCTTCTCGCTGTCGCCACCATACCAGGCAAACCCGTCCCAGGTCATCTCCCGTCGGTTTGAGCCCCAATCTGCATAGTCAACTTCCAGCTGGACATACTTGAACAGGGGTTCCGCCTCGGCGGCATGAACCGGGGCTGCGGCCCAAGTCGCGCCCAGAAGGGCAGAGGCGAGCGTAATGCTCTTAATAGTACGGGTCATACTCATTGGGCAACCTCCGCTGCGAGTGTTGCGACAACGACCTTGCGAAACATGCCGGAAGCCATGTGGTACATCAGATGGCAGTGGAATGCCCACTCGCCGGCCTCATTTGCATTTATGTCTACCGAGTAAGTTCGGCCAGGGCCTACATTCACAACGTGTTTGCGGGGTTGCAGCGCTGCCGATTGTCCATTTTCCAGCTCAACAAACATTCCGTGTAGGTGCATCGGATGGTTCATCATTGTCTCATTGATAAAGGTGAGTTTCACGCGCTCTCCGTAGCGCAACACGATCGGATCTGCGTCGGCGAACTTCTCGCCGTTCATTGTCCAGATATAGCGTTCCATATTGCCACCAAGACGGACGATTATTTCTCGACCTGGTTCTCGAAGGTCCGTGTTGGGTTCAAGCGCGACAAGATCACTGTAGGTCAATACTTTCGCGCCCGCTGGAGCGCCGACGGGCGGTGAAAATACGTCGTTGCTGACTGGGCCTGTGTTGTGTCCCATAGCGGCGTGATCCATTGGCGCTTGAGCCGGCATGTCGTGTCCCATAGCGGCGTGATCCATTGGGGCCTGAGCCGTCATGCTGTGGTCCATTTGAGATTGAGGCATTGGCGTACCCATTTCCATATCAGCCATGTTCATGCCCATATCAGCCATGTTCATACCCATGTCGGCCATCGTCAGCAGACTGCGAGGGCGGGAAGGCGGAAGGTCAATTGCTGGAACGGCACCCTCGCGTGTGGTCAGCAGGCCTGCTGCAAAACCGGTTCTGTCGATCACTTCTGCCAGTATCTGATAGTCGATTGCCTTTGTCGGTGTAACGATGACATCATATGTCTCAGCGACGGAGATGCGGAATTCATCCACGAGGACCGGCACGATATTCTGGCCGTCGGTTTGTACAACTTCCATTTTGAGACCAGGGATGCGCACATCAAAATAACTCATGGCCGCGCCATTGATAAAACGCAATCGAACACGTTCTCCCGGTGTGAAGCGGCCCGCCCATGGGGTTGTGGTCGTTTGACCATTGACAAGGAATGTGTATCCGGAAACGTCTGACAAATCCGTAGCCATCATCCGCATCTGGCCCCAAGCGGCACGGTCGCTTAGCGTTGCACCAAGGCCATCTTCCATCACGTCATCGAAAAAATCGAAGACCGTTTGTTGTGCAAAATTGTAGTAGTCACTGGAGGATTTGAGGTTGGCATGCACATTGGCAGGGTCGTCATCCTTCCAATCGGACAGGAGAATAATAAACTCCCGATCATAAGCAACCGGATCGACCCCTTTGGGATCGATAATCATCGGTCCGTAGATACCTTCTTGCTCCTGGTAACCCGAATGAGAGTGATACCAGTATGTCCCGGTCTGTCGGATCTGGAACCGATAGGTAAACGTCTCACCCGCTGGTATGCCATCATAACTGATGCCAGGCACGCCGTCCATTTCCGGCGGGACCAGAAGCCCATGCCAATGGATTGATGATGTTTCATCCAAATTGTTGGTTACGTGAATTGTAACGTCTTCGCCGTCGGTAAATCGCAGAAGCGGCGCCGGAATGGTTCCATTGACGCCGAGGGCGCGTACTTCGTTGCCGGTAAAATTAACGGATATTTCGTCGATTGAGAGCGAATACTCGCCTGCGATCGCTGCGCTGCCAGTCGTAAGCAGCGCAACAAATGCAGCGATATGCACAGGTCTATTCATTGGTTTTCTCCAAAATCATATTAGACGCTTTATGCGCCTGTCTGAGGTCCGGCTTTCGCGTAAACCAGCGATTACATCTCAGATTTTGGGAACAGGCGTATCACCGACCACACTGCGGCTTTGACCGGACGAACTATGCACCAATGGGACTGGCTGGCGAATTCTCTTTTCGTTGATTGGAGAGTTCACTAGCGCAAAGACCAGGCAGTCGGCACAAAAACCACCTGCCATATTGCTGTGGTCTGAAGAGCAACACTGCTGGCCTCCTGTGCTTGAATTGCTCTCGATCTCCCCACCGTGTAAGTGTGCCGTTTCTTGTCTATTAATGTCGTCTGATTGACCGGAGCCAAGATTGGCTTGCAGGTGCATGGCTGCAGAGGCGCGTTGCAGAGGGGCAAGGACAAACGCGATACAAATCAGCGCCATCAGGCACTGCTTTATCCGCTGCATGTTTCCATCCGCCAACTTTTGCATTTATAGGTTATCAACCTTCCACCGTAGGTAAGGTCAAGAGAAAAGGTGATGTGCCCCCTGGTTTGTTAGACACCCTGCAGTTTCATTTTATGCTGCCGTTT
>CAZFHW010000069.1:8464-14749 GCA_964518885.1 uncultured Parvibaculum sp. | reverse complement strand
GACCTCTGCCTTCGGAGGGCAGCGCTCTATCCAGCTGAGCTACGGGTGCACTGAGCGCGGAGCGGTCTTGAATCCCACGCGGGCGGAAAGTAGCCCAGTCCCAGAGCCTTAGCAATGCACCTGCGGCGAATTTCCGGCAATTCCCTGAACTTGAGGGTTCGGGCCGGGCGGGAGGCCAGTTTGGGGCAATTTCTGCCAAAAGGAGTCTTCGCAATGGCCGACTGTCTGGCCTGAATGGTTGGCGCGGCAGGTCCAATCGCTTATACCAGAAGGCTCGAAGCGGGCGCCGGCGAGCCGATGTCCTGGTATTTCTGTAAGAGTGTTTAGGGAAGGTTTCTGGAATGGCAGCCGCGTTGCAGCTCAAGCCGTTGACCCTGTTCGTTGACCCAGGCGTCGCCCTGGTCGATGGGCGTTTGCGGGGCCTTCTCGACTATTGGAATGACAAACGGGGGGAGAGGGTCATGCCTTCCCGTGCGGACATTTCACCGGCTGAAATGGTAACGCGCCTGCCCCGGATCGCTCTTTTGAATGTGTTGAATGCGGGCCAGACGGCAGCCGATTTCAATGTGCGCCTGTCGGGCACGGGAATTGATGATCTGGTGGGCCATGATTTTCGTGGCTCCGGGTTAACCGATCTTTTGTCAGACAGCTCGGCCAAACTTGTTGCCGCTGCCCTAGCGGCGCTGGTGCTGCACAAGCGCCCCATGCGGTTTTTTGCCCACGCGCATCTTGCGGGCAACCCGGACGCTCATGTGGAAGGGATCGCCTTGCCGCTGGGTCCAGAGGGTGGCCCCGTCAATATGGTGCTGCTGGAAACGGTGTCGATCCGTCAGTCGGACAGAGCGAGCTTCCCGGAATTGCGGATGGAGGGGCTGGCGGCAGTCGCGTCCTGACGTTACTTGCCAGAGGTGAGCTGCAAGAACACGTCTTCCAGAGCGGCTTCTTCCGTCGACAGGTCGGCAATCTCAATCCCCGCTGACGAGATGTCTGCCAGCAAGGCGGCCATGGGCGACTCGCTGGGATTGTAAAGCACGGCGATCTGCCCATCGTCCCGCAGTTCCGCTTTGTACTTTTCAAGTTGAGGGGGAAGCGAACTCAGCGCAGAGGAGGGACGAATGAGCAGGCGCTTTTCGTCGATGCGCGCAAGCAATTGCGTTGTGGGTTCGCAGACCACCACCTCACCATGATTGATAATGGCGATCCGATCGCAAAGCGCCTGTGCTTCTTCAAGATAATGGGTGGTGAGCACAATGGTGGTGCCCTTGGCGTGCAGTTCCTGCACATATTCCCAGAGTTGGCGGCGAAGCTCGATATCAACCCCGGCGGTGGGTTCGTCGAGCACCAGAACAGGCGGTGTGTGCACCATCGCCTTGGCAACAAGCAGGCGTCGACGCATGCCCCCTGAAAGGGTGCGGGCATAGGCGTCAGCCTTATCCTCGAGCCCAAGAACCCGAAGAATTTCCATCGTCCGCCGTGCGGACTTGGGCACACCATAAAGCCCTGCCTGCAATTCCAAAGCTTCAGCGGGGGTAAAGAACGGGTCGATATTCAGTTCCTGAGGCACAACGCCGATCGAGGCCCGTGCCTGGCGCGGGTTCACGTCCGTATCAAACCCCCAGACCGAGGCAGACCCGGACGTCTTAATAACCAGTCCGGCCAGAATATTGATGAAGGTCGATTTGCCCGCCCCGTTGGGGCCCAGCAGGCCAAAAAATGAGCCGCGGGGGATGGAGAGGTTGATCGACTTCAACGCCTCTTTGGCGGGTTGACCGCCAGCGGCCTTGTAAACTTTCCGTAAGTTCACCGCCTGGATGGCGCAGGGCCGGTCGTCATTGGGAGCGGGTTCCAGGGGCGCAGGTACTTTTGCAATCACTGTATCGTCCGTTATGCCATGCGCCATGTCTCACACTCCTGCCTCATCGAGCAGCTCTTGGTTGAGCTGTCTTGTAATTGCCCTCAGGCTCCTGCGGGGCCTTCCGTGCTGCCAGCCATAATGCCATATTGGCCGCACTTCCGGGAAAGTCTTCGGAAAAGCAGCAAGGCAGGCAGGATGACATCGACGGAAAATCAGGAAAAAGCACCAACCCCAGCTGCAAAGATGGGGGCGGAGAAGCCCGTCGGCAAGGGGGACCACCTGTTTCTTGTGGATGGATCCGGTTACATTTTTCGTGCCTACCATGCCCTGCCACCACTTACGCGAAAGTCTGATGGCCTGCCCGTTGGGGCGGTCCATGGGTTTTGCAACATGCTCTACAAACTCATTGAAGACACGAAGGCGGAGTTCGAAGTCACCCACCTTGCCGTGATTTTCGATGCGTCGGGCAAGACCTTCCGCAATGAGATTTATAAGGAATACAAAGCCCACCGGCCCCCGGCACCTGAGGACCTTGTGCCGCAATTTGGGCTGATCCGGGACGCGGTGCGGGCGTTCGCCGTGCCCTCCATCGAAATGCTGGGGTATGAGGCCGATGATCTGATCGCCACCTATGCCCGCTTGGCGCGGGACGCCGGTGCACGGGTGACCATCGTCTCGTCCGACAAGGATCTGATGCAAATGGTGGGCGATGGGGTCGACATGCTCGACACCATGAAAAACCGCGCCATCGGCCCGGCAGAGGTTGAGGAAAAATTCGGCGTCGGCCCCGACAGGGTTGTGGATGTTCAGGCATTGATGGGAGATAGCGCAGACAATGTTCCAGGTGTCCCGGGCATTGGGCCAAAGGCTGCGAGCGTATTGATAAGTCGGCTTGGTTCGTTGGAGCAAACTTTCGAATTTGAAGTAGCCGAGGCGAAACTCGAAGCCGACCTTTCAGACTTGGAAACAAGAATAGCAGCGTTAGCTGGAAGAACTATCAAAGTGGGCTCTGCAGCACAGGTAGGAGAGGTGCTCAGAGATGTTTTCAGCATTACAGGAATGCCGACCAACAAAAAGGGTATCGCGGCGCCGGATATAAAATTTATTGAAAAGCTAGCCAGCGATGGCAGCGAATTTTGTAGTCTCGTTCTGGAGGCGCGTGATTTGTCTCGCGTCGTCGGGAGTGCCTTGGAGAAAGTTAGAAAGAACAAAGACCTCGCTATCGTGTCGCGGGAGCTTGTGACGCTTGCACAGGATGTCCCCATCACAGAAGGAATGGAGACATTTGGTCTGGCTGATCCTGACCCGGTGACTCTGATCGGTTTTTTCAAAGACATGGAGTTCAACAGTCTGACCCGCCGTGTCGCCGAGCGCTTTGATGTCGACCCGGATGCGATTGGGGCCACGGGCGCCTATGACAATGGCGCACGGCCAGAGCCATCAAAAGCCGCAGCCCCCAAGAATGCGCCCGCCAAAGCGAAAGCCAAGGGGGGGGAGCTTGGAGCGACGCCACAAAACCTCGGCAAAGATCTTGGCAGCATCGCGTATGAAACAGTGACGTCGCTTGAGGCTTTGCAGCCCTGGATCGACGCCGCGTTTGATCAGGGCGAACTGGCCATCGACACCGAAACGGATTCACTCAATGCCATGCAGGCGCGCCTTGTTGGCGTGTGTCTGGCACTGGCACCCGGCAAGGCATGTTACATTCCTCTGCAACACGGGCGCGGCGATGGTCTTAATTTTGGTGACGAGACGCCGGAACAAATTCCGCTCAAGCAGGCTCTGGCCGCGCTAAAGCCATTGTTGGAAGCGCCCAGCGTCAACAAGATCGGTCAGAACATCAAATATGATCTGCTGGTTTTGAAAAATCACGGGCTGACCATGTCGCCGGTAGAAGACACGATGCTGCTTTCCTACGCGCTTGATGCGGGGCGTCATGGGCACGGCATGGACGAATTGTCCCAGCTGCACCTAGGCCACAAACCCATCCCGTTTAAGGAAGTGGTGGGAACGGGAAAAAAACAGATTACCTTCGATCAGGTGCCCATTGATAAGGCCACCACCTATGCGGCGGAAGATGCCGACGTTACCTGGCGTCTCTATAAAATGTTGAAACCACGCCTCGTTGCGGAGCGGAAAACAACACTTTACGAAACGTTGGAGCGCGCCCTCATTCCTGTGCTTGTCGACATGGAAGCCAATGGCATCAAGATAGATCGCGCAGTGCTCTCGCGACTGTCCGGTGAGTTTGCACAAAAAATGGGGGCGTTCGAAGAAGACATTTACAAGCTGGCTGATCAGAATTTCAACATTGCTTCCCCCAAACAATTGGGTGAAATCCTGTTCGACAAGATGGGGCTCCCCGGCGGCAAGAAAACCAAAACAGGGGCTTGGTCAACGGACGCCAGCACACTTGATGACCTCGCGGCATCAGGACACGACCTGCCCAGAAAAATTCTGGAATGGCGTGGTCTTGCCAAACTGAAAAGCACTTATACAGACGCGCTGCCCGAACATATTGATCCCGGCACAGGGAGGGTGCACACCTCCTATTCCATGGCGGGCACCACCACTGGACGCCTCGCATCAACAGATCCCAACCTGCAAAATATTCCCGTGCGTACCGAAGATGGGCGGCGTATCCGCACCGCCTTTGTAGCGGACAAGGGTAATAAACTTCTCAGCGCTGATTACAGCCAGATCGAGCTGCGCCTGATCGCGCATATTGCAGACGTGCCTCAGTTGAAGCAGGCATTTGCTGATGGCATCGACATTCACGCCATGACAGCATCGGAAATTTTCAACGTGCCGGTGAAGGATATGGACCCGTCCGTTCGACGTCGTGCAAAGGCCATCAATTTTGGCATCATCTACGGCATCTCAGCTTTTGGGTTGGCCAATCAGCTGGGCATCGCGCGGGGCGAGGCGGCTGAATATATCGACCTCTATTTTGATCGCTTTCCAGGCATCAGAACCTATATGGACGAGACCAAGGCCCTCGCCCATGAGCAGGGCTATGTGGAAACCATTTTCGGGCGGCGGATCCATCTGCCTGAGATTAATTCAAAAAACGGCGCGCAACGTTCTTTCCTTGAGCGCGCCGCCATCAACGCCCCCATTCAGGGGTCAGCGGCGGACGTTATCAGGCGTGCCATGATCCGAATGCCAGACAGCTTGAAGAAGGCAAACCTGCGCGCTCGCATGCTGTTGCAGGTTCATGACGAATTGATTTTTGAGGTGCCAGAAGATGAGGTGGAAAAGACCATCAAGCTGGTATCAAACGTCATGGAAGGGGCCGCCGTGCCTGCCGTGGATATAAGTGTGGCACTGGAAGTGGATGCCCGCGCAGCTAACAATTGGGAAGAGGCGCACTGATTAAGGGGGGATAAACATGACGGTTGATTCTGACGAAGACCTTGAAGGTTTGAAAAAGTGCGGGCGCGTGGTGTCCTCCACACTCGCGGCCATGGGCGCCTATATGGAACCCGGCATGACGACGGCGGAGCTGGACGCTTATGGGCGGACGCTGCTGGAGCGCGAAGGGGCTCGGTCCTCGCCGCAGCTCGAATATGATTTTCCAGGCACCACCTGTATCAGCGTGAACGAGGTGTGCGCTCACGGTATCCCCGGTACGCGGGTCATCGAAGCCGGTGACCTCGTCAACATCGATGTATCAGCTGAGCTCGACGGGTTTGTAACCGACACGGGCGGTAGCTTCATTGTGCCGCCGGTGAAGCCTGCCCACGCGGCGCTTTGCAAAGCAACCCGGATTGCCCGGGACAAGGCAATCCGCGCGGTGAAAGCCGGATCAAAACTCAACGTCATTGGCAGAACCATTGAACAGGTCGCAGCCAAAGCGGGCTACACGATCATTGAAAACCTGGCAAGCCACGGCGTTGGTCGATCCCTGCATGAAGAGCCAGGGTCAATCCCCGGATATTATGACCCGACAGACAAGCGCCGCCTGTGGGACGGGGCCGTGATCACCATTGAGCCATTTCTCTCAACAGGGGGAACATGGGCGGAGGAGCTTGAAGACGGCTGGTCACTGACCACGCCGCCCGGTATTTTCGCAGCTCAGTATGAACATACGCTGGTTGTTACCAAGCGCGGTGCGATCATCATCACGTAACGATTATGTACACCCGAGGGGATACCTCCCCCCGGGGTGTCCTCGATTATGCCGCTTGACGAATGTTTTGCGGGGCGGCGTTATCAAACAGAACCTGCATTCTGCGCACATAGGCCACCAGCCGTGGATCTGCGTTGACGGCGTCCTTCAGCGGGCTGGGAATGTCCGGCCCGACGATGTTGACCAGCATGCCAAAGGCGGTCGCGTCGGCGACGCTGGGCTCCGAGCCGAACAAGAACGCGTTGTTACCCAGAATTTCAGACAACGCGTGAAGGTCTGCAGTACCAAAAGCATAAAT
>CAZFHW010000069.1:0-8364 GCA_964518885.1 uncultured Parvibaculum sp. | reverse complement strand
TGTTACCCAGAATTTCAGACAACGCGTGAAGGTCTGCAGTACCAAAAGCATAAATTTCTTCGCGCGTGTGTCGGCCCAGGCCTTGGTGATGAAGTGCGGCCTCTACAGTTTTATGCGCTTTGCGGGCGATAAATCCGCGAATTGGCCACGGAATGTCGGCGAAAAATATCTCGTTCTCGATATGCGCATTGGCGGGCTCCATCCAGCGGCTATAGACGATGGCCCAGTAGAGCCGCTCCTCCAGCAGGCGTTGCAGCGCGTGGGACTGCGCCCTCTGGATCGGGGTCAAATGACGGTCGAGATCAATGCCGCGGGTCTCTTTCAAATAGGCAAGGATCAGCGCTGTGTCGCCCAGAGTGACATTATCATCTGTGATGAAGGGAACTTTCCCCTTTGGCCCGACAGCGGGATTGCCAACCTCCACCCGCTCATGGCCAACGCCTGCCAGCCGAAGCACGGTCATGAGTTTCACAACAAAACCAGACGGGTCGGGGGTTCCGGGAAGGCAGTCAATAAAAGTGTGAAGGCGGATCATGGTGTGCTCCTGCTGGCCGTTGTCTTTTGATGACACCCACCCTACTGTCACGATACTGACAGCATGGTGTCAGGAGTAACGGAGCATGGTGGAACCATGAGACGCGCCGATCGCCTGTTTGACATCATCGAGTATCTGCGCCGTCACCGCCGGGTGGTGACGGGGGCGGAGCTTGCCGAAAAAATGGAAGTCTCCGTTCGCACGATTTACCGCGACATTGCTGATTTGCAGGCCAGCCGTGTGCCCATCGATGGAGAAGCCGGGCTCGGTTATCTTCTGCGCGAGGGCTATGACCTGCCCCCCCTTATGTTCAATGAGGAGGAGGCGGAAGCGCTGGCGCTGGGTGCACGGATTGTATCCACCTGGGGGGACGACGAGTTGGCAGAGGCGGCAAAGGCCGTACTGGCAAAACTTCGAGCCGTTCTGCCCCGTGATTTGAAAGCGCAGTTTGATGCGCTGGGCGTCATGGCCCCACCGGCGCACTATCAAGAAGAGGTTGTGATCGATCTGGCGCGTGTGCGCCGGGCGGTGAGGAACAAGCGCAAAATTCGCTTTTCTTATGCCGACAGGGGGGGGAAACCATCCAAGCGCACAATCTGGCCTCTCACACTTTCATTCTATGGCGCGGTTTGGACGGTGCCGGGCTGGTGCGAGCTGCGTCAGGACTTCCGCGTCTTCAGGGCGGATCGGATGGCAGACCTGGAGGTATTGGAAGAACCAGTGCCTCGCGATCCCGAAAAGAACCTCACTGCCTACCTGAAGCGCGAAGGGGTGAGCGACATTGGATCACTCACCTGATCGAACCGTATGCGCCTATTTCCCGAGGTCGCGGGCACCTGCGCCCAAGAGGGTGATGGCGGACCAGACGATGGCATCAGCGGTTTCTTCCGCTGAGAGACCCTGTTCAAACCTCATTTGATCCCAATTGTGGAAAGAAAAAAGGGCTTCCACCGTTTGACGTGCAGTTGGATTTGCTGCTGCGCACTCCGGCAAAGCCGTCCAAACGCGCAACCGGTGCGCCTGAGAGGTTGTGGTTCTGACGGCGTTGGATTCCTCAACTGTTCGTGCCTGAGTGGCGTAGAACAGAAGATAGTTTCGTACATTTCCAAACAGATCTTCCTGATATTTGGCAAAGGTACGGGCCCGTTCTTCAAGGTCACCTTCAACAGCGGGTTGGTCCGGGGGGGGTTCAAACTGGATCGCCAAAAAGTCGCGTCCCGCTGTAATCAGACCTTCCATGTCGTCAAAATGCCGAAAGAGTGTGCGCACGGCGACATCGGCTTCGTGGGCGATCTCCTCCGCGCGGGGTCGTAATGTTCCCTCCCCGACGAGCTGGAATAACGCCCCGATAATTTTCTCCCGGGTACGGACACTCCTGTCCGAACGCCCGTCGACTTTTGTCGTTGGCATCCGCCCTCCCTGACCTTTTGCCGCTTTTCATGACAAAAAACGGCCCCCCTTAACTGAAAGGATAGCGAATATGTATGGCGGCAGCGAGTTTTGGATCCTGTTTTGTGGTTCTCGGCCGATCAACTTTTTGAAATATTGTCATGTCTCAAGACATGACAAATATATAACAAGAAATAGGACTAGATCTGAAGAACTAGATAGACCAAAAACAGAATGACTAAATGTCAATTGAAGTAAAAACTACATAAAAACAACAAGATATACGAAGGAGACCATAGAAACACCAAAATGAGAGATGATGCGCTTTGGTACCACTTATAATAATTGTCAAAATTTTAGACATAATTTATTGACAATATTAGAGACAAATTGATCTAGTGATTTCATCAGAAGGACTGCGTGACCCATCGCTTGCGTCGGGGAAGAACCGAAATGATGTCTGGACACGCAGATTTGTGCTTTATGAGGGGGATTCCTATATGCGTACGGCTTCGAGGAGAAAAAGCTTCTCCATATACGCCGCTCTAGCAGCGGCAGCCGCGCTTGGCTCACAGCCAGCGTCGGCACTTGAATACAATTTTGGTGATGTGCAGGTGTTTTTCGACACCACCGTGTCAGCGGGCGCTTCGATGCGGGTTGCTGACCGCAACATGATGTTTGTTGCCTCAGGGAACGGCGGGCCAGTTGCCAATCCGACGATCCTGCGTTTGGCTGGTCCCGATGGGACTGTTGCAACAGCCCTGGGCGGTGCAACGCAGAACCAGACGATGGCGCCTGACAAAACGATCAATCCAGCCTTTACCGCAAACTCATATAACTATGCGGGTTCCATCAGCTCCGATGACAGCCGCATGAACTTTGATGCGGGTGATTTGACATCGGGCACGGTCAAGATGACCAACGACATTCAGGCGAACTGGTCGAACTACACGTTCTTCGCTCGGGTTTCCTCATTCTATGACGCCGTTCTGGACGATAACAGCTCGTATGCGCGTTCTGGCATTCAGGATGGCGCTCGTGTAGATGCTGCTCGTGACATTGATCTGCTCGATTTCTATGTATCCGGCGATTACAATGTTGGTGGCCTGCCACTCAACGTTCGTGTCGGTAAGCAGGTTGTGAACTGGGGGGAAGCGACCTTCATTCTCAATGGCATTAGCTCCTGGAACCCGTTTGACGTGAGTGCGTTCCGGCGTCCAGGTGCTGAAATCAGAGAAGGTCTGCTGCCGATCTGGGGTGCATATGCGTCCATTGGCTTGCCGTATGACCTCTCGCTGGAAGCTTTCTATCAGTTTGAATTCCAGGAACTCACGCTCGATCGTGCCGGCACGCCATTCGCGGGCTCCGACCTTCTCAATATCGGATCAGCAACCGGCGGCAATGTCGGTGGTAAAACCTGGTTGACGGGTGGTCGCTCTGGTGGCGGCTTCCTCAATCGGAATTGCTCCACACCAGATGCGTTAACAGGTGTCTTTGATACTGCCTACACAAATGCTAATTTGACCCAGTTCGTTTGTGGCGCAGGCAATACCAATGCATTCCTCGACTATGCGGTTGATCTGCCAATCGGTCAGAGCGAAGCCTTCCGCCTCGCGCTGAACGGCGGCACCGCAGACCTTGGCCGACTGCAGGACCAACGTGCATCGGACAGTGGTCAGTATGGCGTGGCACTGCGCTGGTATTCAGAAGCGTTGAATTCAACCGAATTTGGCTTCTACTTCATGAATTACCATTCGCGTCTGCCGATCTATGGCCAGGTATTGAATTTGGGTCTTCCAACGGCTAACGCTGCCGTGCGCACGTATCTGAGCAGCGAAGATAACGCTTCGACGACGGCCCGTGGAACGATGAATGCGGGTTGCTTCGCCACTGGCGGTGGGCTTCCGGGAACACCGGGTGCAGTCACTCTTCTGGCCGGAGGTGCGGCTGGTCTTGCAAAGCTTAACTATATGAATGCTCACCAGGTGAATGATCAGTATGGTCTTGTTGCTGCGGCTGAAGGTATCGGAGCTGTTGCTGCGACAGCAAATGGGTTCAAGGCCGCTTTTGCCGCGCTTCCCGGTGGTTTTGCTGTGAACAATGGCAGCGCGCTTGAGATGGCGATGACCAACTGTGCATTGTCAATATTGCAGTCTGACGGCGGTCTCAATATCCAGGTGGATGGCACAGAGCTTCTCGTTGAAACAGTAGCTGTGGGTGGCGTCGAGCAAATCAGCAGTTTCTTCGAATATCCAGAAGACATTATGCTGATGGGCGTGTCTTTCAACACCACGGTTGGTGATTGGGGCGTGCAGGGCGAAGTGGCCTTCCGTCACGACCAACCCTTCCAGCTTGATACGGACCAGATCACCGTAGCAGCGCTTGGTGCAGCCTGTATTTTTGACGGCATTCTCGGCGTCGATTCAATGACAGGTACAGTTGATGGGCTTCAGACATATGGGTCTGCGCAGACCTGTGGTTCCGTGGCTCAGGGCACATCGCATACTTATAGCGGTGTTGTTCGCTCAGAAATTGTGACCTTCGATATCGGAACGACGGCCACGTACACCAACTCCCACCCATTGATCGGTGCTCTGGGTGCTGACATTGGTATCTTGTTGACGGAAGTAGGCGCCATGTACGCGCCGGACGCACCTTCCGAAGGCGACTTTTCTGTGCAGCAGTGGAGCAATGTATGTACCTCCGGTACTGACTTGCCTCTGGGGAGCTTCGTTGGTCTCAGTGATCGTTCTGGGTGTCGTCCGACACAGTTCTCGTATGGCTATGTTCTGGTGGGTATCCTCCAGTACAACAATGCCTTTGGAACGGCGATCACAGTGAGCCCGCGGATTTCCTGGTCACATGACGTGAAGGGTAATTCCCCAGCACCCATGTCCAACTACCGTGAAGGATCGAAGCAGGTCAGCCTGGCTGTTGACTTCTCTTACCAGAGTGCTTGGCGCGGCGGACTTTCTTACACCAACATCTTTGGTAATGAGAAGTACATCAAAGATGGTGATAAGGACTTTGTATCGCTGAACGTGAGCTACTCGTTCTGAACCAAGAATTCCCTGGCCCTTATCTGGGCCAGGGGAACTGCACTGCAAAAGCTTTTCGTTAAGCCGGCAACAGTGTGACATCAACTGTTGATTCCCTATGGCTGTCAGCATCCCTCAAGTTGTTGACCAAGCTAATAAGATCAATGTTGATTGGCGGTCCTGGCCTCATCCGGGACCGCCTTTTTTTTGGCGTTTCACGGGCACACAAAATAGCCCGGAGCGCACAAAAAAAGGCCGGGCTCTTTGAGCCCGGCCTTTTGCATTCAGATGAAGAGCTGAGATCTATTCAGCAGCCTGAACAACGGTTGGGGCGGCATCGCGCACGTCCGGGTCCACATGGGCTTCGTAGATTTTGAAGTTCTCAATGAACATGGAAACCAGCTTCTTGGCCTGCGCGTCATAGGCTTCCTTGTCTGCCCATGTATCGCGCGGGTTGAGGATGGAGACATCAACACCAGCCAGAGACACAGGCACTTCAAAGCCGAAGTTCGGGTCTGTGCGGAACTCCACATTGGAAAGACTGCCGTCGAGCGCTGCGGCCAGCAGGGCACGTGTTTCCTTGATCGGCATACGATTGCCTGTGCCGTAAGCACCGCCCGTCCAGCCTGTGTTCACGAGCCAGCAATCCACGTTGTGGGTGGCGATCAGGTCGCGCAGCAGGTTGCCATAGACGCTTGGGTGCCGTGACATGAACGGACCCCCAAAACAGGTGGAGAAAGTGGCTTCCGGCTCGGTCACACCCTTTTCTGTGCCAGCAACCTTTGCGGTGTAGCCAGACAGGAAGTGATACATCGCCTGGGACGGCGTCAGCTTCGAGATCGGAGGCAGCACGCCGAACGCATCGGCGGTCAGCATGATGATGTTCTTGGGGTGTCCGGCGCGCCCTGTTTCAGAGGCGTTGGGGATGAAGGAGAGGGGATAAGCGCCCCGTGTGTTCTCCGTCAGGGAATTGTCGTTGAAATCGATCTCGCGGGTATCCGGGTCCATCACGACATTCTCGAGCACAGTGCCAAAGCGCTGCGTTGTCGCGTAAATCTCAGGTTCCGCTTTGGCCGAAAGATTAATCATCTTGGCATAGCAGCCGCCTTCAAAGTTGAAGACACCGTTTTCCGACCAACCGTGCTCGTCATCGCCAACCAGTGTGCGAGAGGCAACTGCCGACAGGGTGGTCTTGCCGGTCCCTGACAGGCCGAAGAAGATCGCTGCATCATCGTCATCACCGACATTGATAGAGCAATGCATGGTCATGACGCTTTTGCCGGGCAGCTCATAGTTGAGCATGGAGAAGACCGACTTCTTGGTTTCACCGGCATAGGACGTGCCAGCAATGAGAACGATCCGCTTTGTGAAGTTACAAGCGATCACCGTCTCGCTGCGGCAGCCATATTTTGCGGGATCAGCCTGGAAGCTCGGCAGGTTGATGATGGTAAATTTGGGATCGAAATTGTCCAGTTCTTCTGGAGTAGGCTCAATCAACAGGTTCTGGATGAACAGCGAGTGCCAGCAAAGCTCTGTGATAACCCGGGTCGGAAGCCGGTGGACGGGATCAGCACCGCCGAACAGGTCTTGAACAAAAAGCTCTTTGCCTTCGGCGTGTTTCAGCATGTCGGCATGAAGCAGGTCGAACTGTTCCGGCGTCATGGCTTTGGCATTGTCCCACCAGACCGTGTCTTTGGTGGTGTCGTCCTTGACGACGAACTTATCCTTGGCAGAGCGACCGGTATGTTCCCCGGTTCGGCAAACCAGAGCGCCATTGGAGGACAATTCGCCCTCGCCGCGCTCCAGAGCAATTTCGTAAAGTGCCGCTGGTTTGTAATTCCAATGCACGGCGGTCAGGTTTTTAAGTCCCTGATTTTCCAAACCGTTTTTGCTGATGTGCCGACCCGTCTGTTTCACGCCCGATCTCCTTCGCGTCTCGCCTGTCCGGTCATTTAGTCTGACCGATTATGATGGGGAAATCGAAGGGTGTGGGGAGGTCTCCCCGGTCCGATTTCCCAAACTGTCCTATTTAAGAGAGGGCTTGCGCGAAAAGTCCGGATAACGAGCAAAAAGCCGGTCGGGCCGGGCCGGGCGTCCACTTTTAAGGTGCGGGTTGACCCTGTGCGAAAGCTTCTCAATTGGCCGCCACCATAATGAGACGGCCCCGCTTCTGCAACAGGATTCAGGGGCGTTTTGGGAGCTTTTGTTGAGGGTGCCGCCCCCGGGTTTCGGGGGTGGAGAGGGCTGCCCGCAAACAGAGTTAACGGGCACCCGCAGAGTGCCCTTTTAGGCCAGGCCGCTAGAGTTTCCGGCAATATCGGCGCGCACCCTCGACCACAATATCGGTCCCGCAAAGCCTGAGCCGCTCTGCCAAAGCGATGGATCGCTCGTTGGCAGGATCGATAAAGGCTTCCAGGTCGGCGCAGCCCCCTCGGGCCAGACGCCAGTCTACTGCCGCCGTCACCGCCTCAAACATGAAGCCTTTGCCCCAATGGGCAGGATGCAGGTGGTAGGCGATTTCAGACGTGGGTCCCAAGGCGTTGAACCCTACAATGCCAATAGGTACATCAGTTTCACGCTCCACTATGGCCCAGCGAAATCCCCAACCGTCCGCGCCGGCCCGCTGCCAGAAGTCGATAATCTTGTCGCTGACAGCTGGTGTTGCGGCGGGCATAGGCAGTTGGTTGCCTTCATAGTCAGACACGATGCCGGAATATCGGCAGACCTCTGGATGAGACCAGAGCTCAAACATCAACCGGGAATGTGGCTGGGCAAGGGGAACCAGCGAGAGGCGCTCGGTTGCGAGCGTTGGCAGGGGGAGGGGGCTTTCATTCATCTGCAATATGGCCTTCAAACGCCCGTGTGGATCACCTGCCACGGACTTTTTTCCCGCGTTGATTGCCAGACACTTTATAGTCTTGGAATTGATCTGCATAAAAATGCTGACCAACCGTTCGACCGCACTGTTTCGGGGCGGTCTTTTTTTGTCCGACCGCGTGAACCAAATTCATGACAAATCCAGCTGATATGGCGTCTCCCGCACCCTCTCCTCCACTAGGGATGAGCCTGCGCGAGCATATTAAACGCACGCTGTCGCTTGCGGGGCCTGTCATCGTCGCCCGTGCGGGCATTCTGGTTCTCTTCACCGTTGACACAGTGATGATCGGGCAGGTGGGTGGCGAAGAATTGGCGTTTCTGGGTCTGGGCATGGCGATCCAGGGCGTCATCATGCTGGTCTGCATCGGCCTGCTGCAGGGAACCATGATCCTGTCGTCTCAGGCGTACGGGGCGGATGATTTCAAAACCTGCGGCAGAGCGTGGCGCAATGGGGTCTATCACGGCCTCGCTTTGGGTGTGGTGTTCGGGGCCATCTGTCTTGCAGGCGAAGATCTTTTGATCCTG
>CAZFHW010000068.1:0-15061 GCA_964518885.1 uncultured Parvibaculum sp. | reverse complement strand
TATCTGATTGCTACACAACGTCTGAGAGACGCTGTTGCAATGATTACGATTTAGAGTGCTGTGTGTCCGTCGTCAGGGTTTTTGGAACAGATGGATGCGTGATTTAGAGGAGAGATTGGCTCATCCGTTTGTTGATCTTAAGCGGCTTGATTGCGGTATTGCAAACGCCGTTGTCTGATTGTGTTTTGTTTGATCCTTTCTCTTTCTAGCAAGATGGTCCGGCCGCGACCGAAGTAAACATCAGCCGGTGTTAGGTTGCCAATACTTTCATGATAGCGGTGATGATTGTAGTACTCAACGAAGCGTTCGATGCTGGCGTTGAGGTCACCCGGCAGGAAGTAGTTCTCCAGCAAGATGCGGTTCTTGAGGGTCTGATGCCAGCGCTCAATCTTACCTTGTGTCTGCGGATGGTATGGAGCGCCACGAACGTGATCCATACCTTGATCATTGAGCCAGTCTGCCAGTTCCGCGGAGACATAACTGGCACCATTATCAGACAGCAGCCGTGGCTTGTGACGGACAGCTGCTTGATCACACCCAGATGCTTGTAAGGCCAGCTCCAAGGTGTCCGTGACATCGCTCGTCTTCATCGTAGTGCAGAGCTTCCAGGCAACGACGTAGCGTGAGAAGTCATCCAGGGTCGTTGAGAGATAATACCAGCCCCAACCAACAATCTTGATGTAGGTAAAGTCAGTCTGCCACATCTGGTTGATTGGCGTTGTCTTGTCATGGAACTCACTGGCCGCTTTGATCACAATGAAGGCAGGACTGGTAATGAGGTCATGGGCTTTGAGGAGCCTATAAACACTGGCTTCTGACACGAAGTAACGCTGTGTATCAGTGAATCGCACAGCCAGCTCGCGGGGAGAGAGCTCTGGCTCCTCCAACGCAAGATCAACAATCTGTTGCCGGACATTCCAATTTGGAATGTCACCCCTCAAAAATGCATTAGACGTCGCAGGTCATTCGCGCACACTCGATCCTCGGTATGTACGCGCGCGCGCCTTCAATGCGGCGGCAACGTGCGTCTTCGATAATTGGTGGCTACTTGGTTGGCATTGGAAACCGAGGAAGTGTCGAGTTTCAATGGCCGGGTCTACAAAGACGAAGGATGACGTTCTTATGAGATTTCTCCACGCGGCGGCCCTGAGCGGGGTTCTAGTGTCCACAACTGCATATGCGCAAGACACCAATCTCTATTGGGGTGATACCCATCTTCACACAGCGAACTCCATGGACGCCTATTTTATAGGCAACCGGGATGCCACGCCGGATGCAGCCTACAGGTTCGCCAAGGGCCTGCCTGTTATCAACGCGTTTAACCGGGTTCGAGTTCAGATAGAAACGCCGTTGGATTTTCTTGTTGTCGCGGACCATGCGGAATACATGACCGTCCCGAAGCGATTGTTCTCCCTAATGGATGAGGAGCTTCGTGGTACGGAATTTGGTCGCAGGCTGGTCGAACTTTGGGAGGGCGGACAAGCGCTTCAGGCAGGCCTTGAGCTCGTTGGAACTGTCAACGATCTCAAACCATATGGTCCCTTCATTACAGAAGACGTCCGACGGAGCGCATGGGATGAGGTTATCCAAGCTGCGGAAAGTGCCAACGAGCCTGGAAAATTCACCGCGTTCATCGGATGGGAATGGACCTCATTCCCGAACGCGGCAAATCTTCATCGGGTCGTGTTTATGGCTGATGGTGCTGACAAAGCCGATCAAATACTTCCATATTCAGCTTTAGACAGTAGCGATCCAGAGGATCTCTGGAATTGGCTTGAGACGACAACAAACGAAACCGGCGCCAGTCTGATTGCAATACCTCATAATGGAAATGTGTCAAATGGTCTGATGTTTTCGTCTAACAATTATGTAGGCGCACCCATAGAAGCGCCTTATGCAAGGACTCGCGCGCGCTGGGAGCCGGTATATGAAGTTACGCAAATCAAGGGCGACTCTGAAACCCATCCGCTTCAATCACCGAATGATGAGTTCGCGGATTTTGAGACCTATTCGCATTTGTTAGATGCAGCGGGGGCTGCAGCTGGGAACGAAATAGAAGAGGTTGTGAAAGAGGGTGATTATGCAAGGCGTGCCCTGAGAAACGGTCTGGCTATTGAAGAACAAATTGGGGTGAACCCCTTCAAGATTGGCCTTATCGGGTCTTCTGACTCGCACAATTCTCTCGCCGCAGTGGAGGAAGATAATTTCTGGGGGAAATTTGCGATGGACTCAACGCCTGAGGCGCGGCGCGACATGTCGATTATGCCAGGTGTCGACAATATGTGGTCTGTTTCGGCAGCGGGACTAGCCGGTGTTTGGGCTACCGAAAACACACGGCAATCACTTTACGAAGCGTTTATGCGCAGAGAAGTGTACGCCTCTACAGGGCCTCGTATTGCCGTCCGGTTTTTTGGCGGGTTTGAATTTGTTGAGGCAGATGCTGCAGCACAAGACATTGCTGCTGTTGGCTATGCTAGAGGTGTGCCAATGGGGGCAGACTTAACGGCGGCGCCGATAGGTAAAGCGCCGACATTCCTCATTCACGCCGCCAAGGATCCGAAGGAAGCGACATTGGATCGAATACAAATTGTTAAAGGTTGGCTGAACGCGGATGGAACAACATCAGAACAAGTATATGACGTCGCGTGGTCTGGTGACCGCAGTGTAGGATCAGATGGCAAGCTGCCTGCTGTTGGTAACACTGTAGACATTGAGACCGGCTCATACACCAACACAATTGGCGCCGCTCAACTGTCGACGACATGGGTCGATCCTGATTTTGATCCAAACCAGCGCGCCTTCTACTACACAAGGGTGCTCCAGATTCCGACGCCCCGATATTCACTGTTGGACACCATCGCTCTCGTTGCAGATCCAGGAATTACAGGACAAGCGGTCACAATTCAGGAGCGAGCCTATTCTTCACCGATCTGGTACACGCCGTAATTCTTGGGTGACTGACACAATCCAGTCATGCGCTGACTTTGTATTCCCAGATTGAATACCTAGGTCATAAAATGCACTCGACGAAAATCTTTGCGCCATACACCCTGTTCCGCACGAGCATTGCAAATAGGCAAAAAGTAGATCGGATGCTGAACAACATGCATAGCAGTCGTCAGGCAGACGAAAATGGGTGAACGCCTAAGTGCATTGGACCATGCGTTCTTCGCCATTGAGACGCCGCGAACGCCGGTGAATATTGCAGCTCTCCAGATATTCCAAATACCGCCAAACAATCGCGGTAATTTTGTTCGTCGGCTGCTAAAGGAACTTCGCACAGCAGAGCCAGGACCTCCTTTTAACAAAAAACTTCTTAGAAATCGGGTCAGTCAGCTCCTGGAATGGATTCCCGATGAGGCCTTTGATCTAGATTATCATGTCCGGCATTTGGCGTTGCCCAGACCGGGCGAAATGTCCGACTTGCTGGACCTTGTCTCAAACCTTCACACGCGACTACTGGACCGTACCCGACCTCTTTGGGAGTTCAACATTATTGAAGGTTTGCGAGGGAACAAGTTCGCGATCTATCTGAAGCTTCATCATGCGACGGTTGATGGAATGGGTGCGATGGCTCTATTGGAATCTTGCTTGAGCACTGAGCCAGATGCGGAACCAATGGCGGTGTGGAAAGGACTCCCAGGCTCAGCGGGAGATCAAAGCCCAAATCAATCTCTGAGTCTACTGGACAGCGTCGGAAGTATTTTTGAGAGTGTGAAAATCACCCGCGATATTGGAAAGCTATTGGTTGCGCACGGCAGCAAAGCCTTGAACATATCGAACTCTGAAGCTCCGGCTCTCTTCACCGCACCAAAGACTATCTTCAATCAGCAAGTTTCGGCAGCGCGGCGTTTCAGAACGTCTTCTATCTCACTGTCTGCCGTGAAGCAGCTCGCGAGGTCGGCTGGCGCGACCGTCAATGATGTGGTGCTAGCGATATGCAGTGGTGCTTTGCGAAGTTATCTCGAAGCAAAGGACGCGCTGCCTACGCGATCTCTCATAGCGACGATCCCTATGGCGATAAAGGGTGTTACGCGAGAAGGAAATCAGATCACCTATGTCGCGGCTGATCTCGCGACAACTGAAGACGATCTGATGGAGCGCCTCACAAAGATTAATCGATCTACCCAGGCGGCTAAGTCAGAGGTGGCGCAAGTGGTCCCGGCCGCTGCGACCGGCTATGCACTTGCGGCTCAAAGCATTCTCGCCGTCCTCAATAAAGTAAGAGTACCCGACCTAATCCCTCCGTTGGCGAATGTTGTGATATCGAATGTTCCCGGCCCTCGGGCGGAGCAATATTTGGGCGGTGCAGTTTTGGAGGCCAACTACCCCGTCTCGGTACTTGCAGATGGGCAGGCGTTAAATATTACGGTCGTCAGTTGTGCAGACTCCATCGATTTTGGCCTGCTTGGGTGCCGGGAGACGTTGCCAGACATTGACGTGCTTGCGCAGCACATACCAGTTGCGTTTGCAGAACTGGAGAGTGCGGTCGCCGAGGCGCACGGCAAAGCTGACGTGCGCCTAAAACCAAAAACTGCGAAACGCAGGGTTAAGAAAAAGACTCCGGGTCGCGAGCGGAAATAGATCTCTTGCTCTCAGATTGTGGCATCGTTGTAGAGCATGTGCTCTGAAGAAACTGAAGAAAGTATATGTATGGCAAGCTTGCGTTCTATCCTGATGAACATGTGGCTCCGTCGCACGCTCAAGTCGAAAATGGAGACCGACCTAGGTGCCGATGAAATGCGAACGAAACTGGAGGCAATGGCGTTTTTGAGATTGCCTAAGTATGGTGCTTCAATTGAACGCATCGAAAGCCCTGTGAGAGGCGAGTGGCACCGCAGCGGAAAAAGGGGTGCTTTGACTGTCCTCTATCTGCACGGAGGTGGATATATTTTTGGATCGCCAAGGTCGCATCGCTCCATAACATTCGAATTGGCTAAACGCATTCCGGCGTCGGTTTTTTCATTGGACTATCGTTTGGCACCGGAGGACCCATATCCTGCAGCGTTGGAGGACGCCAAAGAAGCCTATCTGTGGCTTTTGGAGACTGGCCACCGACCTGAGTCCATAATTATTGCGGGAGATTCAGCCGGGGGAGGTTTGACGCTGGCACTTCTGCTGGCCTGCAAAGCAGAGCAATGGCGTATGCCTGGGGCGGCAATTCTATTTTCGCCGTGGACTGACATGACAATGTCGGGGGCGTCGGTGACGGAAAACGAAAGATCTGACATCATAGCTACTGTGAAGACTTTTCATAACCCGCTCCGCAAATATCTCGGCGATACGTCCCCCACGGATCCATTTGTGTCGCCGTTGTTTGGCGATCTTTCTGGTCTACCGCCCATCAAGACTTTTGCAAGTCATGGAGAGCTCCTTCGAGATGATGCGAGCCGATTACACAAAAAGCTGCTTCAAGCAGGTGTGCAATCGGAGTTGCGGCTGGAACGGCATTTGGTCCATGCTTGGCCGTTGTTTTATCCAATTCTTCCTGAGGCTGGCCGCACATTGGGCCAAGCTGCGGAATTTGTGCAGAGCCACGTGAAACTGACCTAGTACGGACGAAAAGGCCAAGCTTTTGGTACGAGATGCCAGATCTTCGTTCTAGGCGTACACTAGAGATTGCATTGTTTGATCATGTCATTCATTTTAAGAATGTCATGTTTAGCATCACAAAACTACGCCATTTGATTGCGGTTGATCGCGCCGGTTCTATTACCGCCGCAGCTAAATCGCTGAATATCACACAATCGTCCGTGACCAAAAGTGTCGCTGAAATCGAACGAGAAATCGGATATTTGATCTTTGATCGGAAATCCAGGGGTGTCGTTGCAACGGATGATGGACGTGAGTTCATCAGCCGAGCGGCGCGGATTGTCTCCGACATGGAGATGCTCATCTCAGACGCGCAGGCCGGGAGCCATGCGCGCGAAGCTGTTTTTCGGATCGGCGTTTGTCCGCCCTCGATTGAGGGTCTGCTCAACAGAGCTCTCAAAGAAATGATCCGCAAGAACCCAGAGCTCTGTATTCATCTGGTCTCTACGCCTGTGGAGCGCGGACTCAAAATCCTTCGGCGCGGTGACATTGATGTGCTCGTTGGTCCTGAAGAGTTTATTGAACGGGAACCTGACTTCTCCACCGAGCCTCTGGGTAGTCTGCATGCTGTTCTTTTTGGCCGAAAGAAGCACCCACTCTTTCAGAAAAGGAAGATCACTCAGAGGGATCTTACGGAATACTCGATTATCACCCCAGATCTTGTGAGCATTTACGCAGACAGTTTGCGTGATTTGTATGAGCGCGTAGGTGAAAACCCCGAACGCAGACTCTATGTCGTTGAGAGTTTTCCAATGGTCGCTGATATTGTTGGTGCGACCGATTTGCTTGCAACCGTGGGTAGGGCTTATGCCGAAACAAGCGCATTCCGCTCTCGTTTTACCCAGTTGGACATCGATATCTTTGAGCCGATGGCGCTTTGCTGTGGCTATCGCTCGACCCGTTTGCCCAACCGTTCCATTCGATCATTCTTAGCTGCGCTGGCGGATTACTCTCCCGTTTAGCTCTCTCGCATAGGTATTCCAAAAACGAATAATGGTAGACACTATCGCATTTGACTTAATGTGTGGTGGGCGCATTCTTTAGCCATTCTTGGAAACTTGATTAGGCGAAAAGCATATGTCCACAAATTCATCGGAGCGCGTCTTTGTAGCTGGGGTTGGCATGATCCCGTTCACGAAGCCTGGCGCATCTTTGCCCTATGACGAGATGGGGGCCGCTGCAATTCGGCTCGCGCTTGAAGACGCGGGAGCATCCTATTCAGATGTCCAGCAGGCGTATGCTGGCTATGTCTACGGTGACTCAACATGCGGACAGAAGGCGCTCTATCATGTTGGCATGACGGGTATTCCCGTGGTCAACGTCAACAATAATTGCTCTACGGGTTCGTCAGCATTATTTCTCGCTCGCCAGGCGATCCAGCATGGCGTCGTAGATTGCGCTCTCGCCGTTGGTTTCGAGCAAATGTCCCGAGGCGCACTTGGAACGATCTTCGAGGATCGCCCAAGCCCCTTTGATGATTTCGACGCCTGCTGTGATGAACTTGTTGGTCACGCGGATGTGCCGTTGGCCCTACGTTACTTTGGTGGCGCGGGTCTGAGCCACATGGAAAAACATGGCACGACGCTGGAGGATTTTGCGAAGATCCGCGCCAAGGCGAGCCGTCACGCCAAAAACAATGAACTCGCGGTCTTCCGCAAGGAAGTCAGCACGGAAGATGTGCTCAATTCACCCGTCATGTGGCCTGGCGTGTTGACCCGCTTGATGGCTTGCCCACCGACCTGTGGTGGTGCGGCAGCGCTGTTGGTGTCAGAAAAATTTGCTAAACGAAATGGGCTTCGGACCGATGTGGAAATCAAAGCCCAGGTCATGACGACGGACTATGCAAGCACATTCGAAGCGAAAGACATGATGCAACTGGTCGGGTACGACATGACCTCTGCTGCGAGCAAGGCCGTGTATGAAGCGGCCGGGATTGGGCCGAGCGATTTGGATGTTATCGAACTTCATGACTGCTTTGCGCAGAACGAACTGATCACTTACGAAGGCCTAGGTTTGTGCGAGGAAGGCGGAGCGCAGAAATTTATCGCTGATGGCGATAACACCTACGGTGGGCAGTTCGTTACCAACCCATCAGGTGGTTTGCTTTCCAAGGGACACCCGCTTGGTGCGACAGGCTTAGCTCAGTGCTTTGAGCTGACCCATCAGTTGCGCGGAACGGCTGCGGCCCGACAGGTTGAGAAAGCTCGCACTGCTCTTCAGCACAATCTTGGCCTTGGCGGGGCATGCGTTGTGACGCTGTACCAGGCTGCATAGAGGAAGCTTATGATAGACCGAAAATATATTGGCCATACATACCCTCCGATCGTTGTGGATGTGGAGAAAGGCCAGCTGACCTTCTTTGCAAAGGCAACAGGCGAGACCAATCCGATCTATATCGATGTGTCTGCCGCCCAAGAAGCAGGGTATCGCGCATTGCCTGCGCCACCCACCTTTGCCTTTTCGCTGAACCTGGCGAAACCAGACCCGTTCGCGCAATATCTCGAAATGGGGATCGATCTCGGCAAAGTTCTGCACGCAGAACAGTCGTTCGAGTACCTGGAACCGATCTGTGCCGGTGACACCATCACTCTTCAAGACAAGGTAACCGATATCTTTGAGAAGAAGGGCGGAGCGCTTGAGTTCCTTGTCACAGAGACGATCGCTAGAAATCAGCTCGGAACGCCTGTCGTCAAGATGGTGTCCACCACCGTCGTGCGGAATGAATGAGGGGAATTGACCATGAGACAAGCAACACTTGAAAAACTCGAAGTTGGGATGGAGATTTCCATTTTGGAGAAATCCGCAATCACCCGGACAACTCTCGCATTGTTCTGTGGCGCGTCCGGTGATCATAATCCGATGCACATAGATAGCGATTTTGCGAAGAAAGCCGGCATGCCTGATGTGTTCGCACACGGTATGTTGTCGATGGCTTACCTGGCTCAAGCGCTAACCAACTGGGTTCCACAAACAGCAATTCGGTCATATGGCGCACGGTTTGGTGCGATCACGCATCTCAATGATGAGATCAGCTGCAATGGGAAAGTCGTGGATGTGTTCGAAGAAGCGGGAGAGCGTCGAGCAAAGTTGGAGCTTACAGCCGTAAATCAAGATGGCGAAACAAAGCTTCAGGGGAGCGCAATCGTTTGCATCGACTGAATCCAATCAACAGATCAAAGAACAAATAGGGGCAAATTATGCCAACAGCTTCACTTCGGTTTGACGACAGAGTCGTTATTGTTACGGGTGCTGGAAATGGTCTCGGCAAGTCTCACGCATTAGATTTCGCCAAGCGTGGAGCGCGTGTTGTTGTCAATGATCTAGGCGGGACCACCGCAGGCGGAGGGCGCGACAACACCGTCGCGCAATCAGTTGTAGATGAAATTGAATCCGCAGGTGGTGAAGCCATTGCGAATGCTGATAGCGTTGTAGATGGTGCCCGTATTGTCGAAGCTGCTATGGATGCTTTTGGTCGAGTTGATGTCGTGGTCAACAATGCTGGAATACTGCGCGACGTGACATTCCACAAAATGAGCGATGAGGACTGGGAGTTGATCCAAAAGGTCCACCTTGGTGGATCTTACGCAGTTACACGCGCGGCGTGGCCGCATATGCGCGCGGCTGGTTATGGACGTGTGATCATGACGGCATCCGGTGCAGGGATTTACGGGAATTTCGGTCAGGTCAATTATTCGGCAGCAAAACTCGGCCTCCATGGGATGGCTCAGTCACTTGCAATCGAGGGTCATAGCAAGGGAATTCACGTCAACACGATCGCACCGATTGCGGCCTCTAGGCTCACCAAATCCGTTATGCCCCCAGCGATGCTGGAAGGCCTAAAACCCGAACTGGTCACGCCACTGGCCGTCTTGCTCACTCATGAAGATAGCCAGGAAACAGGCCAATTGTTTGAAGTTGGTGGTGGATGGGTTTCGCGATTGCGCTGGGAGCAAACGCAAGGGGCACGGTTTGATCCAGCTACTGGGTTTAACGCAGAAGATCTCTCGGACAAGTGGAATGAAGTCCAGTCCTTTGAAGGCGCAATCCATCCAAAAGACATGTCGAACACGCTTAAGATTGTCGGTGGAATAGTCGGTGTGGACCTTGCTTTGGCGAAACAGTGATCCGATGGTAGAGGCGCGCGACCGCAACAAGGGAGGAAGTTATGGCCAACAAGCAAGACGACACTATGGGAGAAGCTTCGGCAGCTGGATCAAAGAGTGTTGCTGCTGTTGGTATGACGCAAGCTCTGCGAAGCGCTGCCGCCAGTACCCCCAATAAAGTTGCCACGCGATATGCGGGGCGAGTTCAGACATGGAAGAACGTGCATTCGAACGTCACTCGCCTTGCTGGGGGGCTGCGTGATCTCGGCGTAGCTGCCGGGGACCGCGTAGCGATCCTTGCACTAAACTCTGACAGATACACTGAATATCAATTTGCTGTCTGGTGGGCAGGTGCAGTCGTTGTGCCAATGAATGTTCGATGGTCTGCGGCCGAAAATGCCTATTCGCTGAATGACTCAGGTGCAGAAATTCTGTTTGTGGATAAAGCGTTTGCGCCAATGCTCCGCACCATACAGGCTGAAGCGAGCAAATTACGTCATGTTATTTTCCTCGACGACAGCGAGGTTCCAGATGGCTTGCTTGGTTACGAGCAACTTGTTGAAGATAGTGAGCCGATCGAGGATGTATCTCGGTCGGGCGAGGACCTTGCTGGACTGTACTATACCGGAGGCACAACAGGCTTTCCCAAAGGGGTGATGCTTCCGCATCGCGCACTTTGGTACAACGCGCTGATGGCGTCAAAGGTCTGCAGCATGGATGCTGAGCACACTTACCTTCATGCCGCTCCAATGTTTCATCTGGCCGACGGGACCATGTCAAGTGGCATCTCCGCTGTGGGTGGTGAGCATGTCTATATATCGATGTTCGATCCCGAGAAGACGATGGAGATGATTGAACAGCATCAGGTAACCCATGTGTTGCTTGTACCGACCATGTTGGCAATGATGATGCAATTGCCATCCTTCGATCCTTCGCGGTTGGCCTCCTTGAGGGTCTTGTTGTATGGTGCCTCCCCGATGCCAGAAGGCGTGTTGAGAGAAGCACTGACAAAACTGCCGCACATAAATTTCGTACAAGGATATGGACAGACTGAGCTCGCACCTTTTGCGACCGCTCTACCACCCACCTACCATGTCCTTGAAGGACCGATGTCGACCAAGTTGCGGTCCGCTGGACGTGCGGCTCCTGGCCTGGAAATTCGTATCGTCGATGAAAACAAGAAAGACGTGATACCCGGTTCTGTCGGTGAGATCGCTGTGAAGAGTCCTGGCGCGATGTTGGGTTACTGGAAGCTGCCGGAACAGACGACCGATGCGCTTCAAGATGGTTGGGTGTTCACCGGTGACGGTGGTTACCGGGACGAAGATGGATTCATCTTCATTGTCGATAGAATGAAAGACATGATTGTCACCGGCGGAGAGAATGTTTTTTCGGCAGAAGTGGAAAGTGCCATCTCGACACATTCAGCTGTTGCGGAAGTGGCAGTTGTGGGTATTCCTTCTGAGAAGTGGGGCGAGGCAGTGCATGCCATTATTGTGTTGCGTGCAGGCGCGAGCGCGAACGAAGGCGACATTATCGCGCATTGCCGGGATCGAATTGCAAACTACAAATTGCCGCGATCCGTCTCATTTCGAAATGAACCACTACCGCTTTCCGGAGCTGGAAAAGTTCTGAAGCGGGATCTTCGGGAGCCCTATTGGGAAGGTCACGAACGCAGCGTCAACTAGGAAATTCGGCCGGCCCCGATATTACCGCGTCGACAGCTCTCTAAGTTCACAATGCAGGAACAGATTATGAATGAAAATGCCACATGGAATGCTGCTTGGATGGAGGAAGAGCACGTCCTTTTGCAAGCGTCTGTTCGCAAGTTCTTTGAGATTGAATTGGTGCCCAATCTGGAGCGTTGGCGGAAAGCCGGGATCGTTGATCGTGACATGTGGCTCAAAGCTGGAGCGGCGGGGTTTCTAGGGGCGGCAATACCCGAACAATATGGTGGGGCAGGCGGCACGGCAGCAGGCGATGTCATCATCGCCTACGAGCAGGCGCGCGCAGGTGACAGTGGTTGGGCCTGGGGAGTGCACAACATTTGTACCCATTACATTTTGGGTTACGGGACGGAAGAGCAGAAAATGCGTTGGCTGCCAGGACTAGTCTCTGGAGAGATTGTGCCGGCCATCGCGATGACCGAGCCTGGAACGGGCTCTGACCTTCAAGCGGTGAAAACTTTCGCAACTCGGGATGGTGACGACTACGTCGTCAACGGTGCTAAGACCTTCATCTCAAATGGTCAAACGGCAGATCTCGTTATTGTTGTTGCGAAAACGGACAAAGCTTCGCGTGCTAAAGGCATTTCGCTGGTGGTGGTGGAGACCGCAAACGCGCAGGGTTTTCGGCGTGGCCGAAACTTGGAAAAAGTGGGCATGAAGGGACAGGATACGTCCGAACTGTTTTTTGACGATGTCAGGATTCCTGCGTCCAACCTGCTTGGAGGTGAGGAAGGTCTGGGCTTTGTCCAACTCATGACCCAGCTGCCGTGGGAAAGGTTGCAGATTGGTGTGAGCGCATTGGGTGCTTCTGAGATGATGGTGGATGAGACCCTGTCATACGTCAAAGAACGAAAGGCCTTTGGGCAGCGATTGATGGATATGCAGAACACGCGGTTCAAGCTTGCTGAGGCCAAAACCAAGCTGGAAGTAACCCGTGCTTTCATTGATCAATGCGTTGAGAAACTGGTCCGGGGTGATCTGGATGCTGCGACAGCTTCAATGGCTAAATGGTGGGGCTCCCAGATCCAATGCGAGATAGCGGACGAATGTCTCCAACTGCATGGCGGTTACGGCTACATGATGGAATATCCCATCGCACGAGCCTATGTCGATGCGCGGGCCCAGAAAATTTATGGTGGCGCAAATGAGATTCAAAAAGAACTGATCGCGCGATCCCTTGACGGTTGAAGCGGGATGAACGTCAGAGGAGCCGTAACCCTAACCGGAGATAAAGGTGGCCCACAGCGCGACACGGAATTCCATAAAGAGAGAAAGACAGTGGCACCTAAAGATATGGCCGGTAGACGGCTAGAAGCCCAGTATGACTATGTTGTCGTTGTCGTTGTCGTTGTCGTTGGCGGTGGGGCTGGCGGATGCGCTGTCGCGGCCAGACTGAGTGAGGATCCGAATGTCACCGTCTGCCTTTTGGAGACAGGTCACATTGGTGCTGACGGCGTACATTTTGGCGTGTGGTAAAATTAGTTTTGATGAACTTCAGTAAATGAAGCTTATGCAGCCCGGCAATATGCCATGGGTAATGCTGCTATCATCTCAAAATATCCAATCTATGAGCATTTTTTATTTTCTTGATAAAGCCGTCATTAACGTCTGATCGGGTGGCAAATTCGGACCACTGGAGAACGGCTTGCTGCACTTCTTCTAGGATTTCTTCGGCGCGGCCTCTTTGCATGGAAACGGTTTTGGCGCAGGCCTTGAAGTCTTCAATATTAAATTTGTCCCGCTTGCCATTAAGCGACATTTGATGTGTTCCGGTCCAGGCACCTTTTGGATTGTAGCTGTATGTCATGTCGTATGCGGGAGAGAGCGACCAGTCCCCGGATTTCTTCATCAGGAAAGCAATGTTCTTGACGTGATCGTCCTGATTTCGGGCGATGATGTTGAACGACATTCGCCGGAACTGTTCTTCAATATCATCCATGGTCAGGTCAAGTTTGCGGATGGTTTGAAAAGCTTGCTCGTAAGAATAAGCACCGGCCTTCTTAAAGTCATAGTGTTCAATCGCTCCGAATGACTGGACATGGAACTTCTGACCGCTGTTTGTTCGATCGTATCGTTTTGTCATGAAATGACTGCGACCGTTTTCTTCCAGTAACCGACATTCCATCATTCTAATGCCCGCCGCTTTCGCCATCTCATAGTATGCGTATTCGATCAGGCCAAAGCCCGCTGGGTCTTCAAGTTCCTTGTCCTTGTTTCCGGAAACCCCATCAAACTTCAAAAGCCAGTAAGTAAAGCCTTTTCCAGCTTTCAGTTGCCCGGATCGCACTTCGTTTGTTTTGTCGTTCCAGGCAATAATGGCTTTGGCGCGTGCGCCGCCTGCTGATGTGCCGACGTGCAAGATTTCGTTTAAGGAACTTTCCCGGTCCGGTGCAGTAAACGACCCGTGAAGCTCGTTCCGTTTACTTAAGACCTCGCTGGCCAGTTCGACCAGGGCGTCAACATTGATGTGTTTTGATGTTTTGGCCCCGGGGCCTTTGCTCGGGGCATATTCAAGCGCGCCCATGCCCCGGCTGCCCGTATAACAAAGCCGCTCGACAGGATCAAAGCTCTCAGGTGTTCGGCCTTTGCTGGCAAGCCAGGCATTGATCAAGGCATTGCCAAAATCATCAGGCAGGGAGTCTGCGAGTAAGCCCGGTAACCCGTGAAAGGTTTCCCAGGGCAGGGCGGGGAAGGTATAAATTCTATCCGACAAGGGCATGGCCAGCGGCGCTACTTCCATGCCGCTCCTGGCAAAGTCAGGGTCATATTGAAAATTGCCGCGCCGGTCGTTTTCGTCCCAATTCACTGCACCAATGGTCCTATCCCATAATTTGACCTCAGCAACTGTCATTCATCTTTCCCCCAAGACCATGTTTCACTTTCTTCTTTTACGGATGAAGAGGCGCGCTTTCTGCTTTTCCCGCGCAATTTCATTTGCTCAATGGGACTTAGCGCAAGTTCAGGAACTAACGCGTCCATGTTTTGAAGCAGGTCGAGACTTCTAAGCAGGCGAATGAGATTGGACAATTGGGTGGAATGGCCATGTTCGAGACGATTGATCGTGCGTCCAGACATGCCTGCTTCTTTGGCAAGCGCTGTCTGCGTCATATTTCTATTAAGCCGGTACTGGAGAAGGCGTTCCCCTAATTGCTCCAATACAGCATCGTCAGACATGTTATTTCTCATAATAAGCCAATTTTGTCATGTTAGAATCTATTACAGACTTAATAAGACATACTTGTCTAGTTAAGTCAAGCTTACAAATTATATAAACAGACAATAGTGGCTTGTTATGCCAATAAATATTTCTTAAGTAGACAATTTTGTCAACTTAAACGTTTTATCTTGTGCCGCGCACAGAACGAAGTAAAGCTACAGCACAGATGATCATTGAATTGATCTGAGGGGAAAAATTTTCCCCTGATCTCACCAAACAAGTTGTTTTCGAATACCCCATTTAAGCAGGGAGAGGTGGTTCGGTTTGTTTGAACGGCAGCATAAAATAAAACTGCAAGGTGTCTAACAAACTAGGGGCACATCAGTTGGCAGTGTCGGGGATAGTTACGATAACGCTTTGGCAGAGTCCATAAACGGGCTCTACAAGGCCGAAGTCATTCATCGGTGCGGCCCATGGCGGTT
>CAZFHW010000067.1:0-15344 GCA_964518885.1 uncultured Parvibaculum sp. | reverse complement strand
ATGTTCGGTTTTCTTTTGCTGGAGAAACGGCGGACATGGCCGAAGCCGCCCGCCGTCTCCAATCCTGGTTGAAAGCCTGATGGCTCTCAACAAAACACTCTAGTCAGCGGAAGTCCGTCGCCGCCACCAACCGCCTCGGCTTGGCTGTGCGGGAGCATCTGCTTCAGAAGCCTCCTCTTTGGGGGCTTCAGTCTTCGCTTTAGTCGTAGTCTCTGGCACTACTGTCGCGGTCTTCATTTCATCAGCGGCGGGGGCTTTTGTGTCCTCAGGCACTGACGTTTTCGTTTCCACAGGGCTTGGCTCTTCCGAAGCTCTGGAATAGGAAATCAGTACCGGAGCTTCACTGGCATCTCCATCTTCCGACGTCGTATTCTCTGAGACTGTCGTGTCTTCAGTGGAGGCGGTATCTGAGGCAGCGGTTTCAGAACTGTTTTCGTTTTCGCCCTCATCGGTACGGCGATTGCGGCGACCACCTCTGCGTCCCCGACGACGTCGGCGCTTGGGTTTGTCTTCCCCGGTTTCTTCGCCATTATTTTCGTCTGAGCTCGTGGTGTCCGCAGAGGTTTCAGCTGCCTCGTCTTCCGTCTCCGGAGCCTTGGCGGCTGTATCCGTGCTGCCGTCTGCTGCGTCACGGGCTTCCGGTTCGTCACCATTGCTTGCGGTGTCACCGTTTTCATCCCGACGACCACGGCCGCGGCCACGCCGCCGCCGCCGCTTGCGCTTGGGTTCTTCCTCGCTAGTGCTTTCGTCGCGAACTGTTGCTTCGCTTTCGGCGGCATCTGCCTCGTCAGTATCATCTGCCGGAGCAGAGGTTTTGCTTTGTGCCGCAGGCCGCTCAGTGCCACGTGCCGCTGCGGGTTCTACCCGGTGATCGGCGCCATGCACGTCGCGGTCGGTTTCAACATAGAGGGAAACCCCATAGGTCTCCTCGATGCCAAGAACGTGCGAACGTTTTTGATTGAGAATGTAGATAGCCACTTCCGGCGATACCGTCAGCGTGAAGGCGTTGTGCTTGCCCTTATTTGCTTCCGCCTCGGCCGCCCGCAACACATGCAGCGCTGTAGATTCGACCGAACGGATCAAGCCCGCGCCGTCACACATCGGGCAGGTGATCGTTGACCCTTCGATGATGCCCGCCCGCATGCGCTGACGTGACATTTCCAGAAGACCGAAATGACTGATCCGGCCGATTTGAATGCGCGCACGGTCAGACTTAAGGCTTTCCTTGAGTTTGCGTTCAACAGCCCGGTTGTTCCGGTTTTCATCCATGTCGATGAAGTCGATCACGATGAGGCCAGCCAGATCACGCAGTCGCATCTGGCGAGGTATCTCAGCCGCAGCTTCAAGGTTCGTCTTAAGCGCCGTCGCCTCGATATTGCGTTCTTTGGTCGAGCGTCCGGAGTTGATGTCGATCGCTACCAGCGCTTCAGTCTGATTGATGACAAGATAGCCACCGGACTTCAACGTCACGTTGGACGAGAACATGGCATCGAGCTGTGCATCAATGCCGTTCTTCTGGAAAATCGGCTCGCGCTCTTTGTAGGGCTGAACAAATTTTGCATGGCTCGGCATGAGCATGCGCATCAGGTCTTTTGCTTCGCGGTAGGCTTCCTCACCTTCGATAAGAACGGAATCGATGTCCTTGGAATAGAGGTCACGGATCGAGCGTTTGACCAGATTGCCTTCTTCGTAGACCAGTGCCGGAGCGATGGACTTGAGGGTAAGCTCGCGCACCCGCTCCCACATCTTCAGCAAGTAGTCGAAGTCGCGCTTGATCTCAGCCTTGGTGCGCTTGGCACCGGCTGTTCGAACAATAAGGCCCATGCCTTCTTGCACATCAAGGCCTTCAACCACGCCCTTCAGGCGTTTGCGGTCGGCTCCATTGGTGATCTTGCGCGAAATGCCGCCGCCACGTGCCGTGTTGGGCATCAACACACAATAGCGACCGGCGAGAGACAGGTAGGTGGTGAGTGCAGCGCCTTTGTTGCCGCGCTCTTCTTTAACAACCTGCACCAAAATGATTTGGCGGCGCTTGATCACTTCCTGAATTTTATAGGACCGCATTGTGCGGCGTTGCTTTTTAGGCTGCGCTTCTTCCAGCGCATCGCCGTCACCCATCGCTTCGACGGTCTCGTCAGATGCAGCCTCATCGGGGGCTGTATCACCCTCAGACGCGTCCTCTGACGGTTCGCCGTTTTCGCTTGAGGCTTCAGGCTCGTCTGGCGTCTCAGTCTCTTTTGCTTCGGCCTCAACTTCGTCAGCATCATCCGCGCGCGCTTCTGCAGCCCATTCTTCTAGAAGGGCTTCGCGGTCGGCGACAGGGATTTGATAATAGTCGGGATGGATTTCGTTGAAGGCGAGGAAACCGTGCCGGTTTCCACCATACTCAACAAAAGCAGCCTGCAGCGAGGGTTCAACCCGCGTTACCTTGGCGAGATAAATATTGCCGCGCAGTTGCTTTTTTGATTCGGACTCAAAGTCGAATTCCTCGACACGATTGCCGTGCACGACCACAACCCGGGTTTCTTCCGGGTGGGCGGCATCGATCAGCATTTTGTTTCCCATGAGGGGTATCTCCAGTACGCCGCATCACGCCGGTGCAACGACGTGGTCTGCTCGACCTGTCGCGTCGCATCGGGGCGGCGTTTGATGTGAACCTGCCAAAACAGTTCCGCTGCACCAGGGCCGAAATTGAAATCGGGCCAGGAATCAGAACACGCAATTGGAGGTGTGTTGAAAGTATGAGGGGCATTTCAGC
Organism: uncultured Parvibaculum sp.; assembly: GCA_964518885.1. Classification (GTDB taxonomy): domain Bacteria; phylum Pseudomonadota; class Alphaproteobacteria; order Parvibaculales; family Parvibaculaceae; genus Mf105b01. The sequence goes on along the minus strand of CAZFHW010000067.1, from coordinate 12,586 downwards.
GACGGATTGGCTCATGCAACGTGCCCGGCGGTCCGATAGGACTACCATGCTTCCGTTGCTAAATGTCTCAAGCCGCACTGTTTGCATCGTTTCTCTTTGCGCCCTGTAAAACCAAGACTGCCGGGCGCTGGCAATCTTTGTGCGAAACGGTAACCCGTTTCGAATGGGCCTCGTCAACGGCGTTTTGTCAAAGCAGTAAGGGGCTTTTTCTGGGGTGTCCGAATTATCGGACGATGACCTCAATAAGCGGGCAGCTTTCTAAGAAAACTGCCTCCTCCCGCCCGTTCATCGGCTTCTGCCGACTCAAAATGACATACCGTCGAAATAGGTAGATGACTTTTAGCGCCTTGGTTTCAGGCTTGGCAAGCAATGCTTTTTGACCCGCCGGTAGGTGCACCTTGAGGCATTAACCATTTTTATCATTGAAATATGGTTAAAATCGCGCAAAGTAACGGAATATCAAGCGCTAGATACCAGATTTGGAACTGAAAAATGATAGCCATTGGCCATCTTGATCTCAGATAGGCTGCGCTGTTCTTTGATGTGTGGAAAATGGTGAAAGCAGGATCGGTCTAGGTAATGAACCCAGTAGAGAGTAAACGATTGCTTCTATCCGTTGGGGCCAAAGCGCCTGCGCGCGCCGTGAAATCCGTGACGAAGGTTTTTGTCAGTGCGCTGCTAGGCTTATTTGTGTTTTTTATCCAGCCTGTCCAGCCTGTATTGGCTGAAGGTCCTTCAGCCGCCTCAACTGCCAATTCTGAAATTATCGTTTCCAATGTGCGTCTTGGAGAGCAGGGGGATTTGACCCGGCTTGTCATCGACATGGGGCAACGTGGCGGCACGCCACAAAATGTCTTCACACTGTCAGATCCTTATCGGGTGGTGATTGACCTGCCCGAAGTTGTATTCCAGTTGCCATCACAAGCGGGTCACACAGCACGAGGTCTTGTTACCGGGTTTCGCTTCGGACAGTTTCAGGCAGGCCTGTCGCGCATTGTGGTGGACACAGTTGGCCCGGTCGTCATCGCACGCCACTTTGCGCTGTCCCCACAAAGTGGGTTTGGTCACCGTCTGGTGATCGATCTGAAAGCGGTTACGCCGGAAGAATTTTCCCAAAGCGTTGGGCTTGGGCGCCCCCTTGCTGTGCCAGCCGCCATTGCACCGCCGGTGACAACACCTCAAGAGCCGACAGATCAACGCAGTGGCAAGCGTGTGGTTGTGATCGACGCGGGCCATGGAGGGGTGGACCCTGGCACCCATGGACGTTCGGGCGTTACCGAGAAGGATGTTGTTCTGGCATTTGCCCTGGAACTGGCCAGCCAACTGCGAACGAGCGGTCGCTACGAAGTGCATTTGACCCGTGACAGCGACCGTTTCATTCCGTTGCGGGAACGGGTCAACATCACCCGGCGCCACCATGCTGATCTCTTCATCTCCGTCCATGCAGATGCCATTGATCGGCGCAATGTCAGCGGCATGTCGATTTACACCCTCTCCGAAACGTCCTCGGACAAGGAAGCGGCGGCGCTTGCGGCCAAGGAAAATATGTCTGACGTGATCGCGGGGGTCGATTTGCAAGGGGAGTCGAGCGAAGTGACCAATATTTTGATCGATCTGGCGCAGCGCGAAACGAAAAACTTCTCGGTGCGCTTCGCACAAGCAGTGGTCCGCAATGCAAATGGGGTCACGCCCTTGCTGGAGCGAACCCACAGGTTTGCCGGATTTCGGGTGTTGAAGGCACCAGATGTCCCCTCCGTGCTGGTAGAACTGGGGTTTCTCACCAATCGGGCGGACGAGAGGAATTTGACCTCGTCGAGCTGGCGCAGTCGGGTTGCCGGGGCACTGGTGAAGTCCGTCGATAGTTATTTTGGGGAACGGTATGCTGAAGGCAGCTACTGACGCCTAACTTATCCCCGGTGAGCCCACAACCTGCCACAATTCACCCCTAAGAGCCGTGACGATGCGGTTTTCCGCACCGGCGTTAACCGTAGGGCATGAAATTGGCTCTATTTTCGACAGTGTTGATCACGCGGCTACAATCAGCCGTGCTAAACTTAAAAGTCTCGCATTGCTGGTCGCCTAGGGGGCACGAGTGGTGAGGATAAAGTGCGGTCGGTGCTACCGACCGACAAGGCGGCAAAAGGGGCCAGACGAAGCATGATGCGCGTGTTTGCTACACTGTTTGCAGGGCTGGTTGTCTTGAGTCTCGGCGGTGCGCTTGCCGGTTTTTATATGCTCTGGCGTCTTTCCAACGATTTGCCATCCTATGACCATTTGGCGGACTACGCACCGCCAGTGATGACCCGTGTCCACGCAGGCGACGGTAGCCTGATTGCAGAGTACGCGCGCGAACGCCGCATATTTGTCCCCATTGAGACCGTTCCCGATTACGTCGTGGAAGCGTTTCTGGCGGCTGAAGATAAGAATTTCTACACCCACACAGGGGTCGATGCCCGGGGTGTGCTGCGTGCCGTGATCGACAATATCTGGAATGTGTTGAACGACCGGCGTCTGGTGGGTGCCTCCACAATTACCCAACAGGTTGCCAAAAACTTTTTGCTCTCCAGTGACGTCACGATTGAGCGAAAAGTAAAAGAGGCACTGCTCGCTTTGAAGCTTGAGCGAGCTTTTACAAAAGACGAAATTCTTGAGCTCTATCTGAACCAGATTTATCTGGGCTTTGGGTCCCACGGGGTAGCCGCCGCCGCGCTGAACTATTTTGACAAGAGTCTGACGGAACTTTCTCTCGCTGAAGCGGCCTATCTGGCAGCCCTTCCCAAGGCCCCGAACAACTACCATCCCTTTAGACAGCGGGACCGGGCCATTGCACGCCGCAATTGGGTGATCGGACGTATGTTGGACAATGGGTTCATCACCTCCTATCAGGCATCTGTCGCACGCTCTGAAGACCTTGTGGTAACGCCACGGGCGTTTGGTGCGCAGATCGTTGAAGCAAATTATTTCGTCGAACAGGTCCGCCGCGACCTCTACGAGCGCTACGGCGAAGAGCAGCTATATGAAAGCGGCCTCTCTGTTCGCACGACCCTCGATACGCATCTTCAGCGTGCGGCCCGGACGGCATTGCGCGACGGGTTGAGAGCCTATGACCAACGTCACGGCTGGCGTGGGGCTGTTGCAACACTTGAAGCCAACACAACATGGACCAACGCGCTGTCGGAGATGGATATGCCGGGCGATCTGGCACCCTGGACACTTGGCGTTGTGATCGGCCTGTCTGAGACTGAGGCAAAAATTGGCCTTCGACCAACCCGCGACGTGTCGGGGGCTTTCCTTGACGAAGTAATTACATCGTCGATCCCGTTGAGCGAGATGACATGGGCACGCCGTTTTATTGATGACACAAATTTGGGACCAGAAATTGAACGGCCTCAGGATGTGCTGGCTATTGGCGATGTTGTGTATGTGGAACCTGTCGGTGAAGCAGCAACAGATGAGGGGGGAGCCTCGGAGCATTATGCCCTTCGGCAGATACCCGATGTAAACGGTGGCATCGTTGTCCTCGACCCCCATACAGGCCGCATACTCGCTCTACAGGGTGGCTTCTCCTACAGTCTGTCAGAATACAACCGGGCGGTTCAGGCCGCACGGCAACCCGGCTCTGCCTTCAAGCCGTTTGTCTATGCCGCTGCTCTCGACCGTGGATTTACACCATCGAGTTTGGTTCTGGATGCACCCTTTGTCATGGACCAGGGCCCGGGGTTGGCGCTTTGGAAGCCTGAGAATTACGGCCACCGCTTCTATGGGCCTTCGACGCTGCGGCTTGGCATTGAAAAATCGCGGAATGTCATGACGGTCCGCCTTGCCCAGAATATCGGCATGGGAGTGGTCCGGGATTATGCCCGCCGGTTTGGTATTCGCGACAATCTTCCCACGGTTCTCTCAATGGCCCTGGGCGCAGGCGAGACGACGCTTCTGCGCCTGACCACTGCCTATGCGATGCTGGTTAATGGAGGGCACAAAATTTCCCCCACCCTGATCGACCGTATCCAGAATCGACATGGGGCAACCATCTATCGCCATGATACGCGCGCCTGCGATGCCTGCATTGCGACGCGTTGGGAAAACCAGTCTGCACCCGTCCTGCCTGATGACAGAGCGCGGGTTCTAAGTCCTCAGACGGCTTATCAGGTGGTCTCCATGCTTGAGGGGGTTGTTGAACGAGGAACCGCCCGTTCTGTTCGCGCTGTCGGTGTTCCGCTTGCGGGCAAGACCGGGACAACCAATGACGAGCGTGACGCCTGGTTTGTTGGATTTTCGCCCGACCTTGCTGTGGGTGTCTTTGTTGGCTTTGATGCCCCGCGCGCCATGGGACGGGGTGAAACCGGCGGCAAAGTAGCAGCGCCCATTTTTCGCGATTTTATGACCGCAGCGTTGGGAGGGACACCGGCTGTTCCTTTCCGTATTCCACCAGGCATCAATCTGGTCCGTGTGAATGCCAAGACGGGTCTGTTGGCAAGGCCGGGGGAGACATCGGTGATCCTTGAAGCTTTCAAGGACGGAACGGAACCTGCATCGCGGGAAATGGAACCGCAGGGCTTTCCTGAACTTACCGGCGCGATTGGCCCTGACGGCGAACCGATCACCACGACGACGTCTGCGCCTTCAATTGGTACAGGGACCGGCGGCTTGTACTGAGCGGCCGTGATGATCCCCCTTCATATTGTCCTTGCGGTGCGTGACAATCTTCTCCTTTGCAAATCGGGGTGAGACCGCCTATTTTTGCGGCGCACTGTGAAGGAGAACAATAAACATGCGTGCGGAAACGATAGCAATTGCGGACGATATTAGAGACTCGTTGGCGTTGCTGAGGAGGCATCTTTGACTGGGATACTGCTCAGAAACGTCTGGACGAGCTGAATGCGCGGGCGGAAGACCCCAGTCTCTGGGACAACGCAGAGAAGGCGCAGGCGCTCATGCGCGAGCGGACCAAGCTCGATGAGGCCATCAGCACATACCTGCGGCTGGAAGCGGAGCTGAACGACAATCTCGAGTTGATCGAGATGGGGGAAGCTGAAGATGATGCCGCCGTTGTTGAGGAAGCCGAGACAGCCCTTAAAGTGGCTCACGAGGAGGCGGCCCGCCAGCGCGCCGTAACGCTCCTGTCGGGCGAAGCAGATAGCAATGATGCATATGTGGAAATACACTCAGGTGCAGGTGGCACGGAGAGCCAGGACTGGGCATCCATGCTGCTGCGCATGTACACCCGCTGGGCCGAGTCAAAAGGCCACAAGGTCGAATTGATTGAGCGCCACGACGGGGAAGAAGCTGGCATCAAGTCAGCCACCATCGTTGTAAAAGGCGAAGATGCCTATGGTTGGCTGAAGACCGAAAGTGGAGTGCACCGTCTCGTGCGGATTTCGCCCTACGATTCAAGTGCCCGGCGCCACACAAGTTTCGCCTCCATTTGGATATTTCCTGTTGTTGACGACGCGATCGAAATTGAAATCAACGAGAGCGAATGTCGGATTGATACTTATCGGGCAAGCGGTGCAGGGGGGCAGCACGTCAACACCACCGACAGTGCTGTGCGTATCACCCATGAACCATCGGGCATTGTCGTGCAGTGCCAAAACGAGCGGTCACAGCATAAAAACAAGGCGACGGCGTGGGATATGCTTCGCGCGCGGCTGTACGAACTCGAACTGCAGAAGCGGGAAGAGGAAGCCAATATCGAGGCAGCTTCAAAATCGGAGATCGGCTGGGGACATCAAATCCGTTCCTACGTATTGCAGCCCTACCAGATGGTGAAGGATTTGCGGACCGGTGTGGAAACGGGCAATCCGCAAGGCGTGCTGGATGGTGACCTTGATCCGTTCATGGCCGCCGCCTTGGCAGCCCGTGTAGACGGTAAGGCAGAGGCCGTGGAAGATTTGGACTGATCAGACCGGTCCTGACCCAATCATTGAAAAAGCCCCGGAGGGATTACCGCCGGGGCTTTTTCATTTTTAGAAAATTGTTCGCCTATTCAGCGGCGGGTCGTTTCACGACAACACCGCCATCTTTGACAATCACAGGGCTATCGGCCGGGCGTGAACCGCGGGACTTAGACACCACAGCTGGCGCAGGTGCCGGCTGTGGGGCTGTTCCACCACGTTTTGGCTGGCTTGCCTGAGCATTTTCAGCGAGCGGGTCGTCGGAATGGCGACAATTGCCTTCAAAGAAGGCGCCTGTTTCAACGGCCAGGGCTTCATGCAGAATGTCGCCTTCAACATGACAGGTGGAACAAAGTTGTACGCGTCGTCCGCGAATGCTGCCAATGACGCGGCCTCGGATGACAATGTCTTCAGCAATAAGTTCACCCATGATACAGGCCTCTTCGCCAATAGTCACAGATGCTGAGCGAAGGTTGCCCTCAATGGTGCCGTCAATCTGAATATCGCCGCCAGCAACCAGATCGCCGTGAACAACCAGATCATTTGAAATGATTGATGGAGCTGTTCGCGCGTTCGTCCGACGAGGTTGGCTCGATGACGGCGTGCTGCTCTTTGTTTTTTCGTTATCCTTGGTGCGTGAAAACATACTGTCCTGCCTCGATGAACTTCGACGGATCTCTTAACTGGTCATCAAACCACACTTCGTAGTGAAGGTGTGGGCCGCTAGACCTGCCGGACGATCCGACTTTGCCGATCAGGTCTTGAAAATCTACTTCCTGACCAACGGAAACGCTGATCCGGTTCAAGTGAGCATATCGTGTACGGAACCCATTGCCATGGTCAACTTCGACCATTCTGCCATAGGGGCCGCGATGCTCCGCATAGATGACCACACCTGAGGCGGGGGCGTAAACAGGTGTGTTGTAGCCAGCTCCCATATCAAGTCCGGAATGAAAGGCCATACGACGCTTGAAGGGGTCCATTCGAGGCCCAAAATCACTGGTAACCCTGAAATTTTCCAGCGGAGAGGCCAAAGGAAGAATGCCCACTGCAAAATTAAGGGCAGCCAATCTGTCTAAGTTTTGGGAGACACGCTGGATCTGCCGATTAAACGATGTGCCGGCACCTGCGCCAGCAAGTCCGTCTCCTCCAGTAAGGTCAATGTAAGGCCCGCCGCTGGCTGCCCGGTCGGCGCCAACCCGTTCCATAAATTCATCCGGAGAGGTGACACCAATCATGTCGATCACACGCTCGAGCTCCCGGATTTCCCGATCCGTTGTCTCTTCCATCGTGTTGATGAGGCTCTGCTGCGCGCGATCCAGGTCCAACAGGCGGGAGTTCAAATTGAACCCAGCGTCGCCACTTAGGACCGGTCCGTAAAGCAAACTGCCCAGAGCCACCGGAGTGTTGATGCTGAAGGCTTCGAAGAGGCCACCAGTATCGACCGCGGAACTTGTTACAGTCGCAGCAGCTGTGCGCGATACGCGCGGCGCACCGGATGCCTCAGTGAGCGCCATCAGCACTTTGTTGCCGCGACCCGTAGTATTCCGATTGGCCTGTGTTGCGGCGAGTTGTGTTCGCAGTTGATCAACACTCTCCAGAGCTGCTTGCCTGTGGCTCAAAATTTCGGAGATCTGATCGTGCTTGGCTTCAAGCTCTTGCGTTGTGGCAAGGAAGCGTTCCTGCGCGATGATGAGTTGTCCGTTTAAATCGTCATAGGAAGCCTGCATTTGAGCAATGCGCTCTTCATACGCAGATTGAACTTTAACGAAGCGCCGGTCTTTCGACGCAATGATCTGTTCCTTAAAGACAACATTGACGGAGGTGAAGGCGACCCAGGACAAAAAGCCCACGGCAATCGCCGCCATTCCAAACTGTGCAACCGGCGACAGTGAAATGAACTGCACTCGCCCATGACTGCGCAGATAAATTTGACGTTCAGTGTACAGGTGCGTGACCGTATCACGGACCTTCTCCATCAAACGTACGATGGTATTGAGCATGCCCCTCAACTACCCCTTTTACTCCCCCAAGACGAACAGCTTGGTGATCCAATCCTATATTGGAGAATATATCAACAGAAGGACCTTAACATATCGTATTAACCTTAATCGCTACGCGACAAAAATGGGTTTTCCACACCTTTAAGACTACCTATTCACCTGATCCTCTCTCTCAATTGATGAGGCCGGTCAATTGCGGTCGGATGTGGCGGCGAGGGGGACGTAAAAGGAACTTGGCAGCCCCGCTGCTGTGCGGGCGGCATCATTAAAGGGGCGCTTCAGATCGCCTCGGAAGTAGGTGCGTACCAGGTCATGGAATGTGGTTTGCGCATCAAGGCCCAGACGTTCCGTTTCTGCAAAAAACCAGCGGGTTCCAGCGGCTACATGCTTCTTTTCGTCTTCATAAATGATCTTGAGAATGGTGGCGCTTTTGTCGTCCCCGACGTTTTCCAGTTTTTTTATCATCGCAGGGGTGACATCGAGCCCGCGCGCTTCCAGAACCATCGGAACCACAGCCAGTCTGGCAAGAAAATTGTCTTTTGTTGAATGGGCTGCGTCCCACAATCCATCATGCGCTGGAAGGTCGCCATAAGCGCCCGATAAAGTATTAAGACGGTCGCTTAGGAGATTGAAATGTTTACCTTCTTCGGCGCCAACAAAAACCCAGTCATGGCTGAATGAGCGAGGCATACCGGGACCAAAGCGGGCGATTATGTCGAAGGCCAGATCAATGGCGTTGAGCTCGATGTGAGCAAGGGCATGCAGCAGCGCAAACCGACCCTTTTGACCCCCAGCCCGTCGACGCGGCATATCACGATGTGATCGAAGTTCGGGGCGAGGGGGACGTGCGGGCCTGTCAGGGGGGCATGCATCGCTGAACGCAAACGCAAACGCAAGCGCCCCTTTTGACCAGGCGTCGCCCACAGCCAGGGCCAGGTGAGCCTTACGAGTGGCGTCTGCGGTGGTGAGAACCCCAACGGCTGCCTCTCCGAGGGTGGACCACGGGAGCGGGGCAAATGGGGGCATTGCTGGTGAAACGGCCTGGGTCAAAGTGTTTTTGCCGCCTCCAGCACGTCTTCCGCATGGGCCTTGACCCTCACTTTGGGCCAGATTTTGGCTATTTTCCCCTCAGCGTCGATCAGGAATGTTGAACGAACAATGCCCATAAAGACCCGGCCATAGAGCTTCTTTTCCTGCCAGACACCATATTTCTCAAGCATAGCGCCGGTTTCGTCGGAGGCGAGCGTGATCGTAAGACCGTGCTTGTCTTTGAATTTGTCGTGCCGTTCCACACTGTCTTTCGACACCCCGATGACAACCGTCTTGGCTTTTTTGAACGCGGGAGCGAGGCTGGAAAAGTCGATGGCTTCTGTTGTACAGCCCGGAGTCATGTCTTTGGGATAGAAGTACACAACGACATTCTGGCCTTTCAGGTCCGCCAGTCGGATTTTGCTGCCGCCATCTGTGGGCAGGTTAAAAGCGGGCGCTTTTTGGCCCAGTTTGAGTTCTTTCGTCATATAAACATGCCTCTTTTCACTTCATTTGCCGACTTGCCAAGCGTCTAAGACCCTCGTGTCAGGAGCCGTGAGCTGGGCGCCTGACTTTTGCCGCCAGAAACTACCGGAATTTGAATTATTTCAACACCTTGGTGCCACATTTATGAGACATCTAGCTTTATATCGGAGGGGGAGATCGGGCGATCAAACCCTCGGCTCCTCCATTGAAACAAAACAACGGAAAAACACGTGATCCGGCCAGCGGTCAAATACGCTTTGGAAGCGCTCGGCGTTCTTGTGACGGCTGTGACAGTTCTGATGGGACTGTTCATCTGGCGCGTTGCATCGGGACCGGTACCGCTTGGCTTTCTGAACGAAACACTCATCGAACTGGCCGATGCGGAGCTAGAGCAGGGCAGCTTGGGGCTCGCCGACACGGTTTTGTTGTGGGTGCCCGAAGATCGACAGCTTGTGCTGAGCCTGATCGGCGTGGAGCTTAAAGATGCAGCAGGAGAGGCTGTCATCGAAGTTCCCGAGATACGGATCAATGTACGCGTTGCTTCCCTTCTGCGCGGTGTTATCTCTCTTCAAAAAGTTGAACTGGTCGGCGTGACGGCAGCCATTGTACGCCGCCCCGACACCGGTATTGAGTTGGCTCTTGCCGGACCAGCAGAGGGCGCAGACCTCCCTACGGCAACAAATATCGGCCTGGAAGCGCTGTTGACCCAGCTGTCAGAACCGGCAGAGCCCGATAGTTTGCTGGGGGGGCTCAATTCCTTCGGCATGCGCCATGCCTCGCTGACCTTTATCGACGAAGTAAATGGGGTGGAGTGGAACACGCCTGACGCAACACTGGTGCTGAGCCGTGATGCAGGCGGCGTCTCTGCGCTATTCGATGCAAGTGTGAAATTGGGTGACGCGCGGATCGACCTTGAAATGTTTGGACGTGCCGCGACGGGAGCCGACCGGGTTCAATTTGAAGCGACGGGCACTGGCTTTGTTCCTGCGGATCTCGCAAGGGCGTCACCTCTGTTCTCGGACTTCGCCATTCTCGATGCACCCGTTTCCGGCAAAGGAACCGTCACCATTGGGCGAAACGGGGTGTGGCTCGGCGCGGAACTTCAACTGGTGGTGGAGAGTGGCCACGCCATTCTCCCGCCGTTGGGAGACGACCCGCTGCCAATTGACAGCATCACGATGGACTTCGCGCTGGATCCCCTCGCCAACAGATTGTCTATGCGCAGGCTCGATTTTGTTGCTGGCGAAAATAAGGGCACGATTAGTGGCGAGGCAACTTATGACCAGCCCAATGGGTATCATATCTCTGGTGCGACGGTTTCACTGAACGCAGAAGACCTGTCATTTGAAATTGAAAACTTTACCGACGGTGTGGCCAACATCGACGGGGTCACCTTTAGTGGATATCTCGATTTCGATAATCTCGTTGCGGACATTAGTGCGCTGACCCTGCGGGTGGGCGAAGGAGTGCTCTCTCTATCCGGGCGCATCGCCGACCACGAAGAGTCGCCAGCCATTCAGGCGCAAGGCGAAGCATCCAATATTCTCATGGACCGGCTCAGTGACATCTGGCCAAAACCCCTGGCCAAAGGCGCGCGGGAATGGGTGGTTGAAAATATCAGCGGTGGCTTGATAAAAACCGCAACCATTTCGCTGGACTTGGCAGGTGGCATGATCGCGGCGTCCGACCGGCACGAAGCACTTCCCATGGAAGCGATCGACCTGACGTTCACGATGTCGGACGCCACTGTCCGGTATTTGGATGAGATGCCCTTGCTCAGGCGTCTCAGTGGCCGTGGTCACCTTCGAGGTGACGAGTTCCATGCCTGGATCGAGAGCGCCTATACCGATATTGCGGGAGATCGCCTGCAGCTTAACAGCGGGCATTTCTCCGCCCCCGCACTGCATGAGATCGGCGGCCCGGGCAAAATCGATATGAATGTCACCGGCGCAACAGCGACGATACTGGCACTGCTTGACCACGAACCACTTGGGTTTATCTCCCGCTACGGCATGGACCCGGCCACGGTGGGGGGGTATGGCGAGGTGACAGCATCGTTGACGCTGCCATTACGCAAGAGCGTGACCATGGACGATGTCGGTCTGTCCGGTCGGGCCGTGGTGCACGATCTTCGACTGCCAAATATTTTTGCGGATGTGTCCGTTGACGGCGGCGATCTGATCGTTGATGTGGAACGGTCTGGCCTGTCTGCATATGGCCCTGTGACACTGAACGGCGTTGCTCTCAATCTGTCGTGGAAAGAGCGGTTTGTTCCCGGTGCTGGTCCATCAAGCGAGTTTCGGCTGACCGGGATGACCGACGATGCCGACCGGGTAGCGCTTGGCCTGGACCTCTCCTCCATCGTCAACGGAAACGTTTACTCAGATGTAACAGTTCGCGGCAGCGGGCCTGATCTTGTCGATGGAACGGTTCAGGTGAACCTGACAGACGCTATTCTCAAACAAGAGGTGATCGGCTGGTCAAAGCCTGTGGGCTCGATGGCCGAGGGTCGGTTTGATCTTGTGTTTGAATCTGAAGGGCGTGTGCGGCTGAATTCCATCGCCATCCTTGGCACTGAAATTGACATGAATGGGACGGTGCTGATCGGCCCTGACGGAGACTTGCTCGAGGCGGTGCTGCCCAATGTCCGGCTCGGGACAGAGACCCAGGCAAGCTTTACCGCCAAGCTTCAGGAGAACGGGGTTCTGGAGATGCACGCCGAAGGGCCGCGGTTTGATGCACGCGGCGTCCTGACCAACCTGTTTTCAGGCGCGGCCGCTCCGACAAAACAAGCAGCACTCTCCCCACCTCTCACAACACCGGAAGAGGCGGCTCCGACAGAATTGTCTGCGGAGGGGGTGCTGGTGACCGGAGTGTTCGAACCAGTTCTGCCCGTTGAAGAAAAACCGCTACCACCTATCGAGGAAACCAATGTCTCTTTGACAGCAAGGTTTCCTTCCGCCCTGGCCCACGGGGGCGTGCGGGTCAGTGATGTAGATGTGGACATTTTGATCTTGGGCGGTGAAACACGGCGCATGGTGGTAATGGGCACGATGGGACAAAGTGCCAAATTCTCCGCCACGATCTCCCCGACGCCAGAGGGCCGTCGTGTGGTAACTGCCACTTCCAGCGATGCGGGCGCGGTCCTCCGCGCAATCGATTTTTACGAGAGCA
>CAZFHW010000066.1:0-15361 GCA_964518885.1 uncultured Parvibaculum sp. | reverse complement strand
TCTACACAGCGATTGTGTTTAATCCAGCCGATACGGCCGACAATCTGAAGAAATACGGTGGATTTATTCCGGGCATACGACCTGGTAAGCGGACGGCGGAGTATATCGACCACGTTTTGACCCGGTTGACGGCTGTCGGGGCGATTTATCTGACCTTTGTCTGTCTGTTGCCGGAAATACTGATCTCGCGCTACAGCATTCCGTTCTACTTCGGTGGTACGTCGTTGCTGATTATTGTCAATGTGACTATGGATACGGTCGCACAAATCCAAAGCCACCTTCTGGCACACCAATATGAAGGGCTGATCAAGAAGTCGAAACTTCGGGGTTCTCGTCGATGAAGCTGATCTTTCTGGGGCCACCCGGGGCTGGCAAGGGCACTCAGGCAGAGCGCATTCAGGCGGCGCATGGGCTGGTACAGCTGTCGACAGGAGACATGTTGCGTGCCGCTGTTGCAGCGGGCACAGAAGTGGGTAAGCAGGCAGAAGCGCTGATGGCACGGGGTGACCTGGTGCCAGATGAGGTCGTGGTCAGCATCATCGCAGATCGCACGGAACAGGCGGATTGCGTAAACGGTTATATTTTGGACGGTTTTCCTCGCAATGTTGCGCAAGCGGAAGCTTTGGACAAGATGTTGTCCTCTCGCGGGGCAAAACTGGATGCGGTTATCGAATTGGGGGTGGAAGATTCCATTCTCCTCGCCCGGATTGTGGGACGCGCGGCTGAAACCGATGGTGGAGCCCGGGCAGATGACAATGCATATGCGCTGAAAAAGCGGCTTGCTGTTTATCACGAACAAACAGCTCCGTTGATTGGGTACTATAAGAACGTTGGCATTCTGACGACTGTCGATGGCATGAATGAGATGGATGAAGTGACCGCGGAGATAGAAGCGGCACTCAAATTGAAGGAAAAGGATAACGCGAGCTAAGCGGTTGACCGGGAAGGGGAAATTCCTATAATCCCGGCCAGCGCGACGGCTTATCCAAAGAAACTATCGGTATATCATCGGAAAACGGCAGAGTTCTGCAATATTTCGACGATTTGTCCCGTTTTTTTGTTTGGATTTCCGGTTTCGCGATTCCTTTCTGCAGGAGAAAAACGTGGCTCGTATCGCTGGTGTCAATATTCCCACTAATAAGCGCGTGATTATCGCACTCACTTATATTCATGGGATCGGGAATAGAAATGCGGCAGAAATCTGCGAAAAAGTGGGCATTGAACGCGAGCGACGCGTCAATGAACTGTCGGACTCGGAAGTAATCCGGATCAGAGAGTCTATTGACCAGACCTACCTTGTGGAAGGCGATCTGCGTCGTGAAGTGGCTGTGAACATCAAACGCTTGATGGATCTCGGCTGTTATCGGGGATTGCGGCATCGCCGGGGACTGCCTGTACGTGGTCAGCGGACCCATACCAATGCGCGTACGCGTAAGGGTCCGGCTAAGGCGATCGCAGGTAAGAAGAAATAGGAACGGGTTCTGACGGGACGTCCCGTTCGACAGAAAAGGTTACAGGATGGCGAAGGAAAAGACGCGCGTTCGGCGCAAAGAGCGGAAGAACATTACGTCCGGCGTGGCGCATGTGAATTCGACCTTTAACAACACCATGATCACCATCACAGATGCACAGGGAAATACAATTGCCTGGTCATCTGCTGGTACAATGGGGTTTAAGGGCAGCCGGAAATCAACGCCGTTTGCTGCGCAGATGGCTGCAGAAGACGCTAGTAAGAAAGCGCAAGAACACGGCATGAAGACCCTAGAGGTTGAAGTCTGTGGTCCAGGGTCTGGACGTGAGTCTGCTCTGCGCGCGCTGCAGGCGTCTGGTTTCACAATCACGAGTATTCGTGATGTTACGCCAATCGCACACAACGGATGTCGCCCCCCAAAACGGCGGCGTGTCTAACACTGGTTTTGTCCAGCGTCGTGTTGTTGCGGCGCAGGTATTGATCTTTCGACGGTTTATTCGTCGCTGCATTTGTTAAAAGCTGAACGCGAAGTTCATGGCAATGCAATAACGGTACGAGGTTCTACAGGTGATCCAGAAGAACTGGGAAGAACTCATCAAACCGACCAAACTGGATATCCAGCCTGGTCATGATGCAAAGCGGACGGCTACTGTTGTAGCTGAACCACTGGAGCGTGGCTTTGGCCTCACTCTGGGCAATGCGGTTCGTCGGGTATTGCTCTCATCGCTGCAGGGTGCAGCTGTGACAGCAGTGCAGATCGATGGCGTTTTGCACGAATTTTCGTCAATTGCGGGTGTTCGGGAAGATGTCACGGACATCATTTTGAACATCAAGCAGATGGCGCTTACGCTGCACAGTGAAGATCCCAAGCGGATGGTCCTGTCCAAGCAGGGGCCTTGCATCGTGACTGCGGGCGACGTCGACGCTGGTTCTGATATCGAAATTTTGAACCCCGAGCTTGTTCTTTGCACGCTTGATGAGGGTGCAAATATTCGTATGGAGTTCACTGTTAGCAACGGCAAGGGTTATGTCGCGGCTGATCGCAATCGGCCTGAAGACGCACCCATCGGATTGATCCCGATCGATAGTCTTTACAGCCCGGTTCGCCGTGTTTCCTACAAAGTGGAAAACACCCGCGAAGGCCAGATTCTTGACTATGACAAGCTGACGCTTCAGCTTGAAACAGACGGATCTGTGACACCGGAAGATGCGGTTGCTTTTGCTGCTCGTATTCTGCAAGACCAGCTTCAGGTGTTCGTCAACTTTGATGAGCCAAAAGAAGTTGTTGTCGAAGAGCAGCATCCAGAGCTCGAGTTCAACCCAGCCTTGCTTAAGAAGGTTGATGAGCTCGAACTATCGGTTCGCTCGGCAAACTGTCTCAAGAACGACAATATTGTTTATATTGGCGATCTCATTCAGAAGACAGAATCCGAAATGCTTCGGACGCCGAACTTTGGCCGTAAGTCACTGAATGAAATCAAAGAAGTGTTGGCACAAATGGGCCTCCATTTGGGTATGGAAGTTGTCAGCTGGCCGCCAGAGAATATCGAAGACCTGGCAAAACGCTTCGAAGATCATTACTGAGTAATCACTTGCCGCGCCGAGAGGCGCCGCCGTTTTTGAATGAGGAGAGGGTCATGCGTCACGGGAAAGCCGGCCGCAAGCTCAACCGGACAGCCAGCCACCGCAAAGCTATGCTTGCGAATATGGCTGTTGCACTGATTAAGCACGAGCAGATCATTACGACTTTGCCTAAAGCAAAGGAGCTTCGCCGCTATGTGGAGAAGCTCGTGACTTTGGGGAAGCGCGACGACCTACATGCGCGTCGTCAGGCCTACTCAAAGCTCCCTGAGCTGAAATGGGCTGCTAAGCTTTTTGATGAGCTTGGACCACGCTACAAAGAGCGCAATGGCGGTTACACGCGCGTTCTTAAAGCTGGTTTCCGCTATGGCGATAACGCACCGATGGCTGTGATCGAATTTGTTGATCGCGATCTCTCTGCCAAAGGTCAGGACTCTGGTCCGGTCATGGTTGATGAGGATGTTCTCGAGACCGCTTAATTCGGTGTCGAATACGAGTTTGGACGGGGTAGGGCTTAATTGCATCTGCCCCGTTTTCTTTTGCGTTGTTTACTCTGAAGCGGCTTATTTTGTCGAAACGCTTGCCATCTGACCTCATGCCTTACAGAATTTGGGATGATGTTGGGGTGGCTTATGTTGAGCTCTCCCTGTCTGTTGGATGAGCGTCAAGGTGTTGGAAATGATGTCACAGTCTTGGTTTACCGTGATTTGGTTCGCGGTGTTGTTTGCGCTCGTTGGCGGATTGTCGCTTGTGCTAAGTGGGCCCGTGCGATCTGAAGCCGTTGTCCCAGGGTCACAGGCGCAGATACAGCTTTCCTTTGCGCCGGTCGTGCGCGATGTCGCGCCAGCCGTGGTCAATGTCTATTCCAAACGTGTGGTCCAGGAGCGTCCTGCAAGTCCGCTTTTCAACGATCCGTTCTTCCGGCAATTTTTTGGCGACCGCTTTAGCTTCGGCATGCCGCAGGAACGCGTGCAACAGTCATTGGGGTCTGGCGTGATTGTTGGCTCGGAAGGGATCATCGTGACTAATAATCACGTGATCGCGGACGGGGATACTTTTACTGTCGCGTTATCGGATCGGCGGGAATATGAAGCTGAGTTGATTTTGGCTGATGAGCGAACCGACTTGGCAGTGCTCCGTATCAACTATGAGGGGCCGCCTCTGCCTGCTCTCAGTTTTCGCGATAGCGATACGCTGGAGGTGGGCGATCTGGTGCTTGCCATCGGTAATCCATTTGGGGTCGGGCAGACAGTCACCAGCGGGATTGTCTCGGCCTTGGCACGTACACAAGTGGGTGCAACCGACTACCAGTTTTTTATCCAGACAGATGCAGCGATCAATCCGGGTAATTCCGGCGGGGCCCTGGTGACGATGGATGGGAAACTGGTTGGTATCAACACAGCCATTTTTTCCAGGTCTGGCGGATCTGTTGGTATCGGGTTTGCCATTCCCTCCAACATGGTCGCAGCGGTTGTTAAGTCTGCCGTGGGGGGCGTGGAGATTGAGCGTCCTTGGCTTGGCGCGTCATTGCAGGCTGTGACCTTCGACCTTGCGGAGTCCCTCGGTCTTGATCGCCCGGGCGGGGCGTTGATCCAGAGAACATATCCAGGTGGGCCGGCTGATCGGGCGGGCCTGCTCACCGGGGATGTTATTTTCGAAGTGGAGAACCGGGAAGTAATGGACCCGCAGGCGGTGCGCTACAGGTTGGCAACCAAAGGGCTGGGCGGCAAAATTTCGGTTGGCTATCGCCGGGATGGGAGCGTTGGGCTGGCCAATGTCGCATTGGAATCCGCCCCCGAGGATCCGCCGCGGCAAATGGTGAACCTTAGCGGTCGTCACCCTTTTTCTGGAGCAACGGTCGGTAACTTGTCCCCTGCTTTTGCAGATGAGTTGCGGCTCGACCCGTTTCTGACGGGTGTCGTTGTGCTTCGTATTCAGCGCGGAAGTGCTGCCCATCGGTTGCGCATTCAGCCCGGTGATATCATCAGGGCCATTGGGGGGGATGAGGTGGACGATGTTGATCGGTTGCAAAGCCTGACAGGTGGCCGACGCCCCGAATGGGAGTTCACCATCGAGCGGGGAGGGGAACGGTTCTCAGCACGGGTTCGTGGGTGAGATCAGTCCCTAAACGTGGTACATCACGGAGATGTCCGACCTGTTTCAATCTGAAGGTGATGAAGAGAACGACCGGCGTCCGCTGGCCGATCGGTTGCGCCCGGCTGCCTTGTCGGAAATTGTGGGGCAGGACCACCTAATAGGTTCTGAAGGCCCTGTGGGACGCATGGTGGCGGCTGGCCATCTGTCTTCGATTATCTTCTGGGGACCTCCTGGGACTGGGAAAACCACAACCGCGCGACTGTTGGCAGATGCTGTGGGCCTTGCGTTTGAGCAGGTGTCCGCCGTGTTCTCTGGTGTTGCCGATCTGAAGAGAGCCTTTGAGACGGCACGGATGCGCCGGGGACAGGCGGGGGGTAAAGGTACGCTCCTATTCATCGACGAAATCCACCGCTTTAACCGCGCTCAACAGGATAGTTTTTTGCCCGTGATGGAAGACGGGACGGTGATCCTGGTTGGTGCAACAACTGAGAATCCCTCCTTTGAACTCAACGCTGCTCTTCTATCGCGCGCGCAGGTTCTGGTGCTACATCGATTGGATGAGGAAGCACTGGAAGAGTTGTTGGTGCGCGCGGAAAAATTTGTCGGCGCTTCTCTTGCCCTGGACGCTGATGCACGGGTCGCCCTGTGTGCCATGGCAGATGGAGATGGACGGTTTGTTCTCAACCTGGCAGAGGAAATTCTCGCTCTTGCACCCGACCTGCCGCTTGATCCCGCCGGACTAAGTCGACTGGTCCAGCGCCGGGCACCTATTTACGATAAGGGGGGCGAAGGGCACTACAATCTCATCAGCGCCCTTCATAAGGCAGTGCGCGGCTCGGATGCTGATGCTGCTCTATACTGGCTGGCGCGGATGCTGGATGGGGGGGAAGACCCTCGTTTCATCACGCGGCGGCTGGTGCGCATGGCGGTTGAGGATATCGGGATGGCAGACCCGCAGGCGCTGGTGCAGGCAATGGTGGCCAAGAATACATATGAGTTTCTTGGCAGTCCGGAAGGTGAGTTGGCACTGGTGCAGGCGGTGCTTTATCTGGCGACGGCTCCGAAATCGAATGCTCAGTATGTGGCCTTCAAGTCCGCTATGCAGACGGCCCGGGAGACAGGCTCATTGGCCCCGCCTGCCCATAGTCTCAATGCACCAACCAAGCTGATGAAAGAGCTTGGATATGGAGCAGGATACGAATATGACCATGACGCGCCGGGTGCATTTTCTGGGCAAAATTTCTTTCCTGACGACGTGCCAAGGCGCCAATTTTATAAGCCGGTTGAACGTGGTTTTGAGCGCGATGTTGCTAAGCGCCTGGCCTATTGGGAAAAGCTGCGGGGGGAAAGACAATCGTGAAAATGCTGCTGGTCGTGGCGTTAGGGGGGGCTGTTGGGGCAACGGGACGGTATCTCTTTGCCATGCAGGCTTTCCGGCTGATGGGCCCTGGCTTTCCCTGGGGCACGTTGGGGGTCAATTTGGTAGGGTCATTCTGCATGGGTGTGTTGGTTGAGAGCCTCGCCTTGCGGTTTCATGTCTCGCCAGAGATGCGCGTGTTTCTTGTGACCGGTGTGCTCGGTGGTTTCACAACTTTTTCAGCGTTCTCGCTGGATATCTCCCTTATGGTTGAAAAGAAAGAGTTTTTGTTGGCAGCATTTTATGCATCGGGGTCCCTTGGCGGTGCTGTGCTTTCGCTGTTTGTTGGTCTTTGGGTTACACGGATGGTTCTTACATGAGTGGCGTGTCGCAAATTAGAGTTGTTGAGGATGATGATGGCGTGCGCGTCGACCGATGGTTCAAGCGCCACTATCCAACACTCGCGCGTGGGCGGTTGGAGAAGCTGTTGCGCAAAGGACAGGTTCGGGTTGATGGCGGTCGAGTGAAAGCGAATACCCGATTGATGGTCGGCCAGAGCGTTCGCGTGCCACCTTTTGGCGCTGAAAACGAATTACGTGAGATGCCGGAGCAGGTGGTGAAGCCTGCCTACAATAAAAAGGACGCTGCCTTCATTCAGAGCCTGGTGTTGTACAAAGACGCCTCGATCATTGTGTTGAACAAACCGAGTGGATTGGCTGTCCAGGGGGGCACCAAGACCGAGCGGCATCTGGATGGCATGTTGGACGGGTTAAAGTTTGATCTGCCGGATCGGCCTCGTCTTGTCCACCGGCTTGACCGTGACACCAGCGGTGTTCTTCTTCTCGCAAGAACGAGTGCAGCAGCAACAAAACTTGGGCGCAGTTTTAAAGAACGCGATACACGCAAGATTTACTGGGCGCTAACCGTTGGGGTTCCTCGTCCAGGCCATGGCACTATTCGCATGTCGCTCGCGAAACAGCCGGGGCGGATGGGCGAGCGTGTTGTGCCTGTGCCAGACAAAACACCTGGTGCACAATCATCCGAGACGCATTTTGCAACGGTCGCGCGCGCTGGCCAGAAGCTCGCCTGGGTTGCGTTCATGCCTGTTACCGGGCGCACCCACCAGCTTCGTGTTCATGCGGTTGAAGCGCTTCAATGTCCTGTTGTGGGGGACGGAAAATACGGGGGATCGGCGGCGCATCCTGGCGGAGAAATATCGACGGGCCTGCACCTTCATGCTCGCTCCATTGAGATCTCGCACCCCAAGAGAGGCCGGTTTTCGATTTCTGCGCCTCTGCCACCCCATATGGCATCCACCTGGGATCTTCTAGGTCTTGACCAGAACGATGATGGGGATCCCTTTGAGGAGTTGGACAGATGAGCGGGCGCAAGCTTGTGGTGTTCGATTGTGACGGCACGTTGGTTGATAGCCAGCACATGATTGTCGCTGCTATGGACCGGGCATTTGATGCGCATTCACTGCCCACGCTGCCCCGCGCACGGGTTCTTTCCATTGTTGGCCTATCCTTGCAGGAGGCGATAACGACCCTTTTGCCTGAAGAAGATTCGGCGACGATCACCCTTGTTCAGGAAAGTTACCGACAGGCCTTTTTTCATTTGCGGCAGGACCCGGATCTACAGGAGCCGCTATTTCCTGGCGCGAGAGAGGCACTGAACGCACTGGCAGAGCGGGACGATATTCTGTTGGGAGTGGCAACGGGAAAATCTCGTCGGGGCTTGCGTTCCATTCTGGAGCTGCACGACCTGAAGGGGATGTTCGCCACATTGCAAACTGCGGATGACCATCCTTCGAAACCACATCCTTCCATGTTGCTTCAGGCGATGACGGAAACCGATGTCGCGGCGCGCGATACGGTGATTATTGGCGATACAAGTTTTGACATGGTGATGGGAGTGGAAGCTGGTGTTCGTCCCATCGGTGTTTCCTGGGGGTACCATAAGTCGCAGGAGTTGACGGAACATGGTGCGGTTCACGTGCTGGAACAGTTCGGCGAGTTGATGCCATTTCTCGAAGCTGAGTGGACTGGGGTGCCCAGTTGAGTGGCGGCTGGAAGGGAGAAGATAGATGAAGCGATTTTTTCTTACGACCTTCGCCGTTGTTATGGTCGTGGCGAGCGGTCTGTTTGCGCTGACCCTTGTTGACATCAATGAATACAAACCAGAGATGGAAAAGGCCGTGGAGGATCTAACCGGTCGAACTCTTCGGCTGCAGGGTCCGTTGCATATAGGCTTCTCTTTGACCCCTGTTGTGGTGCTTGAGGATGTGCATTTCGGCAACGCTAAATGGGGTTCGCAGGAGGATATGTTTACGGCCGACAGGGTCGTGGTGAAGCTCTCACTCTTGTCGCTTCTGGTTGGGGACGTTGATATCCGGCGGTTAAATGTTCGGGGAGCAAAACTGTTTCTCGAGACCGGTCCGCGGGGCGATAGAAATTGGGACTTTGTTGACGGGGGCGATGAGGCAGTTGCGGAGGCTGATGTTGATGCTGCAACGCTGAACTCTCTTCCTCATGTGGTGATTGAAGACTTGCAGCTTGTCTACAAAACAGACCTGCATGATTCTGGAACGGAAGTCTTTTTCGAACGCGCAGACATCGAGCCGCGGAGTGGCGGCTTTGGTATCGGATTTAGGGGCACGCTAAATGGTCGTACGGCGTCGTTCAGTGGATTTTTGCAAGGTGATGCCCACACATTTTCGATTAGCAATCTGCAGATGGGTTATGACGATCTATCTCTGACCGGGAAATTGAATGGGACGTTGCCTGGTGCTGGCCTGCCCATTGAGATCGACGGGGAGTTGGTCACCGACGAGATTTCTCTGGACAGGCTGCTTGATGTGAAAATGGGCCCTGAAGCGTCAATGCGCGATGGGCTGTTTAGCGATGCTCCCTTGCCGTTTGACTTGCTTGATATGCTTACGGGACAGGTTGATGTGTCGATTGGTCGTTTGACCTATCATTCGTTCGATCTGGATGACGTGCATGTTGGCATTGCGTTGGAAGATGGGGCACTCAATGCACCCATTTTTGCCAACTATATGGGCAGCCGCTTTGAAGCTCAATTCACTGCGACTTCAGGAAGTCGTTCTGGAGTGGCTGTGACGCTCAATGCACCTGGCCTGGACATTGGACAGGTTCTCAAGGAAATCGATGCCACCGACTTGGTGGATGTGCGGGGGCATGTCGGGCTTGATCTCAACGCACGTGGTCGGTCCATCAGTGCGCTTATGGCAAGTCTTGAGGGAAAAATTGATATTGCTACGGGGCGTGGCGTAATCGATTCAGATGTCTTTGAATTGATTGCCAAGGATTTACTCTGGGCTCTTATTCCGAAGGGAGGAGCCGCCGATACTGCAAAGTTGACGTGTTTCGTCGGTGAGCTGGACTTTGTTGCCGGCGTGGGGGACCTGACTGCTCTTGCTCTGGTAACGGATAGAATCAGAACGTCTGGAACAGGGGCGATAAATCTTGGGACGGAGCAAATTGATCTCACGCTCTATCCTCGTCCCAATGATCCTGGATTTTTGAGTTTGGCGACGCCTGTGAGAATTTCTGGACCCCTTGCTGATCCCAGTATCTACCCCGACACCGGCTCATTATTGGCCGATCTGGCTGTTGCGGTGGGGGCTGGTCTTCTGACCGGAGGGGTTGGTGCAATTCTTCCCCTCATAAGCGCAGAGAATTTCGACGCAGAGTCTGCCGGTGCCTGCATGGAGGTCATTGCGGGTAGCCGTGGCGGAGGAGATGATGAAGGTGTTTTGGGCGGTGCCGTTGATGGTGCGGGGGATTTGGTTCGCGGTGTTGGTGATATTCTTACATCGCCGTTTGATTGAGGTGCGTTATGTCGGACGAAGTTGAGCAGAAAAAGACGCCGGATCGGTTCCGGTCTCATCCAAGACAGGACTCAAAACGCAAACTGCCAAGGCGCTTTTATACTCAAGTCGGAGTGAAGAGCGAGGCGGGGGTGTTTTCGATTGAGCTTGATGGTTGCCAGGTGAAGACACCCGGTCGCGAACCACTTGCTGTTGCCTCGAAGGAGCTAGCTAGCGCCATCGCGCAGGAGTGGGAGGCACAGGAAAAAGAGATTGATCCTGAGAAAATGCTGCTGACCAAGTTGGCCAACACGACCCTGGACCGTGTGGGGCCCAGGCGGGAGGTGATTATCGATGAAATCACAGCCTTTGCGAGTTCCGACTTGCTTTGCTACCGCGCCGAGGAGCCAGAAGGCCTTGTAAAGCGACAGGCCTTGGCCTGGGATCCGGTGTTGCAGTGGTTGGAAACCCTCACAGGGGCCAAGCTAAAGGTTACCTCGGGGATCAAGTTTACGACGCAATCCGAGGCGGATATCGACCTTTTGCGCTCGAATGTGGCGGCACGGGGCGATTTTGACCTTGCTGGCCTACATCAAGCTGTTTCGCTGACCGGGTCGTTGGCGCTCGGAATGGCTCTGCTGGAAGCTCAGATAGATGCTGATACAGCGCACAAGATGGCCACGATTGACGAGGCCTGGCAGATGGATCAGTGGGGGAGTGATCAGGAGGCCGAAGAGCGCCTGAACCACCGTCGGAGGGAGCTGTTGGCTATTGGCCACTATCTTGAACTGCTGCGGGGCGCTGCGTCACCCGTGTGAGTGGCTATTGATCTGCAAAAAGCACCATAAGCCATTGGCAAATGTGAGATTTCGGTGCTATTTAGAGCGCCTTACGGGGCTGCGATAGCTTGTTTTCGGGCCCCCAAAAAGCTTCAGATCGAAGCGATTATCTGATCACGTTTGCAGGACCGCGTTTCTTCGGGAAGGCGCGGGCCAGAGGGGGCCTTGTGAAGGAAATCATACGCCAACTTGAGGAGCGGCGCGCGGTAGCCCGAATGGGCGGCGGCGAGCGGCGGATCAATATCCAGCACGGCAAGGGCAAGCTCACGGCTCGGGAACGGATAAGTCTTCTTCTGGATGAAGACAGTTTCGAAGAGTTCGACGCATTTGTTGAACATGATTGCACCGATTTTGGCATGGCAGACCAGAAATTCCCTGGTGATGGGGTGGTCACAGGGTGGGGGACAGTCAATGGTCGCCCGGTCTATGTCTTTGCAAAAGATTTTACGGTGATGGGTGGGTCGCTTTCGCGCAGTCACGCGAAGAAGATCACCAAAGTTCAGGATATGGCGCTAAAAACCGGCGCCCCCATTATTGGCCTTTTTGATGCGGGCGGCGCTCGCATTCAAGAAGGCGTCGATGCGCTGGGGGGGTATGGTGAAGTCTTCACGCGCAACGTGCTGTCTTCGGGGGTTATTCCGCAAATCTCTGTGATTATGGGACCGTGTGCGGGGGGCGATGTCTATTCGCCTGCAATGACTGATTTCATCTTCATGGTGCGCGATACATCCTACATGTTTGTGACGGGTCCAGACGTTGTGAAGACCGTGACAAATGAAGAAGTGACTGCTGAAGAATTGGGCGGGGCATCCGTTCACACGACCAAATCGTCTGTTGCAGATGGTGCGTTTGAAAACGATGTGGTTTGCATGACGCAGATCCGTCGGTTGATTGATTTCCTTCCGGCATCGAACCGGGCAGACGTGCCTGAACGGCCCTTCTTTGACGATCAGGACCGTGCGGAAGCCTCGTTGGACACAATGATCCCCAGCAATCCCAACATGCCCTATGACATGAAGGAATTGGTGCGCAAGGTTGTCGACGAAGCGGATTTTTTTGAAATTCAAGAAAACTTTGCCAAGAACATCATCACTGGTTTTGGCCGTATAGAGGGTCGCACCGTCGGTGTCGTTGCCAACCAGCCTATGACCCTTGCAGGGGTTCTGGATAGCGATGCCAGCCGAAAGGCTGCGCGGTTTGTACGCTTCTGTGATTGTTTCGATATTCCGATTGTGACTTTTGTCGATGTGCCTGGTTTCTTGCCTGGGACAGCGCAGGAATATGGCGGGCTTATCAAACATGGCGCAAAGCTTTTGTTTGCTTACACAGAAGCAACCGTGCCGAAAGTGACCGTCATCACACGCAAAGCCTATGGCGGAGCCTATGACGTGATGTCCTCCAAACATCTGCGCGGGGATCTCAACTATGCTTGGCCCACGGCTGAAATTGCTGTGATGGGTGCCAAAGGTGCCGTGGAAATCATTCACCGCAAAGACATTAAGGATGCAGACAAGATTGCGGCGCATACCAAAGAATATGAAGACCGGTTTTTGAACCCCTTCAAAGCGGCGGAACGTGGCTACATTGATGAGGTCATTATGCCTCACAATACGCGCCCCCGTGTTGCCCGGGCACTCGCCCTTCTCCGTGATAAGCAGTTGGAGAACCCCTGGAAAAAACACGACAACATCCCGCTTTAAGGAGGCGATCACATGTTCAAGAAGATACTGATTGCCAACCGTGGCGAAATTGCGTGCCGGGTCATCAAGACGGCGCGGAAGATGGGCATTGCAACTGTTGCTGTCTATTCTGATGCAGACATAGACGCTTTGCACGTCGAGATGGCTGATGAGGCCGTGCACATTGGCGGGGCGGCGTCCTCTGAATCCTATCTTGTGATCGACAATATTTTGAAAGCGGTCAAGGAAACAGGCGCTGAAGCGGTGCATCCTGGGTATGGCTTTCTGTCGGAAAATGCTGCCTTTGCGCAAGCTCTTGAGAAAGAGGGCATTGCCTTCATCGGACCAAATGTTAAAGCCATCCAGGTGATGGGTGACAAAATTGAGTCCAAGAAATTCGCGAGTGCTGCCAATGTGAGTACGGTGCCTGGTCACCTTGGGATCATTCAGGATGCAGAAGAAGCGTTGAAGATCGCGGGTGAGGTTGGTTATCCCGTGATGATCAAGGCATCAGCCGGTGGTGGCGGTAAAGGCATGCGGATTGCCTGGAGCGCTGATGAGGTGCCTGAAGGATTCCAGTCGGCTGTCAATGAGGCGAAATCCAGCTTCGGCGATGATCGGGTGTTTATCGAGAAGTTTATAACCGACCCGCGCCATATTGAAATTCAAGTGTTGGCCGATGGGACAGATGCGATCTATCTGGGGGAAAGAGAGTGTTCTATCCAGCGTCGCAACCAGAAGGTTATTGAAGAAGCACCCAGTCCCTTTTTGGATGAAGCAACACGCAAGAAGATGGGTGAGCAGGCGGTGTCTCTCGCGAAAGCGGTTGATTATTGCAGTGCAGGGACGGTCGAATTTATTGTCGACAAAGACCACAATTTCTATTTTCTGGAAATGAATACCCGCCTTCAGGTTGAGCACCCTGTGACTGAATTGATCACGGGTATCGATCTGGTTGAGCAGATGATCCGGGTGGCGGCAGGGGAGAAACTCTCCATCTCCCAGAAGGATGTG
Organism: uncultured Parvibaculum sp.; assembly: GCA_964518885.1. GTDB lineage: Bacteria > Pseudomonadota > Alphaproteobacteria > Parvibaculales > Parvibaculaceae > Mf105b01. The sequence goes on along the minus strand of CAZFHW010000066.1, from coordinate 1,491 downwards.
AAGCTTAACGGCTGGGCAATCGAAACGCGGATTTATGCGGAAGACCCTTATCGGGGGTTCCTGCCGTCTACGGGGCGGCTTGTTCGCTATCAGCCGCCGGAAGAGCTGACTACGTCGGACGGCATTACGGTGCGCAATGATACAGGTGTCTACGAGGGCGGTGAAATTTCGATCTATTATGATCCGATGATCGCAAAACTCTGCACCCATGCGGCGACACGTGAGAAGGCTGTGGAGGCGATGTCGGTTGCGCTGGATTCTTTCCACATTGAGGGCATCCAACACAATATTCCTTTTCTTGGCGCTATCATGGAGCACGAGAGGTTCCGGTCCGGAAACCTGACAACAGGGTTCATTGCGGAAGAATTCCCCGATGGCTTTGAAGGGGTGCCTGTTACTCCCGAACGGGCTGACCAGCTTGTTCTGGTTGCAACATTCATGAATGAAATTCACGCTCTGCGTGCCATTCAGATTAGTGATCAATTGCCCAACCGTCCGCGCACCGTGCCTGAAGAGTGGATTGTTGCGCTTGACCGGGAGTACGCTATTTCTGTTCGCACAGAACCTGACGATGATTGGTTGATTGTCATCTTGCTGGATGATGATGGCAATGAACGCAGTCGGCATTCTGTTTCGAGTGATTGGCGCCCTGGTGATGCGATTTTCGACGGAATTGTTGATGGTGAACCCCTCACAGTCCTGGTGGAGCGTGCGGTCGGGCTGCAGGGCTATAATCTCAACTATCGCGGGTCGACAATTAATGCCGCTGTGCGGACCCATAATGCGCACCAGCTGGTTCAGTTCATGCCTGAGAAGGTGGCCCCTGATACGTCCCAATTCCTGCTTTGTCCGATGCCTGGACTAGTTGTCTCTATCAATGTGGAGGTAGGTGAAGAGGTGAAGGTGGGGCAGGCGTTGGCTGTTGTTGAGGCCATGAAAATGGAGAATATCCTGCGGGCAGAACGCGATGGTATCATTGCCAAAGTGGAAGCTGCCGCGGGTGACAGCCTTCAGGTGGACCAGGTCATCATCGAATTTGAGTGAACCACCGTATAATTTCTGCTAAGCGCCCGCCGGGTTTCATCCCGTGCGGGCGTTGTGCTTTTGGGTGTGTCGTACGACAATGCCGGAGATGTCGGCGGTGGTGTGGAGCACAGTATGATGAACCGGATCTGGCTTATTTCTATTTTTCTGGTCTGCGGATTGGGGAGTGCGGCGCGTGCGGATGATGCAGTGGTGCAGTGGGAAAGTGACGACGGGCTGTTCCTTGCCGGTGCAAACATTGTGGTGACAGAGACGGTTGAGGGTGACTTGCGGGCGTCGGGTGACTCCATCCTCATTGCCGATGATGTGACCATAGACGGCGACGCCTGGTTGGCGGGGCGCCGAATTGTCGTTGACGGCGCGATTGATGGTGACCTGGACATTCGGGGACAGTCGGTTCTGGTCAATGGTCCCATCGAGGGGAATGTGTCTATCTGGGCTGTCGAC
>CAZFHW010000065.1:8584-15362 GCA_964518885.1 uncultured Parvibaculum sp. | reverse complement strand
AAGTTCCGATCATCTTCAACAAGCAATCGACATCTGCCACCGGGCCCTTTTCCCCGATCTATCGCCCCAAAGAGAGCGTGGCGATGGATTATGAAGGGGAGATGGGTGTTGTGATCGGTAAGCGATGTCGTCGTGTGCCCAAAGATCGCTACAAGGAAGTGGTTGCCGGCTACACGGTGTTGAACGATGTGACGATCCGCGATTGGCAACGCAGCTCGCCGACCATGACGATGGGAAAATCCTGGGACAGTCATTGTCCCATGGGGCCTGCCCTTGTCACCGCAGATGAAGTGGACATCTCAAAACTGGATCTCAAAACCCTGGTCAATGGGGAGGTTCGCCAGCATTCCGATACAAGCCACCTCATTTTTGATGTGCCAACTTTGATCGAGTACCTCTCCACCGTCTTTACCCTTGAGCCGGGCGATGTGATTGCGACCGGAACGTGTGCGGGTGTTGCGGCGGCTATGGACGGTCAGCCGTGGTTGAAGCACGGTGATGTTGTGCGGGTTGAGATCGAACAACTCGGCGCGATCGAGAACAAGGTTGTTGACGATGATGCAGGCACCCTTATCGAGTGAAGCAGATGCATTCGGCAGCTAACTTTAGGAGATCTCATGATTAAGGTTGAAGACATTGTCTACGTTCGGTTTAGCGCACCTGATCTTGACCGGATGGAAGCGTTTCTCACCGATTTTGGCATGGTGCGCAGCGACAGGACGGCAACGGCGCTTTACATGCGCGGGACAGGCCCCGATCCGATTGTGCATGTGACTGAACTTGGTGATCCGGGGTTTGTGGGCTTTGCGCTGCAGGCGCGGAGCGAAGCGGATCTGGAAGCCATTGCTGCCGCGCAAGGGTCGCTTGTGGAAGACAGGAGCGAACCTGGTGGCGGCAAGCGGGTCCTGGTTCGTGATCCTGACAACTTCCCGATTGAAGTTATCTGGGGTTTGGACCGGCTCGACGTGATGGATGTTCAGGAGATTTCTCCCGCAAACGAACGCCTGGTCAAGCCTCGGCTCGGTGCTGAAAAACGAATGTTGCCGGGTGCCTCGCATGTGCACAGGCTTGGGCATTGCGTCATCAACGTCACCGACTATCGAAAAAGTGCTGCGTGGTATCATGAACAATTCGGGTTCCTGAAATCCGATGAGATTTTTATCGGGGATAAAGAAACCCTGCTTGGTTCATTCATGCGCTGTGATTGCGGGGACCGCTTTGTTGACCACCACACACTCTTTCTGGTCGGAACGGGTGCGCCGGGTTTCAATCACGCTGCGTGGGAGGTTGCCGACTTTGATGACCTAATGCTTGGGCGCGACGTTCTGCGAAATGCAGAGCGCACCCCTGTATGGGGTGTGGGGCGGCATGTGCTGGGGTCGCAGATCTTTGACTATTGGCGGGACCCGTGGGGGCACATGGTTGAGCATTGGACGGATGGCGATATGTTTGACGCGTCTACGCCTCCCAACCTGGTGCCGGTAGATGCCTTGTTGCAGACCCAGTGGGGCGAAACCGCACCCGACGACATGGCATAATCTCGCCTCTTGTGGAGAACACAAAAAAAACCGCCGCGATGGATAAACCATGGCGGCGGTCTTTTAGCATGTGGCTACCTCTATTCGTGGTAGCGGTAGCTTGAGATCGTGCAGACATCAACACGTTCACGGATAAGTACGTCGCCGTCGGCAAAGACGGCCTTGAAGTCGTACAGGCAATAACCCGTGCCGTCGTCAATGTTCATCATCACGCTGTCGCCAGAGGACAGAATATCATAGCCAAGAATATCTTCTTCCCATGTCTCCGCACCGACGTTTGATGCGTAGAATTCGACCATGGTCCAGCTTGTCTCGTTGATGATGCGGACGCGACGATTTTCGGCTTGGCTGGGAACAGCTGTCGCCAGAAAAATAAGCCCGACGAGTGCTGCAATGGCAGCACCGCGAGCGGCTAGAAGTGTTTGTGTCATAATTCCCCACAAAGTTTAGCGTACCAACACTTATTGTCAGGAATGACGGGCCCCAAGTCAACGCATCCAGGCTATTTGAGTGTGGATTTTGTGCAATAAAACGTCCGGAAACTGACGGATCTAGTTCTTGAACTAGACATAACAACGTCCTTGGCGGTAGCGGCGCGCCCGCATACCATGCCGCTCAATAGACATAGATTCCGGCGCTTCCCCTAGCGAAGCGTTGCGGCGGTAAAATGGGAGAACGGCGGAATGTCGGCGAATGAAATATCTAAGCACTTTTGGGTGAAGCGCGATCAATTGCGTGAAACCAAAATAGCGGAAGGCGTTGTTCCAGAGGCTTCCAGCCTGAAAGAGGGGGAAGTGCTTTTTAGGGTTGATGAGTTTGCCTTTACGGCCAACAACATCACTTACGCCGCTTTCGGGGATGCGATGAAATACTGGGATTTCTTCCCTGCTGATGAAGGCTGGGGACGTATCCCGATCTGGGGGTTTGGCGATGTGATCGCGTCGAACGCCGAAGGTGTGTCGGTTGGCGAGCGCTTCTATGGATATTTTCCGATGTCGACCCACTTTGTAGTCCAGGCTGTTCGGATTTCTGACGCAGGCTTTTTTGACGGCGTGGCCCATCGTGCCGAACTGTCGCCCGTCTATAACAATTATCTTCGGACCACAGCCGATGCGGGGTATGTGCAGGCGCGTGAAGCGGAGCAAAGCATTCTGCGCCCCCTCTTTACAACCTCATACCTGATTGACGATTTTCTCGACGAAAACAATTTTTTTGACGCATCGACGGTTTTGCTTTCCAGCGCGTCAAGTAAGACGTCGTTGGGACTGGCGCAGGTGCTCGCCAGTCGCCAGGGCAACCGTCCGCGGGTTGTCGGTCTGACCTCCAAGGGTAATGTCAGTTTTGTGGAGAGCGTTGGCTATTATGATGATGTCGTGGTTTACGACGATATCGGGTCTCTTGAACTCGACGGCAATGTCGCCTTTGTTGATATGGCGGGGGACGGAAATGTGCGCGCGGCCGTTCACAACCGGTTTGCGGAACGCCTGACCTGTAGTTGTGCGGTGGGCGGCACACATTGGGAGCAGGGCGGTGGTGCCGATGGACTGCCCGGAGCCCGGCCAACGCTTTTCTTTGCGCCCTCACGGATACAGAAACGTAACAAGGATTGGGGCGCAGCAGAACTTCAAGGCCGTATTGCAAAAGCATGGGCGGCGTTTCTTTCGTCCGTGGATCGCTGGATGAAAGTTGAACGAGCGAATGGATTGCAGGCCACAGAGCGGGTCTACCGGGAGGTGCTGGAAGGCAAAACGCCGCCTGAAAAAGGGATGATCGTTTCTCTCTGGGAGAAATGACGACACTCGTGTGCCCTCGTCTTGAATAAACTACCTGTGTTAGGAGCGACTTGATGACAACGACTATTTTTTCTGCGCGGCGCATTATCACCATGAACCCGGCGCGCCCGTTTGCAACACATGTTGCGGTTCGCGAAGGCCGTGTTCTGGGCGTGGGAACGCTTGAGGAATTGCAAGGCTGGGGCGACGCCACGCTTGATGATCGCTTTGCAGAACTGATTTTGATGCCAGGTCTGATTGAAGGCCACAGTCACTTGATCGAGGGTGCTGTGTGGGAGCAGACTTATGTTGGCTATTATGACCGCATGGGACCTGATGGGCGGGTGCGGCCCGGGCTTAAAACCATCGATGCCGTTGTCGACCGGCTCTGTGAGGCGGATGCTGCCCTTGGCGACAGAGATACGCCTCTGATCGCCTGGGGGTTTGATCCGATATTTTTCGGAGAGCGCCGCATGGTGTCGGCAGATCTTGACCGGGTTTCAAGCACACGGCAGATCGGTATTTTTCACGCCAGCCTGCATTTTCTGAATGTGAACTCGGTGGTGGTTGAGGCGTCTGATCTGGGTGCGTCAACAGACATGGATGAAGTGATCACCGATGGGGCTGGCAAACCTACCGGTGAACTGGCTGGCATGGTGGGTATGTATCTGGCGTTGAAGACAATGCAATATGATCCGGGGACGGCGTCGACCTATCCACCTGCCCTGCGGAATTTCTCAAAAATCTGCCAGCTGGCCGGGGTGACGACCGCGACGGACCTGCACAGTCCATTGGATGATGAGATGGTGACGCGTCTTACAACGGAAACCGACAAAGATGATTTCCCGATCCGGCTGGTTCCAGCCTTTGGCGGGACCCTGATGGGGATGGCGGAGGGGCCTGCGCGGATCGGCAAGCTGATTGCGGCGAGTACAGATAAGCTGAAAATTGGGATTGTGAAACTTGTGTTGGACGGGTCTATCCAGGGGTTCACCGCGCGACTCAAGTGGCCGGGCCACTATAATGGGGCACCGAATGGACTTTGGTACATCGCGCCTGATGAGTTGAAAACACTTGTTGTCGCCTACCATACCGCAGGGCACCAGATACATATTCATACCAATGGGGATGAGGCCACAGAAGTGGCGCTTGATGCGATTGAAGAAGCTCTGACAGCACACCCTCGTCCCGACCACCGCCATACCTTGCAGCATTGTCAAATGGCCAGTGATGCACAATTTCGGCGCATGGCGGCGCTGGGTGTCGGCGTTAATCTGTTTAGCAATCACACCTATTATTGGGGTGACCAGCACTATGCCATGACGCTGGGACCGGACCGGGCCAACCGGATCGACAATGCGGGAAGTGCGGTGGAGCACGGCGTTGATCTTGCGCTCCATTCCGATGCGCCGATTACGGCGATCGGGCCTCTGTTCACCGCATGGTGTGCGGTCAACCGGGTCACGGCCACAGGTCGTGTGCTGGGCGGGGAGGCGGAGATGCTCAGCGTGGAAGAAGCGCTCTACTCGATCACGATGGGTGGCGCCGTGTCGTTGAAGCTGGATAATGACATTGGCAGTATTGAGGTCGGCAAGTTTGCTGACTTTGCGGTGCTGCATGAGGACCCGCTTGAGGTCACTCCGATGGACCTCAAAGACGTGCGTGTCTGGGGAACAGTGCTCGGTGGCCGGGTCTTTGAAGCGCCTGTCGGTTAAGCGATGACCAAAGCCGAACGCCTTCCTGTTTCAGTTGTCGGCGGGTTTCTGGGTGCCGGAAAAACCAGTCTCCTCAACCGGCTGTTGCAGGAAAACGGCGGCCGCCGACTTGGCCTTATCGTCAATGATTTCGGCGACATCAATATTGATGAAAAGCTGATCGTCGCTCGCGATGAGACTATGATCAGTCTTGCAAACGGCTGCATCTGCTGTTCCATCGGCAGTGATTTTTTGCGGGCGCTTGTGGCGCTGGTGACCCGGCCTGATCCCCCCGACCAGATTGTGATTGAGGCAAGTGGCGTTGCCAATCCCGCACGCATTGCATCGATTGCGAGGGCTGATCGTTCTCTCCACCTTCAAGGTGTTACGGTTCTTGTGGATGCCGTGAATTTCAGGCAGCAGCTGGCCGATCCCTTGCTCAAGGATACGCTGGAAGGACAGGTGCGGGCGGCTGATCTTGTTATTCTCACCAAGGTTGATATTGCCTCTGATGAAGACGTGAGCAAGGTCTGCGATGCCGTGCTAAATATTTCACCTGACGTGCGGATGATTACCTCGCCGGTTGAGGCTTTGCCGATTGATCTTGTGTTTGATCTGGAAGATCCAAGCCCACACTCTGATGCCCCCATGGTAGACCCGCAGCACCCGTTCTGGAGTGGCAGTTTTGTTAGTGATCTGCCTTGTGATGTTGACGCCTTGCGTCAATTGTTGTCGGGGTTGCCTCCCAGCTTACTGCGCTTGAAGGGGGTGGTGTTTGATGATCAAGGCGAAGGGTTCGCCGTGCAGTGGGTTGCCGGACGGTTGACCCTTGAGCCGCGCACCCTCACAGACCCTTCAGCTCGTAGTGCGCTTGTCTATATAGGTGTTGGTGAGGAAGACGCTTCGGTCAAAGGCCTGCTGGCCTCATCATTCGACTGATCTGGACGGATCATGTATCGGCATATTTCCCCGGACGCTTTTCCATGGTCGACATGATGGCTTCGACCTGGTTTGCAGATCCGATAATCTCATCCTGCTCAACGGATTCTGCCTGAAGCCCCACGGCGGCATCGACATAAAGCGCACTGTTCAAGATGCGCTTGCTTGCGCGGATGGCATCTGGATTGCGCCCGGCGATCTCTTTTGCTGTCTCCAGCGCGAGGGTGCGCGGATCATCAGACAGGCGGGTGGCAAATCCGTATGAGAGGGCTTCTTCGCCGGAGAAAATGCGACCTGTATAGGTAAGCTCGCGGACGATGTCCTCGCGCGCAAGGTGGCGCATTAACTGGGTGCCGGCCATGTCTGGAACCAGTCCCCATTTGATTTCCATGACAGACATTTTGGTGTCCGGTGCGACATAACGCATGTCTGCGCCAAGGCAGACCTGAAAACCACCCCCAAAGGCAACGCCGTGGACAGCGGCGATAACGGGGACGGGCACTTCGCGCCAGATCCAGGCGGCGTATTGAGCCCGGTTGGCAATGCCGTGAGTGCGGTGGGCGAGGTTGCTGCGCCTCTTCGCGGGTTTCTTGGGGGCGCTGTCGTCACCGCTCTCGGCCATCTTGCCGAAATTTCCCATGTCGAGCCCGGCACAAAAAGCCCGCCCGTCGCCGGAGAGCACAACGGCGCGCACGCCTTTCTCTGTCTTCAGCCGTTCCCCTGTTTCGATGAGAGCCTTGAACATGGCATCGTCCAGGGCGTTCATTTTTTCCGCGCGGGTCAGGCGGACGTCTGCCACACCGTTGGAAATTTCGACGGAAATACGCTCACTCAT
>CAZFHW010000065.1:0-8484 GCA_964518885.1 uncultured Parvibaculum sp. | reverse complement strand
CGGTGTAAATCATCGTTGAATCTCTCTCCCGCTCGGCCCATCTTACGGCCAAATTTGTGTGAAAGCGCACGGTCCCCTCAGGGATTGAAATTGGGTGCGCCGTTCAAAAAGGAACATGACATGGCAGAAGCATTTATCGTTTCGGCGGCTCGCACCGCCGGTGGTCGTCGCGATGGTCGTCTTAAAGGATGGCACCCGGCTGACATGGTTGGTGAGGTTCTTAAAAGCGTTGTGGAACGTGCGAAGGCTGACCCGGCTCGCATTGACGATGTCATCATGGGGTGCGTGGGGCAGGCTGGTGAGCAGTCGGTCAACATTGCACGCAATGGTGTTTTGGCGGCAGGCTTTCCTGAGAGCGTTCCAGCCACGTCGGTTGACCGCCAATGCGGATCGTCGCAGCAGGCACTGCATTTTGCGGCGCAGGCGGTTATGTCTGGTTTTATGGACTGCGTGATTGCATCGGGCGTTGAGAGCATGACACGGGTGCCTATGGGATTGCCCGCCGTGCTTGCTGCCAAAAATGGTTTCGGCAACTACATGAGCCCCGAAATCCGGGCACGCTATCCTGATGTTCAGTTCAACCAGTTTTCTGGTGCTGAGATGATGGCCAAAAAATACGGCCTGACCAAAGATCAGCTCGATGAGTTCGGTTTTCTGAGCCATGAGAAAGCGATTGCGGCAACACAGTCTGGTGATTTTGACGACGAAATTGTTGGCCTTGAAGTTGAGCTGGAAGATGGCACGAAAGAAATTCACAAGATCGACGAAGGCATTCGCTTTAACGCGAGCCTTGATGGCATCCGGGGTGTGAAGTTGCTTGTGGAGGGCGGCGCGCTTACGGCGGCCACCTCCAGCCAGATTTGTGATGGGGCTTCGGCGGTGATGGTGGTGAACGAAAAGGGTCTGAAAGATCTGGGCGTTGAGCCGCTTGCGCGCATCCACCAGATGACGGTGATCGGTGGTGACCCTATCATCATGCTTGAAGCCCCCATTCCAGCGACGCAGAAGGCGCTGGAAAAGGCTGGCATGAAGATCGACGATATCGACTTGTTTGAGGTGAATGAGGCTTTTGCGTCTGTTCCTGTTGCCTGGCTCAAGGAAATGGGTGCTGATCCCGCAAAGCTCAATGTGAACGGCGGGGCAATCGCTCTTGGCCACCCTCTCGGCGGCTCCGGCACCAAGCTGATGACGACCTTGCTCCATGCGCTGAAGAAGAAGAACAAGCGCTATGGGTTGCAGACCATGTGTGAAGGTGGTGGTCTTGCCAATGTGACGATTATCGAACGGCTCTAGGCGGTTCGAACGGCTCAACAGAAGGCGGCACTCTGGTGTCGCCTTTTTTCGTTTAGGGGGTTGTGAGGCAACTCACCAGGTTTGCGGTGAGGTCACGCATGGTCTGGGCGTATTGTTCAGGTCCTGCCGGAATGTCGCTCCCCAGCGGGTCCAGATAAGCGAGGCGGGCCATATTGCCTTCTGTCAGGACCTGCAGCAGGCGTGGTTCGAACTGAGGCTCCGCAAAGACGCACAGGTGATCGTGCTCTTTTCCGGCTTCCTTCATGTCGATCAGCCGCCGAGCCCCGGGGCGGATGTCCGGGCTCACGGTGACGGCCCCAAGCGGGGATAGCTTGTATCGGTTTTCAAAATACTGATAGGCGTCGTGAAAGACGAAAAAGGGAAGGGCGGCCACCGGTGCCGTGCGCGACGTGATTTCCGCGTCCAAAGCATTGAGTGTCATTCTCAACTCGTTCGCATTACGCGCGAATGTTGCCGCATGGCTGGGATAGATTTCGCTCAACGCCTTTTCGATGGCCGTCGTGATGATGATTGTATTGGATATGTCCAGCCAGATATGCGGGTCGACGGTCTGGCTTTCTGCCTGTTCTGGACCCTCGTTGGTCACTTCTATGTGGCCGTGAGTTGCGCCCCAGATGCCGCCTTCTCGTGTGCGTAGGCGGGTGATGTCCTCCAGATGCATGAGTGGGAGGGAGCGCGTGTCCGTTGCCAAATTGGCAAGAGGAGCCTTTAGAAATCTCTCAAACTCAGGACCGATCCAAATCACAAGGTCAGCGTGGGCGAGTGCTATTGCGTGGGAAGGTTTTAAGGAAAAAGTGTGGGGGGAGGTGCCGCCAGTGACGAGAAGTGTTGGTTCTCCGGTCTCTCCCATGATGGCGGCGACAAGGCTGTGTACGGGTTTGATGCTGACGACCACTTGAAGTGGCTCGCTCTGGGCGGTGCAGGCCCACAGGCTCGCCAGCAGGAGTGTCAGGTAGCGTATCTGCATGGGAGAGAGCTCACTTTGGTGAGGGGCATGGCCCTCGAAATTTGGATCGGGCGGCGATGGTAGCGATCAATGATGATCTGTAAAGCGGCGTGGCGACGCCTTTTAGAGCTATATCCGTTTTGATGTTGTGGTTTTTTGGTCTCTGAGTTGGCTGTTTCTTCTGCTCGTGCGGTGCTGGTCGCGATTGATATTTCATCAAAAGATTGCTACGCCGGGACAGGGACTGAGCCGGAAGCAGGAGCCACCGATCAATGGCCGCACGAAAAAAGCACTATGAGAAGATCTACCGAACATTCACGGCGTCGATTTCTAACGCACATGATTGTGGGCGGTACTGTGCGCCGTTGAACGATGGGCAGCCTGTTTGCTGTGATGTGGAAAATGCGATCCCCGCCGCGTCGCCCCCTGAATGGAAGGTGATGAAGAAGCGGACCAATATGTGGACGAAGTACTTTCCCGATCCCGATGACAAGCATGCGGTGAAAGAGGTCGAGAGTATCAACGAAACATGCATTGCGTGCGTGTGCAAGGGTGCGGCAAAGTGTGAGCGCGATAACAGAATGTTGGCTTGCCGGTCGTTTCCCTTCTTTCCCTATCTCACGAAAGAAGGGGAATTTGTTGGGCTTGGGTACTATTGGATTTTTGAAGACCGCTGCTGGGTGATTTCCAATTTGCAGATAGTTGAGTCTGAATTCGTCAAGGAGTTTGCTGACTCTTATCAGATGTTGCTGGATGCAGATGAAGGCGAGTATGAAGCGTTTCTTGAACAGTCGGCTCAGATGCGACGGATTTTTTCTCGGCGCGGCCAGATTATCCCCTTGATCGATCGCAATGGTGGCTATTTGAAAGTACTGCCAAAGTCAGGCGGGAAAATTGAGACCGCGAGCGTCAAGGAATTTATCAAGTACGGACCTTATGTGTCCGACAAGGCTTACAAAGCTGAAGTTAAAAGAATGGAAGAGATTTTCGCCGACCAGTGAGGGAGCGGGATCTCGTTTAAGGACCGGAGGAGAGTGCTATGGGATTGATTCTTTATGGGGCGAGTCTGTCGCCTTTCGTGCGCAAAGTGCGCGTGTTTCTGGCTGAAAAGAACGTTCCCTATACGCTCGAGAACGTCAATATCTTCCCAGCGCCAGACTGGTTTATCGATATTTCACCGTTGAAGCGCATTCCGGCCCTGAAAGACGAGGAAAGCGGTTTCACGCTTGCGGACTCATCGGCCATTTGTGCGTATCTGGAAAAGACCCATCCCGAGCCGGCGCTTTACCCTGCAGACCCAAAAGACTTTGGTAAGGCTCTTTGGTTTGAGGAATATGGTGACAGTGAGATGGCCAGCCATATCGGCATGGGAACGTTTCGCCCGATGGTCGTTAGCCGCCTCATGGGCAAAAACGCCGATACAGAGGCGGCACAGAAGGTGGCGGACGAAAAATTACCGCCCTATTTCGAGTATTTGGAAGGTGAAATCGGTGACCGGGAATTTCTGGTAGGTGATGCAATGTCGATTGCCGACATTAGTGTTGCAACCGGCTTTATCAACTTTTCGCATGCTGGTTTTCGCCCTGATGCGGCGGCCTTTCCAAAGCTGACCGCCTATCTTAAGGGCATCCACGCGCGTCCAAGCTTCGCTGATTGTATTGCAGAAGAGACGGGGTTTCTGGACAAGGTGCTGAAGCGCGCCTCCTGAGCGAGGGGTTCTGGCGGCGACCGATGCGGCCCCCGCCAGAGCTGCTTATCTTAAAGTGAGCCAGATCTCCTGTGCCGGGCTTTCAAACTTTGTGAGGAATGTCTGCGCATCAGCAGGGTCGCCGTCCAGGGTGGCCTCCCCGCTTGCCAGGGCGTCGGACAAAGTGGTTCTGCCCTGAGTGATGGCGATAAGTGTTGCCCGTGCGAAAGTCAGCGTGAAGGCGGCATCGTCTGGAATGCTGCTGTGCATTTGAGCCACCCCCCGCCGAATTTCCAGCGCATATTCTTCTCCAACATCGCTGAAGCGGAAGCCCGCAATCATGTGCATGTCGAAAGTTTCTTCAGCCTTCAGCCGCGTGGTGAGGCCCTCGATCAGGAAGTCAGCCGGCCATTCCGACACGATATCGGCAGAGGAGAAGATGCGCGCGAGCAGGCCAAGAGATGGCAAGGGGTCGATTGTCCCTTCCAGCTCCATGGCGCTGGTGAGGTACCAGTTGCGCCAGTTGATGTTGATCTGGGCGTAGCCTAAGTGGCGGAAAGCGGCGGCTTTAATTTGCCGGGCTTTTTGATCGTCATGATCCACACGGATGAGATGGGTGGTGAGTTCGGCCGCCCATTGGTAATCCTCGTCTGCATAGGCTTTTTCAGCAGCAAGGAGGAGGGCCTCGGGACCACCCGCAAGTGCTATGTAGCGCTCGGCGCTTTCAAGCGGTGGTGTTGGATCAAGACTGACAGGGTCACCGTCAAACCAGCCGAGGTAGCCGGTGTATATCTGCCGGACAGAGTGTTTCACCGTGCCGTAATACTCCCGCAGATAGGGCGCATAGTCTCGCAGGTGCGGTGGAAAGGTGATGGCTTGTGCCAGTTCGTCGGGCGTCAGTCCCTTGTTCATTTGGCGGATGGTTTGATCGTGAATGTATTGAATGCCATCGCGGGTCATGGTCAGCACTTCAGCCACTTTTTCTGCGCCGTAGACCGGCTGACCGTGGGAAGGGACCATGTTGTCAGCGTTGATCGCCCGAAGCGCGTCAATGCTGCGATACCATTTCACCGGATCACGGAACCGGGTGCCCCGCAGCGTGTGAATGTTGGGCAGGGTTGGCCCCTGGATGGTTTCGGCTGACAGGAGCGTGTTGCTCTGGGGCAGGTAGAGCGCAATCTCGTCCGGGGCCTCGCTGGGCACATGGAAGAACTGCAATTCAATACCGGCTATTTCGATATCCAGCTTGTCGGAGAAGGTCAGGGTGGGCTGAATGAAAGTGGAATTGCCCCCTGGTTCGCGCGGACCAATACCGCCATTCATTTGCTCATTGTCTTCCGGTCTCAGAAAGACGCCAAATGTGTAACCCGACCGCATGGCTTGAATGGTGCCGACGGTCCCTCCCTGGCGCACAACGTTTCCTACCAGGGTTTCATGGGCGATGATGGTGACCTTGCCGTCGATTACATCCTGCTCGTCGACGAAGGCTTTGACACCGCCCCAATGGTCCGGGTGGAAGTGGGAGTAAACAACAGCGACAACAGGCTTATCTGTGATCTTGCGAAATTCCGCTAGCACCTCGGTACCCGCTTCAACAGAGGTTGAAGCATCAAATATGATGATGCCATCATCGCCTTCGATCATGATGGTGTTGGCTAGGGACCAGCCGACGGCCGAGTAAACATTGTCGCCGATCCTGTAGACCTTCTGATCGAAATGGGCTGTGTGATCGGCCAATTCTGCATTGATGGAGGGCTCCACCGTGTAGTCATTTTCGACTTTGGGAGGCTCAGCAGAGGCGCTGGTCGGCTCGTCACATCCGGTAAGTGCCAGCGTGGCTACCAAGAAAATCCCCACGCTTGTTTGTTTTGTGACGCTTTTTCGATTTGTGTTCTGTGATCCCATCCGACACCCCCTCCCGGTCTATCTGCACGGTCTGACCTGTTGCCGCGCTCTCAGAAACGGTAGGGTGGCGGTCAGCGCTTCCTTTTTCCAATTGAAATAGGGACAAACAATTATTCACGCCATGAATAATAGGGACGATTTGTGAGTAACCCCCCAGATACCATTGTGGAACGCCTATCCAGCTCTGAGACTTTGCCGCGCTCGCTCAAAATGCGGGAGTTGGAGCAGGAGACGGGCGTGGGACGTGAAACAATCCGCTTTTACATTCGTGAGGGGTTGTTGCCGGAACCCGAGCGTCCAAAGCGCAATGTCGCCCGCTATGCGCAGGTGCATGTCGACCGACTGAAAACGATCAAGAAACTGCAGCAGGAGCGGTTCCTGCCGCTGAATGTCATTAAGACGATCATGAAAGCTCAGGACGGCGAAACAGCCGGTGGCATTGGGGGGTTTATCGGCCTTGAAAATGCACTCTATCCCCTGCTGGCGGACCCAAGAAATCTGGAGCCGCGTCGCCTGGTTGATGTTGCGGCCGATGTGGGCTTTCCGATCAAAGAGGTTGAAGAGCTGATTTCCGTCGGTCTTGTGAAGGTTGATAATCGCGATGGAGAACTTTGGCTCAACAGCCGGAATGCACGTATTCTTTCTTTATGGCGGGGCATACGTGACGCTGGCTTCACTGAGGAAATTGGCTACACAGCAGACGTGTGGCGTGTTTATGCAGAGTTTCTGGACTGGCTGGTGCGTGAAGAGGTTGCCACGTTCTACGGGAACCTTTCACAAGTTTTGGGGCAGGCGGAAGCTGCAACCATGGCTGCAGCGGGCGTTCAGACGATGAACGAGATACTGCCGTTGATGCGGACAGACCGTATCGTGCGGGCGATCGCCGACATTAGTGAGCGGGGTGAGTTGCCCCAGAGTGCGGACGGCGAGGCCGACGACGACTAGGCGGCGCGCTATTCATCGAAGAGCAGGGTGTCTTCCGGCCGCCAGCTGACCCAGGCCGTATCACCCTGGCTATATCGGGAGTTAACAGCGCGCGCGGAATTGGTGATTTCTGCCAGCACGGGTTCTCCGCTGCCAATGTCGACAAAAACATTGGAGAAGCCGCCATAATACGCAATGTCGGTGACGGTGCCGGAAGCCGCAATGAGCCCCGCGCCCGCGGGTCTGGTCGCGCTGATGGTGACTTTTTCAGGTCGCACTGCAAAGCAGACATTGCCTGTGGCGCTGCCCTGTAAAATCATACTCCCAAAGGGCTCTGCCGTGACTTTCACCTGGCCCTCGTCTGCTGCGCTGGCTTTGCCGTCAAACAGATTGATCTGGCCAATAAAGTCCCCGACAAACCGCGTTGCGGGGTGTTCGTAGAGTTCAGCCGGACTTGCTACCTGGCGCACAATGCCTTCTTCCATAACGGCAATCCTATCTGCCATAGAAAGCGCTTCTGCCTGGTCGTGAGTGACAATAATGAAGGTTATGCCGACTGTTTTTTGCAGGCGCACCAGCTCTAACTGCATGGCTTCCCGGAGCTTGGCATCAAGCGCTGACAGGGGTTCATCCAAGAGCAAAACGCTAGGTCGCTTGATCAGGGCGCGTGCCAGGGCGACGCGCTGACGCTGGCCTCCTGAGAGTTCGTCCGGCATCCGCTCGCCAAGGCCATCAAGCTTCACCAGCTCCAGTGCTTCGGTTACGCGGGCACCAATTTCCTTGCGGGGAAGACGATCAACTTTCAATCCGTAGCCAACATTCTGAGCAACAGTCATGTGCGGGAAAACAGCATAGGACTGGAAGACCATGTTGACAGGCCGCTTGTTGGCCTGAACCTCAGCCATGTCCTGTCCATCAATGATCAGTGATCCGGTCGTGGGTGTTTCAAATCCTGCCAGCATTCGCAGCAATGTGGTTTTGCCGCACCCGGAGGGCCCGAGAAGCGCAAAAAACTCGCCGCGCTTTATGTCCAGCGACACATTGTCCACAGCGCGTACGTCGCTGCCAAAAATCTTGGTGACGCCTTTTATCTCAATGATTGGAGTGGTTGTGGACGGCGCCGGTGAGGTTTCGTGAGCCATGTTTAGCCTGCTTGCAGCATGTTGTTACGGTTCTGGAGCCGAAGCGCTAGAGCGGTAATGATGACGGTAATAACAATAAGGATGGTTGAGGCGGCGTTCACCTCTGGTGTCACAGAAAAGCGCACCATCGAATAAATCTTGACCGGGAAGGTCAGCGTGTTGGGCCCGGAGGTGAAGAAGGTGATGACGAAATCGTCAAGAGATAGTGTAAAGGCGAGCAACGCGCCTGCAATCAATCCGGGTTTCATGTGGGGCACGATAATGTCCTTGAAAACCCGGAACTCTGAGGCTCCCAGATCCTTGGCGCACTCTGATAACTCCGTATTAAAGCTTTCGAGCCGTGCGCGGATAATGATCGCGGCGAAGGGGAAACTAAAGGCGATATGGGCAATGGTGATGGCGGACAGGTTGAAGGGCCAGACCAGATTGCCGGTGTGAAACCCTGTGCGTAGGAAAAACACCATCAGCGCCACACCCATGCAGATCTCTGGAATAACGACCGGCAGTGCCATGGCGCCTTCGTAGACGCTCCGGAAAGGGAACCGGAAGCGCCACAGCACATAGGC
>CAZFHW010000064.1:11875-15439 GCA_964518885.1 uncultured Parvibaculum sp. | reverse complement strand
TTGATTGTAGCTTTTCTCTAAGTGTCTGTGTCGAAACTAATTGAGTGGTTTCAGCAGGTCAGTGAAACGGGGGGCGGTCATCCAAGCCAACCCGCCATCAAGACGCCGATGAAGTTTGCGGTGGCATAACCCAGCACGCCCAGCATCACGGCAGGGGTGACAAGCGGGCGCCAGCCTTGCCCGGCGGCTTGTGCGGCAGCAGTGGCGGGGCCCAGTGCGACTGCGTTGGACGCAAGAATGACCTCCGCCAGATCAAGGCGCAGGAGTTTGGCGGCGGTGAGAACAATGGAGAGATGCACACTGGCCATGATCCCGACAAAGGCGAAAATGGGCAGCGCCCGATCAACCATGGCAACCACGTCTGCGCCTGCGCCCATGACGCCAAAAAACACATACATAAACAGCATGCCCAGCGGGAAGTCGCCTTGCATCGGTTTGATGCGTGCTGAGAAGAGGTTGGCAATCAACAGCGCATAGATCGTGACAAAGAGCACGCCGTAGCGGCTGAAATTAGCAAGCCAGGGAATTTGCTGTTCCTCACCGACAGCGCCAATCAGTCCCGCCGTGCCATACCCCAGAAAGCAACAAAGCGCAGACAGGGAAAGGAACAGGGCCAGATGAACCATGTTGAGATCGGCCTTCTCCTCCTCCACTGCGCCGCCTTCGATGTGCTGCGACGCCTCAATGATTTTAGAGGGGAGGAAACGTCGAACAGCTGCGGACGTGGGTAATAGAACCAGCAACATAAGAAATAGCGTACCGCCCACATTGTCAGCGGCAGCCATGGCCCCCAACAGGCTCGGATCATTCATGCCCAGCGCCTGGGACGTGGCGGCAAAATTCATGGAGCCACCAATCCAGCTGGCCCCCAGCGTAGCCGCGATGTTGGCGCCGTCGGAGCCCAGATCAATGAAGAAGGCTCCCACCATAACGCCCGCCACGGTGCCGATCACCGCAATCACAAAACTGATCGACATGGGCCCGATTTCCGGCAGTATTTTTCGAAAGTCGGCGCGAAAGAGAAGCAGGGGAATGGCAAGTGACACCGCATATCCCCACACCAGGTCGTAGAAGGGAGCGGTGAACGGAATGATCCTCAGGTTGGAGAGCGCAAGGCCGGCCAGGATCACCAGAATGACCCCCGACAGGGTCTGACCGATCTTCGTGCGCTCAGACCAGAAGCCAAAAGCAGCGAGGCCAAGGAGGATCGTAAGCAGCGCATAGGTATTGTCGGCAGAGATCAGCGAATTCATGTGGGTGGCTTTCTGCTGCTCGTGGATGGGCTTAAGTCTGGGGAAGGCGCTCAGCACGCAATTGTGACCGACGCACCTTGCCTGCATCGTCGCGGACGGGTTCGGCAACCATTTCAAACGTACGGGGAATTTTGTAACGCGACAATGTCTCAGAGAGACTAGCCTGAAGGGCTTCAACATCAATCCCGTCTGGCGCGTCAATAATGCCGTGCACCAGATTACCCATATCCTCGTCAGGCAGGCCGATCACCGCGCTGGAACGTACGCCCGGAAAGGCATCAATGGCAGCTTCCACTTCCGCAGGATAGATGTTGGCACCGCCCGACAGGATCATGTCGGTCTGCCGGTCGGCGAGATAGAGAAAGCCGTCCTCGTCCATGTAGCCCATGTCTCCCAGGCTCTCCCAGCCTCCATCAATAGCTTTGGCTTCCGCCCCCAGATAGTGATAGGTGGTTCCCTGTCCTTTGTCGGGACGCATGAACACTTCACCGATCTCACCCGGTTGCAATTCGGCACCGTCTTCACCCAGCACTTTCATCTGGCCGCCTTCCATCGGCTTGCCGACGGAGCCTTTGTGCTCCAGCCATTCCGTGCCGGTGATCCAGGTGACACTTTGGGCCTCCGTTCCCGCATACAGTTCGTGAATGCGGTCTGGTCCCAGCCAGTTGATCCATTCTTCTTTCAGCCACGCGGGGCAGGGCGCTGCGAGATGCAGAACCATGCGCAGTGCCGACAGATCATATTTGGTGCGCACATCTTCCGGCAGACGCCAGATGCGCTGCATCATGGTGGGCACCATCATCACCCAGTCCACTTTATGTTGTGCGAGCAGCAACAGTGTTTCTTCAGCATCGAACCGCGTCATGATGATGATGTGATTGCCACACATCAGCGCCCGGCAGGAAAACGAGAACGGCGCGTTGTGGTAGAGCGGCCCCGGCACCAGTTGGGCTTTGCCCACCTCCATGCCGAGCGGTGCTGCTTCCGGATCGAAGATGCCGGGCTCGCCTGCCACAATAATCTTGGGTCGTCCCGTGCTGCCGCCAGATGTCGGTGCTTTCCAGTGTGTTGAAATTTTCTCGGGCAAAGCAGCATCAGACAGGGCGGGGTCAGGCACGAAGCCTGCAGCAATGCAGGTGACATCGCCGTGACTTCCCGGTTCCGCACCAACCACCAACGTAGAACCTGCCACCTCGATAATGTCCTGACGTTCAACATGAGGGAGTTTTGCAGAAACAGGCTGCGGGGTTGCTCCCAATTTCCAAACGGCAAAGGCGGCTTCGTAAAATTCAATCCCGTTCAGCAGACCGATAGTGACCAGATCGCCTTCCACAACACCCAGTGCTTCATACGCGCGGGCAAGCCTGTTGGTATGGGCATCAAACGCCGCGCGGGAAACCGTACGACCTTCGTGAGTGATGGCGGGCGCAGCGCCGTCCCGCGCTGCCCAAAAAGCGGGGATCTGGCCAATCGGCATCTCGGTCATGAGCGTCTTTTCCTGTAATGAAGGTTGTGGGAGTTTAACGGAAGGAGAGGGGTGCTCAAGCGAGAAAGCCCAGAAAAGCCGTACTTCAAAAAGCAAATCCGAGCGTCATGGAGCCAAACTGGTCCGGCTTGGGTTGTGTGGAATACTCCCGCGTCCGGTACACATGGGTGAAGCTGAGCCGGGCGCGCTTCCAGATCACAACGGCGCCTAGCCTGAGATCGCTAACGAGATGGCGTTTGTCGACACTGTGGCTGTCGCTGAAAAGATTGCCGTCGAGAAATATGTCACGACCCACCAGGCGGCTCTCAAGACCAGCAAACAGATACCAGTCAATACTGCCTGTTGTGGGCGCAAACCATTCCGATCCACCAACACCGGGATATATCCGGGTGGGGCCAAAATCTGCGGGCAGGTCCGGGCCAAACCGGACAATTCCGCCAGCGCCCAGATAGGTTTGAACATTGCCGAGCGCAGCCACGACGTAAGGAATGGCATCCACCTCATATCCACCCAGGGGAGAGGGGGCAAGATCGGGACTGTTCCAGGCACGTTCAAAGGTTACGTTGAGACCGATCTCGTTGCGTAACTGATTGTCCCATCCGTTGGCTTCGTCGGCTCCAATCAGCTTGTGCCAGGTATTCTGCACAAACTCACCACCTGCTGCTGGGCCTATAACGCCCACATCAAATTTCCATTGGTCCTGAAAGCTGCTCCGGTCGTTGATTTTCCACAGAGTCTGCAAGGTCAGGGTGAGGTGTGCCCACGCTGCATAGGGGCGGTCATTGGCAAGCGCGGTCACCGTCTCCGTATCATCGGGGGTGAAAA
>CAZFHW010000064.1:0-11775 GCA_964518885.1 uncultured Parvibaculum sp. | reverse complement strand
GTCTCCAATCGACTGGCTTGACGCCGGACCGACTTATACGTCCAATAATCTCAGTAACTATAACAAAACACTGTCATTAGTAGGGGAGGAATAAATGAACGCTTCAACGGGTTCCACCAAATTCACGGCTGAAGAGGCCGCTGCTGTCGGCATGGTCATTGCTTTTCATGCCCAGACTGCCCCAGACCGTGCAGCGATCCTCTCTCCTCTCGGGGACCGGACATATGCCAGCCTGAACGCAAAGGCCAATCAGCTGGTGCGCGCACTTCGTCGCGCGGGTCTTAAACCGGGAGACGCGGTGGCGTTGCTGTGTGCCAACCGCCCTGAATTTGTTGAAGTGTGTGTCGCCTGTTCCAGAGCCGGGTTTCGGCTCACGCCGATCAATTGGCACCTTTCGGGTGAAGAGATAGGCTACATCGTTGAAAACTGTGATGCGAAAGCATTCATTGTCGATGCGCGATTTGCAGAGAGCGCAACCCATGCAGCGGGCATGACGCAGAACCTCATCTGTAAACTCGCGGTCGCCGGAACCATTGACGGGTTCACGTCCTATGATGAAGCGATAAACCCGGAAGACGCACACGATATTGAAGACCCGACGCTGGGGTCGCAGATGCTCTATACGTCGGGAACCACAGGGCACCCAAAAGGCGTATATCGCAAGACAGCACCGGCTGCCTCGCCTTTGGTGACCAAGTTGCGGGAGACCGCAGCCTTTGACCCGGATAAGGACCTGGCTCTGTCCACCGGGCCGCTGTACCACGCAGCCCCCTTGGCTCTGAACCTGCTCTTTCCTTTGGCGGCAGGCGTCGGCGTTGTTCTCATGGACAGATGGGACGCAGAGGAAACCATGAAACTGGTCGATGAGCTGAAGATCACCCACACCCATGTCGTGCCCACCATGTTGCACCGGATGCTGGCACTGCCTGAAGAAGTGCGGAACAAATATGACATGTCCAGCCTGCGCTGGGTTCTGCACGGCGCCGCGCCCTGCCCTGTGCATGTGAAAGAAGAGAGCATCAAGTGGTTGGGTCCGGTGATCTATGAATATTACGCAGCGACGGAAGGAGGCGGCATTTTCACGGAGTCAGAAGAGTGGCTCGCCAAACCCGGAACCGTTGGTCGGGTGCTTGAAGGTGTTGTCGTAGAGGTGCAGGACGATCAGGGAAAAGTGCTGCCCGCTGGGGAGGTGGGCACGATCTTTTTCAAGGCGCCTGATGTGGGGCGTTTTGTATATTACAAAGCGCCTGAAAAAACCGAAGGGGCCTACCGGGGTGATTTCTACACCATGGGGGATCTGGGTTATCTGGATGAAGATGGTTTCCTCTTTCTCACGGGCCGCTCTGCAGAGGTCATCATCTCTGGCGGCGTCAATATTTACCCGGCCGAGGTGGATCAGGAACTGTTGCGTCATGCTGCCGTGGCGGATGTGGCCACCATTGGCGTTCCCAACGAGGAGTGGGGGGAAGAGGTAAAGGCAGTGGTCCAGCTTGAGGAGGGTGTTGAGCCGTCCGAGGAAATAAAGCAGGAGCTTCTGGCTTTTGCAGCGGACCGACTGCCTGGATACAAACGGCCCCGAAGCATTGATTTCGTGGCTGACCTGCCGCGCTTGCCGACTGGCAAGATTGTGCGACGCCAGGTGCGCGCGCCCTACTGGGAAGGTCGCGACAAACAAATCTAACGCAAACAAGAACAATGGGAGGAAGACACATGGGTATCTGTGAAGGACGGGTTGTGATCGTCACCGGCGGCGCACGCGGCATCGGGCGCGAATATTGCCTTGAGTATGCTCGCCAGGGCGCCAAAGTTGTCGTCAATGATTTGGGCGGTGATCGCACGGGCGAGGGTGGTGATGTTGGTCCCGCAGAACAAGTGGCGCAGGAAATTCGCGCTCTTGGGGGCGAGGCAATTTCAAATGGGGCAGACGTATCCGATTGGGATCAGGCAGGCGCGATGATCAACCAGGCCGTTGAGACCTTCGGCGGCCTTGATGTGTTGGTCAACAATGCGGGCATCCTGCGCGACCGGATGCTGGTCAACATGTCCATCGACGAATGGGACGCTGTGATCCGGGTGCATTTGCGTGGCACGTTCTGTCCCATGCGCCATGCATCCGCCTATTGGCGCGAACGTTCTAAAGCAGGGGAGAGCAACGACGCGCGGATTATCAACACCACCAGCGTATCGGGCCTGTTCGGCAATCAGGGGCAGACAAATTACGGCGCGGCAAAAGCAGGTATCGCGTCAATGACCGTCATCTCCGCGAAAGAGCTGATGCGTTACGGCATCACAGTGAACGCGATTTCTCCTGGCGCGCTGACACGCATGACCGAGGACCTTGGGCCCCCGCCGGAAGAAGTGGCAGAAGGCACGTTCAATCCGCGAGACCCGGGCAACATCGCACCGATCTGCGTGTGGCTCGGCAGTTCTGAGGCCAAAGACGTGACCGGTCAGGTCTTTGAAAGCATGCGGGGGCGTCTGTGTGTTTACGAAGGCTGGCATCGTGGCCCGGTGGTTGAACAGGAGGCGCGCTTCGATCCTGCCACTCTTGGCCCCATCGTTGAGAAAATGATGAAGGACCGCAGACCGGACCAAGGCATGGGGTGAGACCGGCGTTGGGGCTTAAAGCCCCAGCACCGCTTTGGCGATCACATTGCGCTGCACTTCATTTGAGCCGCCATAGATGGACGAGGCGCGTCCGAACGTCATGTTGGCAACCGGTAGAAGCGAATAGTCAGGCCCAACGGGTGCCTGATTGCTGCGGCCTTCCAGATCATCCACATGAGACGGCAGGGCATAGTGCTGCACAGCCTCCACCGCGAGAATGGCCAGTTCCTGCTGCACCTCAGAGCCGATAATCTTGAGAATGGAACTCTCAGCCCCCACTGCTTTGCCAGCCGCCACATCGGCCAGAATGCGTAGGTTCGTGTATTCCAGACCTTGCAGCTTCACCTCAATCTCGGTGAGCTTTTGTCTGAAACTGTCTTGCGCCCACAATGAAGCGCCATCACCTGCGGTTTCTTGCATCGCGATGGTACGCAGCCCCTGCACAGCCTTTTTGGAACCCGACACGCCAGCAATGCCGGTCCGTTCGTTGGCCAGAAGGAATTTTGCATAGGTCCAGCCTTTGCCTTCTTCGCCGATCAGATTAGCAACAGGCACCCGTACATCGGTGAAGAACACTTCGTTCAGGTGATGCAGGCCGTCGATGGAAACAATGGGCTTCACTTCAATACCCGGTGTCTTCATGTCGATGAGAAGAAAGCTGATGCCTTCTTGTTGCTTGCCACTATCGTCGGTCCGCACGAGGCAGAATATCCAGTCAGCCTCATGGGCGTAGGAGGTCCAGATTTTCTGACCGGTCACCACATAATCGTCCCCGTCGCGCACCGCTTTGGTTTTAAGCGAGGACAGATCTGAGCCAGCGCCCGGCTCTGAATATCCCTGACACCACCACACATCGCCATTCAAAATGCCGGGCAGGTGCTGGGCCTTCTGTTCCTCATTGCCAAACGTGTAGATGACAGGAGCCACCATGGAGAGGCCGAAAGCCATGAGGCGGGGCGCGCCCGCCTGACTGGTTTCCTCTTCCCAGATATGTTTTTGCGTAATGCTCCACCCGGTGCCACCATGCTCATGGGGCCAGTGGGGAGCAGCCCAGCCTTTGTCGGCAAGTAGGCTGTGCCACTTTTTCAGCAGGGGTTTTTCAATGCTGACCCCGACCGAAGGCGCGCTCTTTACGTCGTCGGGGAGGGCATCGGCCAAAAAGGCGCGAACCTCCTCACGGAATTTTATGTCTTCAGGATTGAGTGCCAACTCCATGGGAGGTCCCTCCGTACGCTTGCTGAGCAGATGAAAACTTTGGATCGATCCTAGACATTCAGGAGCGATCGGTACAGCATCCGTCAACTGGGTTGTAGGTTTTGGGAGTACGAAACATGCGCATTGTCCTGATTGCTCTAGCGGCAATTGCAGCACTCGTCATCTGGCGGGGCTACGAATTTGTAGAGACGGCAGGCATGCTTCGTGATCTGGAGCCCCAGATGGCTGGCAGTTGCACTATCGTGCCGGGGGTGAACGGGCCGGAGGATCATACAATCGACCCGGAAACCGGGATCGTTTACCTTTCGGGATATGATCGGCGCGCGGTGGCGAAGGGAGAGGCGCTAACGCCCGGTGCGATATGGTCCTATGACCTGAATGACCCGCAGGCCGTGCCTGTCAATATCACTCCCGATGCGGATACTGGTTTTCTACCCCACGGCCTATCGCTCTACATCGGTGCGGACGGTGCGCGACGTCTCTTCGTCATCAATCATGGCAACGCGCAGCAGGCAGTCGACATATTTGACGTGACGCCGACAGGACTTGTGAAAGTCACAACTGTGACCGGCGATCTGCTACGCACGCCAAACGATCTGGTGGCCGTATCTCCGGAGAGCTTCTACTTCTCCAACGATCACCGTTATCTCATGACCGATCTATTGCGACCGCTTGAGGATTATCTGGGGCTGCCTCTGACCGATGTTGGATATTTCGACGGGGAGGCTTTTTCCGTTGCGGCGTCTTCCGTCGCCGGTGCGAACGGCGTGAATGTAAGCGCTGATGGCAAGACGCTGTATTTGAGTGCAGCCCGGGGCAGTGCGCTTCATGTCTATGATCGGGACATCCAATCAGCGGCGCTGACCTATCGTTCCACAATCGAGCTTCCGGGCTTGCCTGACAATATTGAGCTTCTACCCGACGGTACATTGCTGGTGGCTCTTCATCCAAAAGCGTTGGCGCTGCTCGCGCATTTCGCTGACGAAGAAATGAAGGCCCCCTCCAATATCGTCCATGTTGATCCGACGACGGGGTCGGTGGAGACGGTCTTTATGAGCTTGGGAGAAGACATTTCGGCAGCCAGCACCGGCGCACGCTATGGAGACCGGCTCATCATCGGGGCCATCTTCGACAACAAATTCCTGGACTGCAATCTCAGCGCTGGAAGCTAATCGGCAGCAACACGAAATCCGACCATTGACTGACGGGCGGTAGCGGGAAGCGCATAGCGTGTTTCAATGCGTACCGGTCCCGGGGCATCTGTCCAGGAATGGCCGCGAAGCGTGTGCGCGGTGCATGCCGGTGATACCCAGGCCGAGCCGTCAATTGGCGTATTTGTGTAATCGTCCGATGCACAATCGGCCGTCCATTCCCATGCATTGCCGATCATGTCGAACAGGCCG
This sequence comes from uncultured Parvibaculum sp., assembly GCA_964518885.1. Classification (GTDB taxonomy): domain Bacteria; phylum Pseudomonadota; class Alphaproteobacteria; order Parvibaculales; family Parvibaculaceae; genus Mf105b01. Next base: position 6,550 of record CAZFHW010000064.1, on the reverse strand, counting down.
TTGGGATTGGCTTTATAAGTGGCAACGGCGGCTGTGTGCATGGCGCCATCAATGCAGTTTTCCCCCACCCGCGCGACTTTGTTCTTCGATGTAATGTCGTTCACATTTCCATAGGTACAGATGTTTTCCTGGATCCCCCAAAACGGCTGGGCACCGGTGCCGCGTGCGGCAAGCTCCCACTCAGCCTCCGTGGGGAGGCGGTAGGTTTGGGATGACGACGCTGAAAGCCAGCTCAAATAAGCCAGCGCGTCTTCCTGTGACACGCACACGGCCGGGTGGTCATCCTTCTGCGGAAATCCAGGGGCCTGCCAGCTCGCACTCGGGTCATGTTGCCAGCCGGTTTGAGTGAGAGCCCAACAGCCAGGTGCCACCTGAAGGCCCGTCGCTCGCACAAACTCGGCAAACTGTCCCCGTGTTACCTGCGTGCGCCCGATGGAATAAGCACGAGAAATGGTCACGTCATGGCGGGGGTATTCGTCTGGACTTGACCCACGCTCGTCCGGCGAGGCCCCCATTGAGAAACGCCCGGGGGCGATGGGCAGAAGGATTGGACAATCTGTGCAGGCTGGTATGTCCCCGGCGCCGAAGGCAGGGGGTAAAATGGAAAACCCTGCCAGAGCAATCACGGTAAGGAATAGTGTTCGATAGACCATGGCCAGATAGTCTTCCTCTGGTGACCTGTGTCAAATCAAACTTGTCCCACAAACACATACTGTCCCCACGCGGTATTTCTTCTTGCCTGCATCTCGCGAAAGCGTCACGGTCATATTTGCAATTGTGCGACTGACAATGAAGGAGGCCTAATCATGGCGGCAGCACCAAAACGGAAAACGGCTAGGAAGCCTGCAACCAAAAAAGTCCCTGCAAAGAAAGCGGTGGGCAAGAAAACAGCAACCAAGAAGAAAACAACTTCTCGTAAGGTTGCCTCCAAGAAGGTGACGGCAAAGCAAAAAACGCAGCACCGGAAACTCAACCAGCAGATCAAGGCTGTTTCAAAAGAAATCGACCGCATCGAGCGCGAAGGTCGGAAAATGCTAAGGCAGGCGGAGACACGATACAATTCCACCGTCCGTCAGCTGAAATCTGAGCGCGCCAAGCTCGAAAAACAGTTGGGGACGCTGGCGAACAAGAGCGAACTGGCATTTGATGATGTTCGCAAAGGTGTCGATGCCGCCTATAGGGATCTACAGAAGGCAGTTCGGCAGGCGTACAAACACTTCAGCTGACCCCGTTGGGGGAATGAAGGGCGTGGGGCGACACAAGGGTGGCCACACGCCTTTTTGACTCTGTAAGAGGGTATTATCCCTTGCCGCGTACCGGTCTTCCCGCTCTACTTCCGCGATTGATATTCAAGTCACTCTGGAAGGGAATTTGGGGAAATGAATCGTGTTTGTGAGCATATGGGATCAAAATATCCAATCGTTCAAGCGCCTATGGGTTGGATTGCCCGGTCACAGTTAGCCTCCGCTGTCTCCATGGCGGGCGGCATGGGGATTATTGAGACATCTTCCGGCGAGACAGACGCCTGTAAGGAAGAAATCAAAAAGATGCAGGAAATCTCCGACAAGCCGTTCGGTGTGAACCTGCCCATCATGTTTCTCCGCGACAAAGCGATGCTGGATTACGTATGCGGGTGTGGCGTGAAGTTTGTGACGACATCAGCAGGCAGCCCAAAGAAATTCGTTGGTCCGCTGCAGGAAGCCGGAATTATTGTCTATCACGCCGTGCCGACTGTCGATACCGCCGTAAAGTGCGCCGACGCTGGTGTTGATGGTCTCGTGGTGGAGGGGGCTGAAGGCGGCGGTTTCAAGAACCCCGAAGAAGTGTCCACACTTGTGCTCTTGCAGGCGATCCGTGCAGCAGTTGATGTGCCGTTGATTGCGGCAGGTGGTATTTGCGACGGAAAAGGCATGGCGGCCGCCTTCGCGCTCGGTGCAGAGGGTGTCCAGATGGGGACGCGATTTGTCAGTTGCGCAGAAAGTCCGGTTCACGAGAATTACAAGAACGCCATCATCGACGCCGACGAAACGGGCACCTGGGTTCTGAACAAAAAGGCATCACCCTGCATTCGCACGCTCAAGACGGAACGCACGGCGAAGATTTACGAAGAAGGCCGCATGCCAGCCGACACGTTTGGCAACATTCTGGATCTCTATTTCGGCGGCGACATGGAAGCAAGTGTAGGACTGGCGGGCCAGACCGTCGGGCTGATTAATGAGATCAAACCGGCCAAACAGATCATCGACGAAACCGTTGCTGAATTTTTTGAGATTACCGCGCGCATGGGAAATCTCGCCACAAGCAAAACATTTGGGTGAGGAAAATGAACGAGAGAGGAAACAGAATGTCCCGGTTTGGGTGGATTGTGTTGGTTACAGCTTTTCTCGGTCTGTCCGCCTGCGACAGTGAACTTGCAAACAAGCTGCCCGGCATGGACCCCTGGCTCGACGGAAACCCAGGCCAGTTCCTGACCTTCGCCAGCAACGCCGAAAAAGGCCCGGTGGTGATGTTGAACTTGCTCAAGTTTCGGGAAGCGTCGCTGGATGGTGACGGAACCGGCGCCGAAGCCTATGCACGCTATGGAGAACTTGCAGGGCCTTTCGTTCAAAAGCACGGGGGGCAACTCATTTGGGCCGGTGCGGCAACGGAAACCCTGGTGGGTGACATTGCGTATGACTGGGATGTGGTGTTGCTGGTTCAATGGCCTGCGCGTCAGAACCTGCTCGATCTAGTCGATGATGAAGATTACAAAGCCATCGCTCACCATCGAACCAATGGCCTTGAACGAACCATGCTGATTGCTCTGGACCAGCAAGCTAGTCTTCTCGGAAGTAACTGAATACAGTTCTGTGATTGCACAACAACCCGGGCGGGGCACGCATGTGTTTCCGCCCGGATCATTGTCGGAGGCGCGCGGGAACGTTTTACGGTAGAGGGGGCCAAGAGTGGTCGATTTTCCAAAGGATTTTGTCTGGGGGACAGCCACGGCTGCACACCAGGTTGAAGGCAACAATACATCCAGCGATTTTTGGCTGATGGAGCATACCGAACCGACATTGTTCAAAGAACCATCAGGGGACACATGTGATCAGTTCACCCTTTATGAGCAGGATATTCTGCTGTTGAAGGACCTGGGTTTCAACGCTTACCGGTTTTCGGTGGAGTGGGCGCGGGTGGAGCCGGAGAAGGGTGAATTCTCGAAAGCTGCGCTGGACCACTACCGTCGGATGACGGCTTTTATCCGCGAGCAGGGACTAACCCCCATCGTCACGCTGCACCATTTCACTGCCCCGCTTTGGTTCGCACGGCAGGGTGGATTTGAGACGGACGAAGGGCCCGCACTTTTTGCCAATTACGCCCGCGTGATGGCGGAGACCCTGGGAGACCTCTGGGGACTGGTCTGCACGATCAATGAAATCAACATACCCCTCCGGTTTCTCAATGACCGCATCTGGGGTGACCCAGGCAAGCTCAAGAGGTATCACGACGCAGCGCGACATCGGTGTGGGTCGGAGGCGTTCTCATCCTTTTTCCTCTCGGATGTCGAAAAGGCGGCGGAAGGAATGAAGAAAGCCCACCGCCTGGCCGTCGAGGCCGTCCGCACCCACGGGTCAGGTGTTCCCATCGGTGTGACAATCGCCATACAGGATGAACAGACTATCGAAGGCGGAGAGGCCAATCGGGACAAAGCCAGGTCCCGCTGTGTCGACGCCTTTCTGGACATCACAAAAGGCGATGATTTTGTCGGCGTGCAGACTTATTCGCGGGCGGTCTATGGCCCCGAAGGCCGGGTCCCGGCACCAGACGACGCTGAATTGACCCAAATGAATTACGAATTCTATCCCCAGGCGTTGGAGGCAACAATCCGATACGTCGCTTCCTATACCGGGCTGCCTATTCATGTGACGGAGAGTGGCATCGGGACACAGGATGATGAAAGACGGATCGCATTTGTTGAGCAAGCGCTTCAGGGTGTGAAAAACTGTCTCGCGGACGGCATTGATGTGCGCGGCTATTGTTATTGGTCGATGCTCGATAATTACGAATGGATGCTGGGCTATCGTCCGACGTTCGGACTGATCGCGGTAGACCGGAGCACTCAGGAGCGCACACTCAAACCAAGTGCTCGGTGGCTTGGCCAGATTGCCAAGGCAAACGCCCTCTAAAGTATCGGTGTTTGAAAAATATCAGCGTGCACCACCAGTCCAGGGAGGAGAGCCGGATGGAGGCACACGCTGGGGTGGTTTTCACTGGTTGCCCGGTGAAAACCTAAGCGGGAGACCACCTACCCGCTTATTCGCTAATCTCATTGGGTCTATCGACACTGCCAGTGCGGCGTTGGGTCAGTGAAGAACAGGCATGGCATCGGGCCAACAGCCGGTTTTGCTGGCCTGGTTTGAGGGATGCAGCAGAAGACCCGTTGCGGAGAGGGTCAGTGCCAACCTTTGCCCGGTCTGAAGTAGAGGCGTGGGAAGGCTCGGGAGTGACGCCGTCTCATCCCTGTTTGTGCAGCGTTGGAACAAGGCGATAAGGCTCAGAACGCGGGCTTCGTCGGCCATGAGAGCGCGCCACTTGAAGCAGGGTGCAGCGAGCGGACGGCCAAATTCAATCTCCAGAAATCCTAGAAATTGTTGCAGCAGCGGCAGCGCATCGGGCGCATCCACGGCGGCGAAGGCAGAGGCGAGCCGGAAGTGGGCAGCCCCTTTATCCAATCCCATCTGCGCGGCCCGGGTGGCCCACACAACGAATTGTTCCGAAAATCCATAAGTTGCTAGATCTGTTCCAGGCTCATAACGAGCAGCCTGCGGCTTGGGGCCACCTGGTCGGGGCGAGAAATCCAGCATTTTCATCATTGAGTCTCCTTTGCAGCAGCGATGCCTAATTGATAGTGCAACTGAGAATGAATATCAATAATAAAAGTGAGTTTCTGGAGATCAAAAAGGAATTATTTGAACACGTGTAGGAGCAAGGTCAGGTCAGAGCATGGGGCGCAATGATAAGACCGTCCCGGTCTGCATAAAGCCAATCACCGGGGCGGAAGGTGAGGCCTGCAAAGGTGACAGGAACGTCCACGTCGCCCTGACCCTTCCTGTCACTTCTGCGGGGATGATGTCCAAGGGCTTTGATGCCCAGGGCCTCACCCTGGATCTCATCTCTGTCGCGAACACATCCAAAGATAACAACACCCGCCCATCCGTTATCCGCCCCGAGTTTGGCAAGATTGCCGCCAAACAACGCGCATCGCATGGAGCCGCCACCATCAACGACCAGTATCCGACCCATGCCGGGGCTCTCGACAGCGGCACGAACGAGGACATTGTCCTCAAAGATTTTCAACGTCGTGATGGCACCGTGAAAAACTGTTCGACCGCCATAGTCGAAGAATATCGGTTCAGCGTGCCCCACAATATCTGTGTGTGCATCGCTGAGATCCGTGGTCGCAAGAGAAGCGGACATGTATCACCCTGTCAGTTGAGGTTGCTGGTGCCTAGGCCTGCGCAAGTGCCTGGTAGGAGGCGGCAAGCAGGCCCATGGCGCGTGGATCACCCGCAAGGTCGGGGCCCATCTGGTTCATCACATAGGAGATGCCGACACCGGCAGTGGGGTCGCACATGGCAAAAGACCCGCCCCATCCGGAATGGCCGACAGAAGTCTCGTTCGGCCCATAAAGCAGCCCACCAATATTGCGAATGAACCCAGCCCCCCAGTTGATCTCCATTCCCAGAACGAGGTCCTCATTGGTGATTTGGATATCAGACATGGCGGTGCGTGTTTTCTCGCTGATCAGCGAAACCCCATTAAGCGTGCCATCTGCGGCGACTGCGCCAAACAGCTTGGCGAGCGCGCTTGCGGACCCACGGCCATTGGCAGAGGCGATTTCGGCAGCGCGCCAGGCTCGGTCGTTGGGAACCGTCGCCGAGGGTGCTGGGTTGGAGAAGGTCAGCTTCTGAACCTCGTTCATGCTGTCGGCATCCAGGGGAGCCGCCTTCGCCGCCGCAACCATTTCCGCGATCCGGCCCTCTTCGCTCTCCGGCAGGCCGATATAAAAGTCGATCTCCCAGGGGCCGGCAATTTCGTCCTGAAAAAATTGTCCAATGGTCTTGCCCGTAATGCGTTTGACGACTTCTGCAGTGTGGAAGGCATAGGTGAGCGCGTGATAACCGGACCGGGTGCCTGGCGTCCACAAAGGCTCCGCCGCTGCCATACGTGCGGCCATCGCTGTCTGATCATAAAGATCTTCCGTGGAGAGGGGCTCGCGAACCGTGGACAGGCCCGCCTGGTGCGACAGCATCTGTCCAATGGTTATCTGATCTTTGCCATGCGCGCCAAACTCGGGCCAGTATTTGACCACCTTGTCGTCATAGGAAAGCTGTCCGCGTTCCACCAGCAGGGCGAAACAAAGCGCCGCGACTGATTTTGTCGTAGACCAGACATTAGGGAGCGTGTTGCGCTGCCATTCTTTCGTCCTGGCTTTGTCGGAATGCCCGCCCCAAATGTCGACGAGATACTCACCGTCCTTGAAGATGGCGAAGGACGCGCCAATGTCGCC
>CAZFHW010000063.1:0-15481 GCA_964518885.1 uncultured Parvibaculum sp. | reverse complement strand
GCCTCGCCTATGCCAAAACCGCCGGACTGCTGTAATTGCTGCATCAACCGCATCACATCCTCGCCTTTGCGGCCATAGAGATCGAATAGAAGCCGCTCAAAATTGCTGGATACCTGAATGTCCATGCTGGGACTGATGGTGGGCGTAACCGACCCGGTGTCGTAGCGGCCAGTGTTCAGGGCACGTGCAAGAATATCGTTCACATTGGTTGCAATCAGAAGCTTTTCGATGGGCAGGCCCATTTGCCGGGCCACGTAGCCTGCGAAAATATCTCCAAAATTCCCCGTAGGAACGCTGAAGCTGACTTTCCGCATCGGGCCCCCGAGTGCCACAGCGGCGGTAAAATAATAAACGATCTGGGTCATGACCCGACCCCAATTGATCGAATTTACACCCGCCAGTCCCATATCATCGCGAAAGTTCTCATCATTGAACATGGCTTTCACAAGTGCCTGACAATCGTCAAAGCTGCCGTCAATCGCGATGTTGTGGACATTGGCATCCAGCACGGTCGTCATCTGGCGGCGCTGCACCTCCGAGACACGACCTTTGGGGTGGATGATAAAAATATCGATGGCGTCACGGCCCCGGAAAGCCTCGATGGCAGCCGAGCCGGTATCCCCTGAGGTCGCGCCCACAATGGTCAGACGGCGCCCTTTGCCCTTCAACGCATGATCGAAAAGCCGCGCCAGGATTTGCATCGCCACGTCTTTGAAGGCGAGCGTGGGGCCATGAAAAAGCTCCAGCACCCAGTCGTTGTCACCCACCTGGCGAAGGGGTGCCACCGCGCAGTGATCGAAAGTCGCATATGCTTGTGTCAGCATGTCGTGGAGGTCAGCGCCGGAGATCATCTCCCCGACAAACGGCTCGATCACCGCCTGGGCAACCTCGACATAGCTCTTGCCCGCAAACCCGGCGATCTGCGCCTCCGACAGGCGCGGCCAGACTGCAGGCACATAAAGTCCCCCGTCCCGGGCAAGCCCGGTCAGCAGGGCATCTTCAAAATCAAGCTCGGGCGCCTGGCCCCTTGTGCTCACATACTTCACGCAAATCTCCAGAAATTCCGGCGTACCCTATCCGCGTGACAGCCTAACGACAAGTCGTAGCCTGCTATTTAGCTCACGACCCCTGCAATCAAGTTCTGATCTCGTTTGGCAGCCGCCCAAAGCGGCCCTGGGCCCTGTGAAACGCCAGATAGACCCCCACGAGTACGATCCCCAGTCCGAACCAGGTGAGGGCATAATCCAAGTGGTTGTTGACCAGCGTCACGCCTGCAACATCTGGCTTTGGCCAATATTCTTGCGCCACGGGGCCGTCGCGCTCCAGGTAGAGTGAAAGATAGTCCCCCTCGCCCGATAGGGAGATCATGGCGGCAATATCACGGGTGAACCAGATATTGGCAGCAATGTCGTTCTCTGCATCCAACCCACCGGGTGTTTCACCGACGCGCGCAATGGTCTCAAAACTTAAACGCGTGCCTATTTCCTCCGCAGGAGGGCGCGTGCTGGAGTCTTTTAGGCTGGCTGGAACAATGCCCCGATTGATGATGACGATGCGCCCATCCGAAAGCTGGAACGGGCTGAAAACTTCATAGGAGATGCCATATTTCTCCGACACGGTGAGCCAGTGAAATTCCACGTTCGGGAGAAACTGCCCGGTCACCCGGTAGCGGCGATATTCATCTTCGGGACCTGGAACTATGCCGTTCAGGTCGATGGCGGGCACAGTGAGCCGTTCTTCCATACGGGCCAGGATGCCGAGCTTCCAATCAAGCCGCTGAAGCTGCCAGTTCCCCAGCCCCAAGAGGATGGGTAATGCCGCAATCACAAAGATGGTTGGCGCGAGTAGCGGTCGAAAATAAGGATTTGACGAGATGCTCACAATTTCAATCTTCCCTGACCCCGTCCTGGTGACCTTCTCGCGCCTTGTGGCGAAATTGCTGAGCGATCAACCATGCCTTGAAAACGGGGAGCAGAACAAGTGGCAGGATGAGAGACAGAGGCAACCACAACACCGCGTGCACCCAGTAGGCAGGCTGGTAGGTCACTTCCACATAGAGCACGAGACCTACGATGATGAAGCCCGCGATCATGATAATAAAAACCGCTGGTCCATCGCCAGAATCCATCTCAGAAAAATCGAGATCACAAGCGGTGCATTTGTCTGCCACGGTCAAAAAGCTCTTATAGAGCTTGCCCCGGCCGCAGCGCGGACAACGACGCTTGAGACCAAGTGAAAGCGACGACTGTCGAGCATAAAATTCATCGTCCATACCGCGTCCTCTCCTTCTCTCAGGTGGGCCTCGACCTTAAAAGCAAGAGGGCGGCCACCGCATGGCACGGCGCCGCCCCCTGAAAGTTCATTTTATCTGAGCACTAATGCGCGGCAGGTACGCCCGCGCCCCAAACATAGATCGAGGCGAACAGAAACAGCCAGACGACATCGACGAAGTGCCAGTACCAGGCGGCGGCTTCGAAACCAAAATGATGTTTCTCTGTGAAGTGGCCTTTCATTGCCCGTCCGAGACAGACCGCCAGGAAGATGGTTCCGATGATCACATGGAAACCGTGGAAGCCGGTGGCCATGAAGAACGTGGCGCCGTAAATGTTGCCGGAGAAACTGAACGCGGCGTGCGAATATTCGTAAGCCTGCAATGCGGTAAACAGCACCCCCAGAACAACCGTCAGTACCAAGCCCTGTTTCAGACCCTTACGGTCGCCGTGCTGAAGCGCATGGTGCGCCCAGGTGGCCGTCGTGCCAGATGTCAGCAGGATCAATGTGTTGATGAACGGCAGGTGCCAAGGGTCGAATGTCTCAATACCCACAGGTGGCCAAACACCGCCAGTCACCGCGGCCCGCGCAAACATGATGTCATTGCCGGGAAAAAAGCTCACGTCAAAATAGGCCCAGAACCAGGCGACGAAGAACATCGCTTCTGACGCGATGAACATCATCATGCCGTAACGCAGGTGAAGCTGAACCACGGGTGTGTGGTCACCTCCCTGAGCTTCGATAATCACATCGCGCCACCAGCCCGCCATCGTGTAGGCGATGCCGACAAAACCAATGATCATCGCCCAGGGTGCTCCCCCGTGCATGTACAACACCGCGCCGACGGCGGTCACGAATGCTGCAATAGCACCGATTATCGGCCATGCACTCGGGTTCACCAGGTGGTAATCATGTTGTGGTGTGTGGGCGTCTGCCATGTCCCCTCATCCTCAAATTGCGAAAGGCTAAAATACCTTTCTGTCTCTCAAAACCCTATCAATTGGCCGTCGTTGCGGCCGCCTGCTTCGGGAAAAATGTGTAGGACAATGTGATTGTATGCACATAGTCTAGATTCTTGTCGTCGGCGATCTCAGGATCAATGAAGTAAGTCACCGGCATATCAACTGTTTCGCCGGGCTGAAGCACTTGCTCGGTGAAACAAAAACAATCGATCTTGTTGAAATAATACCCTACCGACTGAGGCGTCACGTTGAACGTCGCGGTGCCAACCAGCACTTCGTCGCTCAGGTTGGTGGCTCGGAAAAAGGCGAGGCCGGTTTCACCCACTTTGAGTTCCTGAGAAATCTGAGCCGGGGCAAAATCCCACGCCAGGCCGCGGTTCACATTGCTGTCGAAGCGAACGGTCATCACCCGGTCGAGCACTGTTGTGGGTGCAACGTCGGCTGTGTTTGTCGTGCCGCCATATCCTGTGATCTGGCAAAATATCCGGTAGAGAGGCACGGCGGCGTAGGAAACGCCCACCATTGCCACGACCAAACCGACCAGGATCAATCCCACAAAACGGTGCTGTTTTTGTGCTTGTTCCTCTGACTGAGCTGGCAGTGTATCCGTTTGAGACATGATGTTGCTCATTTCCCTACATTGGCCTGGCGAGCATGTTCGCGCCAAGTTTGACTAGCGTTACAGCAAAGATCAGAAGCATGAAGCCTCCGAGCGCCCACGCCATTGCACGCGCACGCGCACGGCGTTGCTTGATCATTTCTTCGGACCAAACAGGTGGGTCGATCTGGTGTCGTGATTTTTCATCCATATGCGTTACAGCCATTGTTCATATCACCGGCACAAAAATGCCGACCGTCTTCTCCAGAAGGAGAAGCGCAAAGACGAGAAAGAGAAAAAGGATCGAAAAGCCAAACAGGCGTTTTGCGATGGCGTCGCTCTTGTCTTCATCGCCCGCCTCCCCTGTCGACCAGACCTGCCACGCCAGAAACAAGAAGACTGCTCCCAGTGCGGTAGCCACGCTCCCATAGACTGCCCCTGCAAAACCAAGAGCCACAGGCGCCAGTGTGACGGGCATCAGCAAGACGGAATAAATCAGGATCTGCTTGCGGGTTTCGCGTTTGCCTGCGACCACCGGCAGCATCGGAACGCCCACGCCTTCGTAGTCACTCCGCCGATTGAGCGCCAAGGCCCAGAAATGCGGTGGTGTCCAGACGAAAATGATCAGGAACAAAACAATCGATTCAATCGACACCGACCCGGTGACTGCCGCCCACCCGATCATAGGAGGGAAAGCACCCGCGGCCCCGCCAATGACGATGTTCTGGGGCGTGCGTCGTTTCAACCACATTGTGTAGATGAAGAGATAGAAACCAATGGTCAGAGCCAGGAGGGCGGCTGCCACATAGTTCACGAACAGGCCCATCGCGACCACGGAGGTAATTGACAGAACGATGCCAAAACCCAGCGCCTCACCCGCGGTCACACGGCCTTCAGGAACAGGGCGGCGAGCGGTACGTTCCATGCGCCCATCAATATCGGCGTCGTACCACATGTTGAGCGCACCCGATGCACCCGCGCCAACAGCAATGCAAAGAAGGGCTGCAAACGCCAACACAGGATGCAGAGTGCCTGGTGCTAAGACGAGGCCAACAAGCCCTGTGAAGACCACGAGCGACATCACGCGCGGTTTCATGAGCTCGAAGAAGTCGCCCGCAGAACCGACATAGTAAGGCTCTGCCCGCAACTCAGCCCCTGGCTGTTTTGAATTGTCGATCGATAGGTCCGACATCATTACTCACTTGAGAGTGGAAATAACATATCTCCCGACCGAAGCCGGGAGATATGTCCCTTGGATCACTTGATCCGCGGAAGTTCGTTGAATTGGTGGAACGGCGGTGGAGAAGGCAATGTCCATTCCAACGTCGTCGCCCCTTCACCCCACGGATTGTCGGGTGCCTTCTGCTTGCGGGTGAAAGCAACCGCCATGCCGAACAAGAAAACAAGGACGGAGAACGCTGTGAGGTAAGCCCCCCAAGACGCAACCGCATTCCAGCCTGCAAAGGCATCCGGATAGTCCACGTAACGACGCGGCATGCCCTGACGACCCAAGAAGTGCATCGGGAAGAACACGATGTTCACGCCGACAAACATCAGCCAGAAATGTGTTTTAGCAATCACCTCTGAGTACATGTAGCCCGTGATTTTCGGGAACCAGTAATACCAGCCCGCGAAGATTGCGAACACGGCCCCCAGCGACAGCACGTAGTGGAAGTGAGCCACAACATAGTAGGTGTCATGATACGCCCGGTCCACACCTGCATTGGCCAGAACCACACCGGTCACACCGCCCACCGTGAAGAGGAAGATGAAGCCAATTGCCCACAACATGGGCGTCTTGAACTCAATGGACCCGCCCCACATGGTGGCAATCCAGGAGAAGATTTTTACCCCTGTCGGTACCGCAATCACCATCGTGGCTGCCAGGAAATAGGCTTGCGTGTCGACATCAAGACCCACCGTGTACATGTGGTGTGCCCAGACGATGAACCCAACCGCCCCGATCGCAACCATGGCATAGGCCATGCCCAAATAGCCAAAGACGGGCTTCTTGGAGAAGGTCGAGATGATGTGACTGACAATGCCGAAACCGGGCAATATGAGAATGTACACTTCCGGGTGGCCGAAGAACCAGAACAGGTGCTGGAAGAGAATTGGATCCCCGCCGCCTGCCGGATCAAAGAATGTTGTCCCGAAGTTCCGGTCTGTCAGCAGCATGGTGATACCACCCGCCAGCACAGGCAGAGACAGAAGCAGCAGGAATGCCGTCACCAGAACCGACCAGACAAAGAGCGGCATCTTGTGCAGCGTCATGCCCGGCGCGCGCATATTCAAAATCGTGGTGATGAAGTTGATCGCCCCAAGAATTGAGGATGCACCGGCCAGAGGGATTGAGATGATCGCGAAATCCATCGCCGGCCCCCGCTGCCCATAGGTCGAAAGGGGCGCATAAAGCGTCCACCCCCCACCAACACCGTTACTCCCGGGAGGTCCCTCAACAAACATCGAGATGACAAGCAGCGTGATCGACGCTGGCAGAAGCCAGAAAGAGATGTTGTTCATGCGCGGGAAGGCCATGTCCGGCGCGCCGATCTGAAGCGGCACAAACCAGTTGCCAAAACCACCGATCATCGCGGGCATGACCATGAAGAAGATCATGATCAGACCGTGCGCGGTCGTGAACACATTGAACGTGTGCGGATTGGTGAAAATCTGCATGCCCGGCTCATGGAGTTCTGCGCGCATCGCAACCGACAGCGCGCCCCCCAAAAGTCCCATGATGATCGCGAAGACGAGATACATCGTCCCGATATCTTTATGGTTGGTGGAATAGACGTATCGTCTCCACCCCGTTGGATGATGATCGTGAGCGGCGTGCGCGCCTGCAGCTTCACCGGCCATATCTCTACCTCTTATTTCTAACGTCGTTTCTTAAAAATAACCGCAGCTATCAACGCGTTCAGCGCGCGATGTCTGCAACCTGAATGGCAGCCGGACCCGCAAGAGGTGCTTGCGCATACTCTTCCTCAGCCCAGACAAGCCATGCTTCAAACTCTTCCTGCGTCACCACTTTGACCGTGATCGGCATGAAAGCATGGCGGATACCGCACAGCTCCGAACACTGGCCGTAATAGGTGCCAACTTCGGTTGCCTTGAACCACGTCTCGTTCAAGCGACCTGGAACCGCGTCCATCTTTACGCCAAAGGAGGGTATTGCCCATGAATGGATCACATCCTCTGCAGTGATAATCATCCGCACAACTTTGTTTACCGGGACAACAACCTCCGTGTCGGTTGCAAGCAGGCGCGGCTGCCCCGGGGCCAACTCGTCATCTTCCAGCATGATGCTGTCAAAAACGATGTCGCCGTAATCGGGATATTCATAACCCCAGTACCACTGATACCCGACCGCCTTGATGGTCAGATCAGCTTCCGGCACTTCCATCTGCTTGTAGAGCAACCGGAAGGACGGGATCGTGATCATCACAAGGATTATGATAGGCACGACAGTCCACGCCACTTCGATTGCGGTGTTGTGGGTTGTTTTGGACGGTACAGGGTTCGCCTTCGCATTGAAGCGGATCATGATGATCAACAACAGCACGAGAACAAAAACCGTAATAACGGTGATCAAGATCAGCAGCGCATTATCAAGCTGGATGAGATCGTCCATCACGGGACTGACCGAATCCTGAAAGCTCATTGCCCAATTGGTAGGCTGGCCTGCTGCTGCAAATGCCTTAGTTACGGCTCCGCCCGTAAGGGTGGCGACAAAGGCGGCAATCGATGCCGCAATACGTGTAGTCAAGCGCATTTCTGTGCCTAGCTCCTCACATCAAAATGCTTTTGGCTCCAGTCTGCACCGGTGCCCCCTCCAGCAAGACGCCCGGCAGCCAGATCGGCCTCGCCAAGAATGCGCCCCATTGGTCATTAGCTTTGCGTCAAAAACCACAATCGGTGGCGCACCGCAAGCTATCGAACATCGAAAAGGCGTCAAAAAAGCAGAAACGACCGCTCTCGCGGCCCCCACCACAGACATCACCCCTCCCCGTTCGACGGTCTCGCACCCGCCGGGCCAATAATGTGGCTCCTGAGTCGGCGGCAAGTATAGACCGCTAACAACCACCTGCGCCACGCCCCTGGGCCATTGGGCTTGGGTGCGCGACTTTTTGCCACGGGCTGAGGTTGATCGGCATCAAGGCGTCTATCAAACCGGGCCATGAAAAATCGTAAAAAATGCCATTCATGGGCTGGCATCCTCTCTATTTGATCCTAGACTGGCAAAAGCAGTGTGGGAGGTCGGCGTGCGAGACGAAGCGCTTATTCATTTTTTCTATGGTCGGCAGATCTCCGCTGGCGTGCATCTGCACTCCAATGGCGGGGCAGCCCCCGCGCTTATCAGCGAAGCCGCCCCTTATCTCCATCCCAAAGAGCCCGGTCGGTGCGTCGTCGGATTTTGCAACGCGCACCCGTCCGCTGTTGACGATATCGTTAGCGTGCCCCCTCAAGACTGGCAAAACTGGAAATTTCAAGAATGGGACAGCTGGTTTGGCCGCATCAATGGGGTTTTTCTGGTGGATCTGGCCAAACTGATCGTGACCCAATACCCCCTTTATAGCTGTGCCCCTCAAGTTGTACGCTGTGACCTGTCGGGCCTGCCCGGTCGCCTGGTTTCCGTCGAAGAGTGGTTGGCCAACTGAGCGATTCTTCATCTATTTAAGTCAATTTAAGTTCCCCTTTCCGACTCGGAGTTCCCCATGAGTGCGCCTTCAGATGATTTCTTCTTTGAACCGGCTGGCCTGGACAGAGGCCGCGTCGAGCAACTTGTCGATGACACGGTTGCCGGTGCCGATGACGGAGAGCTTTTCCTCGAATACCGGCTTTCAGAAGCCCTGACGTTTGATGACGGGCGGCTGAAGACGGCGAGCTACGACACGCATCAGGGTTTTGGCCTGCGCTGTGTCGCAGATGAAGCCACCGGCTATGCCCACTCCTCTGACCTGTCGGAAGCCTCTCTCAAACGCGCGTCCGATGCGGTTCAGGCGGTCAAACGGGGATATGGCGGCACCCTGGCCGACGGCCCTGCGCGCACCAACACAAGGCTTTACGGCGATGAAAACCCGCTCGGCGACCAAAGTTTTGAAGAGAAAGTGAAGCTGCTGCAGGAAATTGATGCCTATGCCCGGGCAAAAGACCCCCGGGTGCGCCAGGTGACGGCCTCTCTGGCTGGCGAATGGCAGGCGGTTGAGATCATCCGGCCCGGCGGCGATGTGGTGCGCGATGTGCGCCCGCTGGTGCGCGTCAATGTCTCCGTTGTGGTGGGAGAGGGTGACCGGCAGGAAAGCGGCTCCCATGGGGTCGGTGGACGCCAGGGCTATTCAGCCTGGATCAGCCCCGACCAGTGGCAGGCGCAGGTGGACGAAGCATTGCGTCAGGCGCTGGTCAATCTGGACAGTGTGCCTGCCCCTGCTGGCGAAATGGAAGTGGTGCTGGGCAATGGCTGGCCCGGCATTTTGTTGCACGAGGCTATCGGCCACGGGCTGGAAGGTGACTTCAACCGCAAGAAAACCAGCGCCTTTGCCGGACTGCTGGGACAACAGGTGGCGTCTCGCGGTGTGACCGTTGTGGATGACGGCACGCTGGCAAAGCGTCGCGGGTCTCTGTCGGTGGATGATGAAGGCACGCCCACCTCGCACACAGTGCTTATCGAAGATGGTATTCTCAAAGGCTATATGCAGGACCGCATGAACGCGCGGCTCATGGGCATGGCAGCAACGGGCAATGGACGGCGCGAGAGCTTCGCGCATCAGCCGATGCCGCGCATGACCAACACCTACATGATGGCGGGCAATGACGACCCGGAGGAAATTCTGAAATCGGTGAAGAACGGCCTCTATGCAGTTTCATTTGGTGGCGGGCAGGTGGACATCACGTCGGGCAAGTTCGTCTTCACGGTGACGGAAGCCTACATGATCGAGAATGGCAAAATCGGTCGCCCGGTGAAGGGCGCCACGCTCATCGGCAATGGCCCGGACGTGTTGACTAAAGTAACGATGATCGGCAACGATCTGAAACTTGACCCAGGCATCGGCACATGTGGCAAAGGTGGCCAAAGCGTGCCCGTCGGCGTCGGCCAACCCACCTTAAAACTCAGTGGACTGACGGTTGGCGGCACGGCTGCGTAAACACTCACAATAGTGTCACCCTCGGACTTGTTCCGGGGGGCCAGGGCTAGGGAACGCGGCTTTGCATGATGGGATTGACCATACGCCCAGCTTGCGGCCCTGGATTGCCGGAACAAGTCCGGCAATGACGGTTCATGTGAGTTCGAGAAAAATCCGACCTTCCCGGTCTGAGGTGATCGTGGTCTGGGTTGCGTGGGCACCAAGGGTCGCCATCGCTTCTTCCACCTTCTTCTGAGACCTGCCCGGAAAGTTCCAAATCCATTTGTAGAAATCGAGATCGAACCGCTCCGGGCACCCCTCCCCTATATCTGCACGGGTACGGTGATAGTTTCTGGCACTTCGCCAGATCGCGCGCGCGAGACAGAGCCAGCGTGGGCGGGTGAGGAGAATGATGGTGTCTGCACGCGGCATGCGGAGCAGGAAGGTGCCGGAGTAATTCCCATCCATGATCCAGGTCTCGCGCGCCGCCAGCGCCTCAACCTTCGCGGGCCATTCTTCCTTGGGTGTTTCCACCCATCCCGGGCTCCAGAATTCAACATCAAGGTGAATTAGAGGCAGGCCGGTCTTTTTGGCAAGGGCCGTCGCAAAAACCGACTTTCCAGCCCCGGAAGAGCCGATCACCATCACGCGTTTCATGCCGGGTCTCCACTCACAAATGGTCGCTTATGTCGGAAAACAATTGCCTTGTTTCCTGTTCTGAGCCAACCAGTATTTGACCCTTTCCACCGAGGATGGGTTCCCGAACGACAGGTGCCGTCACTAGCCGCTGCCCCTGGATGATGTAAATGGATTTGCCTCGCAGTCTTGTCGTCGCCTCACCAAACCTGCGCGTTCCCCTCTCATTCATCTGAATGCTGATGCCGTATCGACCGCTCGAAGGGTCTTCGAAAATTTCCACGCTCAAAAAATCTTGTGACGAAAGGATCGGATCGCGGACCACGTAGGGAGATAAATCAGTACCTTCAAGTTCGAGCGTTACACACTCGTTCTCCTCGTCGCCTACACACTCCCCATAAAACAGGAGGTCACGACCACCCGTGGGTTGGTCACACGATACCAACACCCACGATATGCTCAGTCCAGCAACGAATTTGACGACATGTCGGATCATCGGTGGATGTTAGATCACGATACATCTGCCGTCACGTCATAACCGACAATGGTTCATTCTCTGATCGCCTAGAACGCATACTCGTCATAGATCGGTTCGATGGAGCTGTTCCAGCGACCATGGTACGCCTCGAGTTGCTCGTCGGCGCGGGTTTTTCCCGTCTCCAGAATGTCATCAAGGGTGGAGAGGAAGATGGTTTCGTCTGCGCCCATGCCATCCGTGGCACCGCGTGCCTTCAGACCGGCGCGGCTCATGTCGACCATCTCGCGGGCAATGTCCTGGACCTTGATCCTGTCTACCCGTGTGGCCAGCGCCGTTTTGGGAACTTCCCAGCGCAGTTCTTCGCGCGTGTATGGCGTCCATTTTTTCACCATGTCCCAGGCGGCATCCAGAACGCCGCCGTCATACAGCAGCCCAACCCAGATCGCGGGTAGCGCACAGATGGAATTCCACGGGCCTGAGTCCGCGCCGCGCATTTCCATAAACTGCTTGATGCGCACTTCGGGGAAAATGGTGGTCAGGTGGTTGGACCAGTCGCCAATGGTGGGCATCTGACCCTCAAAGCCTTCCAGCTTTCCGGCCATGAAATCGCGGAAGCTCTTGCCGGTCACATCATGATAGGTGCCGTCCCGGTAGACGAAATACATCGGCACATCGAGCGCGTAATCCACATAGCGTTCGTAGGAAAAGCCGTCTTCGAAGACGAAGGGCAGCATGCCGGTGCGCGCGGTGTCCGTGTCCGTCCAAAGCTGGGAGCGGAAGGAGAGGAAGCCGTTTGGCTTGCCTTCGGTGAAGGGGGAATTGGCAAAGAGGGCTGTCGCAATGGGCTGAAGCGCCAGGGCGACACGGAACTTTTTCACCATGTCGCTTTCCGTGGACCAGTCGAGGTTCACCTGCACCGTGCAGGAGCGGTACATCATGTCGAGGCCGTAGCTGCCAACCTTCTTCATATATTCGGTCATGATGCCGTACCGACCCTTGGGCATCGCGGAGATCATGTCGCGGGTCCAGTCCGGCGTGAAGCCGGTGCCCAGAAAACAAATATCCAGTTCGCCGCCGACTTCTTTCACCTGGGCCAGATGGTCATGCACCTCTGAACAGGTCTGGTGCAGATGGTCCAGCGGCGCGCCGGAGAGTTCAAACTGTCCGCCCGGTTCCAATGACACGTTCGCCAGGCTGTCGGGACAGCTGAGACCAATAATCTTGTCGCCCTCCAGCACCGGCTGCCAGCCAAAGCGGGTCATGCCTTCGAGCATGGCGCGGATGCCGTTGGGGCCCTCATAAGGGATCGGGGAGCGGTCTTTGCTGCGGAAGGGAAATTTTTCGTGCTCTGTGCCGATTTTCCAATCGGTCTTGGGCTTTTGCCCTGCCTCGATGTAGAGGACAAGATCGTCATAGCCCGCAATGGTGTCTGCGCCCGCAGCCAGAATGCTCATATTCCCAGTCTCCCTGCCCATTTCGGACTTATTTACCCAGGCTTTTGTCCCGGCTGTCAGACTTGACGCCAGCGTCACCTCTCAAGGTCACCCCGATGTAGGGCGCAACCTTACTCCGAACAAGGTCTTAATCTTCACATTTGGGATAATTGGCGAAAAAACTCACCAATCCCCGATAACCAGCTGCACCGCGGCCAGAGCGGCAATGGCGGCGGTGTCGGCGCGCATGATGCGGGGGCCCAGCGAGAGGGGCACCGTGTCGCCCCGCTCCAGCAGGCGCGTCCGTTCGGCAGGCGAAAAGCCCCCTTCCGGCCCGATCAGCACCGCCAGGGGGCCTGGACCTTTGTCCTGTGACGTCGCCAGTGCCTCCAGCGTGGAAAATGTACCGCCCGACGCTGCAACCTCATCACAAAAAATGATCCGACGGCCCGGGGCCACCTCGTCCCAGGTGTCGAGCAGGTGCGACAGGGGACCGGGGGGCAAAACCTCGGGCACGGCAAGCAGACCGCATTGCTCGGCTGCTTCAATGGCACTGGCGATCAGGCGATCCTCTTTCACGCGGGCGACATTCGTCCGGTCGGTGAGCACCGGCAGGATACGCCCTGCGCCCATCTCCACCGCCTTTTGCACGATGAAATCGGGGCGTGTGCGCTTTACCGGCGCAAACAACAACCAGAGGTCAGGAAGGCTGTCTTGTGGACGGGTCTGACGTTCCAAGGCGATGAGGCAGCTTCGCTTGGTGACTTCATCCAGCCGCCCCAGCCATTCCCCATCGCGACCGTTGAAAAGGCGGAGGCGTTCGCCATTACCCAGGCGCAGGACGTTCAACAGATAGTGGGTCTGCTCACGAGTGGGCACGATGCCCAGACCCTGCCCCAGATCTGCTGCCACATAGAGCCGCACTTTACCTGTGGCGCAATGATCCGGGCTGTCGTCGTGATCGGGATGGGGATGAGGTTTTTTACTGTCGTCGCGCATATCACCGGAGGCCTTGTGGTCAATGAGGGGCCATTTATAGAGGAAGAAGCACGATTTGGGCCCGCAAAAAGCAGCAAATACCCTCTGAAACGCCCGACTGGTGCGTGGGTCAGCCCTGTTTTAAGAAACCACAAATCTCTCCCCGGTAGGCTCAAGCCCATGATTAGTGGTCTTGGTGCCTCTCCTGCGGCGTTCGTTCCGCCGTTTCAATCTGCATCTGCGCGAGCGGGCGGCGGCGCGGGTGCCCCTGCGCCCGGATTGCAGGGCCCAACGACAGCCACTCAAGGGGGCATTCAAGGTCTCCTGAACAGCGCCCAGGCGCCTGCCCGTGTGCAAGGTCTGTCGTCCGCCAACAAAGGGGGTGGCGAGGACGAGCTGAACTCTGAAGACGCGCAAAAAATCAAGGATCTCAAAGCCCGCGAAACCGAAGTGCGCGCCCATGAAGCAGCGCACTCCGCTGCGGGTGGCTCGCTCACCGGTGGCGTCAGCTTCGAGTACACAACCGGCCCCGATGGCAAAAGTTATATTGCTGGCGGCGAAGTATCGATCGACTCTTCCGCCGTGGGCGACGACCCCGAGGCCACCATTCGCAAGATGGATCAGGTGATCCGGGCGGCAACCGCCCCCACCGATCCATCTGCGCAAGACAGGCAGGTTGCTGCCCAAGCTCAACAGACCCGCACCGAGGCTATCAGCGAAGCGATTGCGCTGGCGGCTGATGAGAAAGACGGACAGTCCGGCCGCACGGGCGCGCTCAGCGAGGCCGCCACGCAGACCAGTGAGGAGACTGATGGGACATCGGAAGAAGCCGGCCTGCAAACTCTTTTGTCGCAAGCCATAGAGGCCTACCGGGAACCGCTTGGGATCACCCGTCAGGCCGATCTCTCTGTCTAGGCACACCGCTGCTTCCGCCCGGACCACCTTGAATGGGAGCGGACAGGCACCACCCTATCGCCTATACCAACCTACCGCCTATAATTGTCGCAGCCTCTCCGAACACAAACATGAGCCCCCGTTATGAGTGATCCAGACCTGCCCAGAGGGGACATGCCTGTCGCGGATGCCGCCGCTGGCAATTGGGTTGACCGATACGCCCCCGCCGCCACGCGCCCCTATCTCAAACTGATGCGCGCCGACCGGCCCGTGGGCACCTGGCTGCTGCTCTGGCCCTGCTTCTGGTCGATCACGCTGGCCGCCCCCCTGGGAGAAGGCTGGCCGGGCCTGCGCCATCTTTATCTGCCGGAACTGGGCACATTGCTGCTGTTCGCACTGGGCGCGTTTGTGATGCGGGGCGCCGGGTGCACCATCAACGATATTATCGACCATAAGTATGACGCACAGGTCGCGCGCACCCGCTCGCGGCCCATTCCGTCCGGCGCTGTCAGTCTGAAACAGGCGTGGATATTTCTGGTCGCGCTTTGCCTCACCGGGCTCATCGTCCTGCTGCAATTCAATCTCTTCACCATCGTGCTCGGCGCTGCCTCGCTCGTGCTGGTGGGGCTGTATCCGTTTGCCAAGCGCTTCACCTATTGGCCTCAGGCGATGCTGGGCCTCACCTTCAACTGGGGGGCGCTTCTGGGCTGGGCGGCGGTGACAGGCAGTCTCAGTTGGCCGCCGGTGCTGCTTTATCTCGGCTGCATCTGCTGGACCATCGGCTATGACACGATCTATGCCCATCAGGACAAGGACGACGACGCGCCGCTGGGGCTCAAATCCACGGCTTTGATGTTTGGCGAGAAGACCAAGGTCTGGCTCGTGGTGTTTTACGGGTTGGCCCTCGTGCTATTCGCGCTCGCGGGGGCCAGTGCCGCCATTGGCTGGGTCTATTATCTGGGTCTTGGCATTGGCGGCTGGCACCTGATGCGCCAGATCAGCCGCACCCGCATCGACAACCCTGCCCGCTGCCTCGCGGTCTTCAAATCAAATCGCGATTTTGGCGCAATCCTGTTCGCCTCGCTGGTCGCGGGCACATTGGGCTC
>CAZFHW010000062.1:0-15619 GCA_964518885.1 uncultured Parvibaculum sp. | reverse complement strand
TCGGTGTTGTTATTTTTGCACTGCTTTACTGGCAGCTGGGGCTGATTGTCGGGATTGGCTTCCTGATTGGGGCTGTTTTGTCGGGCGCTGCCGGCTATATCGGCATGCTGGTGTCTGTGCGGGCAAACGTTCGGACGACCCAGGCAGCGAGCGAGAGCCTTGCGGCTGGTCTTGCTCTGGCATTTAGATCCGGCGCTGTGACCGGCATGCTGGTTGCCGGTCTGGCGCTGCTTTCGGTTGCTGTCTATTTTGGCATCCTGACGGGACCGATGGAATTTGACGCTGGTTCGCGGACTGTCATTGATGCGCTGGTGGCACTTGGCTTCGGGGCGTCGCTTATTTCGATTTTTGCCCGTCTCGGCGGCGGCATCTTTACCAAGGGTGCGGACGTTGGGGGCGATCTGGTCGGCAAGCTCGAAGCAGGTATCCCTGAAGATGATCCACGGAACCCGGCGACGATTGCCGACAATGTGGGTGACAATGTGGGTGACTGTGCCGGTATGGCCGCTGACCTTTTTGAAACTTACGCTGTGACGATTGTGGCGACCATGGTGCTGGCATCGATCTTCTTTGCGGGTGACATGATGGTCAATATGATGACTTACCCACTCGCCATTGGCGGTGTGTGCATCATCACATCAATCATCGGCACTTTCTTTGTTCGTCTTGGCAAAAGCCAGTCGATCATGGGCGCGCTTTATAAAGGCTTTATTGCTTCAGCTGTTCTGTCGCTGGGTGCGCTGTACTATGTGACCGAGCGGCTGGTTGGCTTTGCAACGGAGTTCACGGTAGCGGAGCAGACCTTCACCGGTCAGGACCTTTACCTGTGTGGTGTGTTGGGCCTTATCATCACCGGCATGATCATTTGGATCACAGAGTATTACACAGGCGTTGATTATCGTCCTGTGCGGTCCATTGCCGCTGCTTCTGAAACAGGGCATGGCACCAATGTGATCCAGGGGCTTGCTGTGTCCATGGAATCAACGGCGCTGCCTGCGCTTGTGATTGTGGTTGGTATTGTCGGCACACACAGCCTTGCAGGTCTCTTCGGCATTGCGATTGCTGTGACAACGATGTTGGCTCTTGCGGGCATGGTTGTGGCGCTCGATGCCTTCGGTCCTGTGACGGACAATGCGGGCGGCATTGCTGAAATGGCTGACCTGCCAGAAGATGTGCGCAAAACAACGGACGCGCTTGATGCGGTTGGCAACACAACGAAAGCTGTTACCAAGGGCTATGCGATCGGGTCTGCTGGCTTGGGGGCTCTGGTTCTCTTTGCGGCGTACACACAGGATTTGATGCTGTTTGCGGCTGATCCTGAGACCTATCCGTATTTTGCAGGGGTTGTTGCAGACTTCTCGCTCTCTAACCCTTACGTGATTGTCGGTCTCTTCGTTGGCGGCATGTTGCCATATCTCTTCGCCTCGATGGGCATGATGGCTGTTGGCCGGGCTGCGGGGGCGATTGTTGAGGAAGTCCGCCGTCAGTTCAAAGAGAAGCCAGGCATCATGGAAGGCACAGAGAAGCCAGACTATGGCGCTGCTGTTGACCTGCTGACCAAGGCTGCGATCAAAGAGATGGTGATCCCCTCTCTGCTGCCGGTGCTGTCTCCTGTTGTCCTCTACTTCATTGTGCTTCAGATTGCAGACAAGTCAGCGGCCTTCTCAGCTCTTGGGGCGATGTTACTGGGGGTTATCCTCACAGGCCTCTTCCTGGCTCTGTCCATGACCGCCGGTGGTGGTGCCTGGGACAATGCCAAGAAGTACATTGAAGATGGTCATCATGGTGGTAAGGGGTCAGAAGCCCATAAAGCTGCGATTACCGGTGATACGGTTGGCGATCCTTACAAGGATACGTCCGGCCCTGCTATCAATCCGATGATCAAGATCACGAACATCGTGGCCTTGCTGCTGTTGGCGGTTCTCGCTCACGGCTAAACCCGAACTCAGACAAAAACAAACCCCGCGAGGAGTGATCCTTGCGGGGTTTTTTATTGTTCGGTACTGGTTTCTTAGAGAGCCAGCGATTTGCCAGTAGACCCCAGATCGTCACAGGCAATGATCAGCCGATCAATGATGCCTTCTTCGCCTTTGCGCAACCAGGCACGAGGGTCATATTGCTTTTTGTAGGGCTGATCGGTGTCCGGGTCGATCTGATGTTTAAACGCCTGAGCATGTTCGTCGACATAGCTGCCAACGCGTTCTGCGAAAGCAAACTGGGTATCGGTGTCGATGTTCATTTTGAAGACGCCGTAGCTCACTGCTTCCTTGATCTTGCTTTTCTCAGAACCGGATCCACCGTGAAAGACGAAATGGAGAGGGTGGTTTCCGAGGCCTTCAGCGGAGGACACTGATTCCTGTGAGGCTTTGAGAATTTCAGGGCGCAGCTTCACATTGCCCGGCTTGTAGACCCCGTGCACATTGCCAAAGGCCGCCGCGACGGAGAAGTGTCCGAGAGGCGACAAGCGCCGATAGGCCGTCAAGACCTCGTCGGGCTGGGTGTAGAGCTTGTCATTGTCGATCTCATCCAGGTCTTTGCCGACACCATCTTCCTCACCGCCGGTTACACCCAGTTCGATCTCCAGGCTCATGCCGATGGGAGCAAGCCGCTTCAGGAGGCGTTCGCATTCGGCCAGATTATCGTCCAGGCTTTCTTCAGACAGATCCAGCATGTGGGAGCTGAAGAGTGAGCGACCGGTGGCCTTGAACCGTTCCTCGCTTGCATCAATCAGTGCATCGACCCAGGGGATCAGCGCCCGGTTGGCGTGATCTGTGTGGAGGACCGCGCAGATGCCATAGGCTTCCGCAACCCGGTGCACATGTTCTGCGGCCGCAATGCCGCCGAGTACCTTTGCCTGCTCCGCATCTTTGATGCCCTTGCCGGCATAAAATTGCGCACCGCCGCCAGAAAGTTGAATGATGATGTCGGATTTGGCTTTTGCGGCCGCTTCCAGCACCGCGTTAATCGAGTGGGTGCTGACGACGTTAACGGCGGGCAGGGCATAACCTCCAGCCTTGCAGGCGTCGACGAGAGCGATGTAATCGGTGCCGGTTTGCACGCCGGGTTTGAGTTTGGAAGCCATGGGTGTTTGAACCTGAGTAGTCTGTGGTGAGATAAATTGGTGTGACGATGTGACTAGATACGCATTTTGCGGAATTCAGACAAAACAGAGCTCAAGGCCTGATCCGCCTCCGGATTTTGGAGCGTGCGCTGGAGAGGTTCGGCCGACTGGGTTATCTGCCAGGCCCCGGTGTGCTGTTGCTGTTGAACCGGCCTAGATTGCCGAATATTTGGCTAAGAACGGTCAACTCTTTGCCTCGAGTTGGTGTTTTTCGGGTTCTGAAATCAATCACTCGACCGTCCTCTAGACCGTAGTAACCAACTTCCTCGACGGTATCTGTGTCGTCAAAGTAGATGGCTACGACTTTTCGGTCGATTTCTTCGGGCACGTAGAACATCAATTTTTCAAAGGTCGATGAAATATAAAACCAGGCTTTTCCATTCACCGTCACGATGGTGGAGGGGGTGCCGAGAATTTCCTCGACTTCTGCCTGGCTGGTGAGCCCTGCTTCAATTTTCTCAAAATCCCTCTGGTCGTAAACATAGCCTCGTTCTTCGATCACTGCGGAACAGGCACTGACAGACATGCCGCCCAGGGCAATTACTAGAACAACAGGCTTGAACGGTGTAAATAGAGCGGCTAAATGCTGTCTCATCGAATTATCTTTACGCTCCAGGTGAGTGTCACAACGGTGATGCCAGAACAATGGCAGGTATTGTTCAATTGACCTACCTGTAACGACGTCTCGTTTCAAGTTTTGCCGCCCAAAAGGGGCGGATTTTTGCAGAAAGCATGCTCATGTCGTGGAAACAATGGTTTGGGTTTTCGTCAAAGGACGATAGCGCTTATTTACTTTACCGGTCTCTGGTAAATCAGGCCCGGTCACCCCAATTTTATCTCAATGTAGGCGTTCCTGATACATTGGATGGGCGCTTTGACATGATTGTCCTGCATATGTTTCTGGTCATTGACCGACTTTCAGCGGAAGGCAGCTCGGCTAAAAACCTGCGGCAGGAGCTGTTTGATGTGATGTTTGACGACATGGATCAGGCGTTGAGGGAAATGGGCGTGGGTGATCTGTCTGTCGGGAAAAAAATAAAGAAAATGGCGCAGGCGTTCTACGGGCGACTGGGGGCTTATGACGAAGGACTGCAGGCGGATGATGAAGCTGTGTTTGAAGAAGCCCTGAAGCGCAATATTTTTCCTGAAATCGAAGTGACATCTGGGCAGCTCAAGATGCTGGCAAATTATGCGCGCCAGACACGGGAAACGCTCAAAGAACTCTCCCTGGATGCGCTGACCCGTGGCGAGATTGTTTTTTCTCCTGCACCGGAAGCCCAACCGCAAATTGAGGTGGCCTCGTGAGCGACGATATTTCGACACCGTCTGGGTTTTCGAGGGTGGTGCTACGCGATGATGTGTCCGTGGCTGGCCTTCGCCTGAAGCTGGAGGCAGATGTTGCTGCGCGCGCCATCCTGGCCGAGCGGTTTGGGTTGCTGTCTATTGATTCGCTTTCCGCCCAGGTGGAGGTCTTTCCATGGCGTAAAATGGGTTTGAGTGTGGAGGGCATTTTTTCGGCGGAGGTCACACAAGCCTGTGTGGTGAGCCTGGAGCCTGTGCAGGCCTCGCTTAGCCAGACGTTTGTTCTGCGATATCGCCCTTTGGTGCCCGCAGGTGAGGGAAACCGGGAGGTTGAGGTCAACCCCCTTGAGGATGAGCCGCCTGAAAATCTGCCCGAGACAGGCATTGATCTAGGCGAAATAGTGGCTGAACAATTGGTTCTAGCTCTTGATCCCTACCCAAAGGCATCTGAGGAGATGGTGGCAATGGCCGCGCAAAAGACAAGGGCAGGTGCTGAAGACGTAGGGTCCAGCGAGACATTAGAAAAAAAAGATAACCCCTTTGATGTACTCAAGAATTTCAAGCTGAATGGCGATAAATAGGTGTGAAACTTAGCGCTGTTTTCGGTTGTCTCGGCGACCAGACTGGGTATTGTCGGGGCGCGCGGCATGCGGGAAGCGCTTTGGGCTGATGCTCGATGTCGGTTTAGTATCCTGCAAACTCTGTTAGAGGACGGTCTGACCATTGGTTCGCGAACTTACGATCTCTCTTGATGCGATGGGAGGGGACATTGGTCCCTCCGTTATCATTGCTGGTGCTGAAATTGCACATGTCCGACACCCCGAAGTGCGGTACCTGTTGTTCGGTGACGAAACTCAAATTCGGCGCGAGCTGGAGAAAGCACCGCGTGTTGCCGATGCCAGCACTGTTATTCACACCGAGGTTTCGATCTCGATGGATGACAAGCCCAGCCAGGCTTTGCGCCGGGGGCGCAAGACAAGCAGCATGTGGCAGGCGATTTACGCTCTTCGGCAAGGGGAGGCACAGGCCGTCGTCTCAGCAGGGAACACCGGCGCGCTGATGGCGATGTCCAAAGTCATCCTCAAAATGATCCCGAATATCGACCGTCCAGCACTCGCGGCCATTCTGCCAACGACACGCGGCGAAAGCATCGTGCTGGATTGCGGGGCCACCATTGGTCCCAATGCAAAACAGCTCGTGCAGTTTGCTGTGATGGGAGAAGCCTACGCTCGGGTGTTGTTTGGCATTGATCGTCCAAGCGTTGGCATATTGAATATCGGCGAAGAGGAAATGAAAGGGACTGAAATTGTTAAAGATGCTGCTCAGGCCCTGCGGGAGTCTAACCTTCCGATAAAATTCCATGGATTTGTCGAGGGTGACGACATCGCCAAAGGAACCGTTGACGTTGTTGTGACGGACGGGTTCACCGGGAATGTCGCTCTTAAAACCGCTGAAGGCACGGCTCGTCTGATCAGTTCGTATTTGCGCGAAGCCATGGCACTGACGATTTTTACGAAACTTGGTTACATGCTCGCCCAGACGGCATTTAACATGCTGCGGGCCCGGCTTGATCCCAATGTTCACAATGGCGGCTTGTTCATGGGATTGAATGGTTTGGTGGTGAAGAGTCACGGGAGTGCGGATGCGGCAGGTATCGCGTCAGCGATTGATCTTGCGGTTGATATTGCGTCTGCAGATCTGGTGACGAAAATTACCGCAGACCTGCAACGCATGGACGAACTTAAAGAGAGCGTCGGAGTCGCTGACACAGCGACACAAGGTGAGGCTGCTGTATCGTGAGTGTTAGACGAAGTGTGATTGTCGGGGTTGGTTCTTACCTCCCAGAGCGCATTGTTACCAATGATGATCTTGCCAAATTTGTCGATACGAGCGACGAGTGGATCGTCGAACGCTCCGGTATCCGGCAGCGCCACATGGTCGCAGACGGTCAGTTTACCTCAGACCTGGCAATAGAAGCTGCGAAGGCCGCGCTGAAAAATGCCAATATGGATGCGCAAGAGATTGACCTGATCGTGATGGCGACGACGACGCCAGATAATACTTTTCCGGCCACTGCAACCGTTGTGCAAGAAGCTCTTGGTATTCATCATGGCGCTGCATTTGACCTGCAAGCGGTTTGCTCCGGGTTCATTTTCAGTCTGTCGACAGCAGATAATTTTCTGAAAGCTGGTCAGTTCAACAATGCACTGGTGATTGGTGCGGAGACATTTTCCAGGCTTTTGGATTGGGAAGATCGAACAACCTGTGTGCTTTTTGGCGATGGTGCAGGGGCTGTTGTGCTGACGTCGGAAGAAGGTGGTGACGGCACGGTTGCCGACCGGGGTATCTTGACGGCGCATCTTCACAGCGACGGACGTTACAGAGACAAGCTTTATGTGGATGGTGGGCCTTCAACCACGCAGACAGTTGGCCATGTGCGGATGATTGGTCGTGATGTATTTCGCCATGCGGTTGTAAACATTGCTGATGTGATCAATGAGGCGCTTGCGGCGACGAATCTCACGATTGACGACATCGACTGGTTTGTACCGCATCAAGCCAACAAGCGCATTTTGGACAGCACCGCAAAACGAATCGGTTTGCCGTCTGAGAAAGTAGTTTTGACGGTTGCGGAGCATGGCAATACGTCAGCTGCGTCCGTTCCTTTGGCCCTTGATGTTGCGGTCAAGGATGGTCGGATCAAACGGGGTGATCTGGTTTTGCTGGAGGCCATGGGCGGCGGCTTCACCTGGGGATCTGCGCTGGTGCGTTGGTAGCCGGATCGATGTTTCCGGCTCCTTGAAGTGCTAATTTCTACTTAAACACTTTCACCCATCTCATTGATATTGACGGGTTAATTCGCCTAGCCTAGGGTCTATCGCAAGGCAAGAGGATAGTCATGGGGCAGACAATTACCCGCGCGCATTTGAGCGAGGCGGTATATCAGGAAGTAGGATTGTCGAGGAACGAGTCTGCAGATCTTGTAGAATCAGTTCTGAAGGCGATAGGCGATAGCCTTACCGACGGGGAGACGGTCAAACTCTCATCGTTCGGGTCTTTCTC
Source organism: uncultured Parvibaculum sp. (assembly GCA_964518885.1). GTDB lineage: Bacteria > Pseudomonadota > Alphaproteobacteria > Parvibaculales > Parvibaculaceae > Mf105b01. The sequence goes on along the minus strand of CAZFHW010000062.1, from coordinate 8,133 downwards.
CGTTCGCCAAAAAGGCGGGCGCATGGGACGCAATCCAAAAACAGGTGAAGAGGTTCCGATCAAGCCGCGGCGCGTGCTTGTTTTCAGACCGAGCCACGTGTTGAAGGAACGAATTAACAAGGCGCTGACAACGCTCAAAGCAGCGACATCAACGGACCATGCGGCGGATTGATTTGTTGTGTGGACGTGCCTGCGACACGGGGATGCAATTTAACCCGGTATGACGGTTATTGAGACAAGCGGTTCACGCAAATCACCAGACGCCTTTCGCACGATCAGCGAAGTGGCGGTGGATCTGGATGTGCCGCAACACGTCCTGCGTTTCTGGGAAAGCAAGTTCGCTCAGATCAAACCGCTGAAGCGGGGCGGGGGGCGACGCTATTACCGGCCTGAAGATGTAGACCTGTTGCGGGGTGTAAGAGCGCTTCTCTACAAGGATGGCTACACGATCAAGGGCGTCCAGAAGGTGTTTCGGGACCAGGGTGTTCGTTTTGTCATCGAGACGGGACGCGCGGCGGGCGAGGAATCAGTCGCTGGTCTGGCCCGGGCTTCTGTGCAACGGGCGAGCGAGGGGGCTGCGGGCGGGGCAGATGGTGCTTCTGGTCTCGGCAGTGATGCGCGCGCCGTTCTTGGTGGTGTCGCCAAACGCCTGGCCGATCTGCAAGCTGAGCTTGATAAGTCTATCGCCAAAGATTCAGCGGATCTGTAGCCAGAAAATTCGTTTTCTCAGTGCTGGTTTTGCCCGTTGATCGCGGGCAAGCACGCCCCTATAGTGCGGCACCTTTCGGGGGTGTTTTCCCTTGAGGGTTTTTCGGAGCGTAGCGCAGCCCGGTAGCGCACTTGTCTGGGGGACAAGGGGTCGTGGGTTCGAATCCCGCCGCTCCGACCAACGAAAAGCCGTCCTCATGGGTCCTTTGGGTCTTTTGAGGGCGGTTTTTTTTGTGATGCGAGATGACGCAGTGAGCAATCTGGACACGTGTGTCCCTCTCGGGCATTGTCCGCGCAACCGGCCACTCGTCAGGTTTTGATTTTGGATAGATGGAGCGACCCTATGACCGCTGTTTACGCAATTGGTGCTTTTCTTGTTGTGATGCTCGTTCTCAACAAAATGGCGTTTGGTCGTCTCGACTGAATGGCCTGCTATGAGGCCAGCTCGTCTGGCCTCTGCATCCATGCGATGAGATATCTGGCCGGGAACGCCCATGCGATGCCGGCCACTGGATAGAAGATAACCTGTACAGCCCAATGGTCTGGCAGGACGCTTGTCACAAGCCAGACAGCGGCGATTGTATAGACGGCGAGGCCCGCCATCAGGATCAACATGCCGAGGAACTTGCGTGCGCCGATGGGCAAGCGGGGGGATTTGCTTGAGGTCTGGGCCATGCGGCTTCCTTCAGAAAATTGCCACTCTTCTCTACTGCATATGCTGGCATCCGCCAAGGTGCGCGCAAGAGCCGCAGCATGATTTGGTTCGCGCCTTGTTGCTGGCCCTCAAGCGCGCTATGTCATGCATCCCATGACAACAGTTGATCTAGACATCCAGCAAAAACCAACCGAGCGGCAGATTGCGGCCCGTCGGTCCATTTCTATTTGGCTGTTGGTGATCTGTGTGCTTGTGGGATCGATGGTTGTCGTTGGGGGGGCGACACGCCTCACAGACAGCGGCCTGTCGATCACCGAATGGAAGCCGGTGACGGGGGCTGTTCCCCCTTTGGATGAGGCGGCGTGGGAATCAGAGTTCGAAAAATATCGCCAGATCCCGGAATATATCCGCGTCAACCGGGGCATGAGCCTTGATGAATTTAAGGCGATTTACTGGTGGGAGTGGGCACACCGTTTCCTCGGTCGTCTTGTCGGGGTGGCCTTCTTCTTTCCTTTCGTCTGGTTTCTGGCGACCAAGCGTGTGGAACGGCGTCTTATCCCGCATCTTTCTGCCATGTTTGTGTTGGGAGGGCTGCAGGGCGCCCTTGGCTGGTACATGGTGATGAGTGGGTTAGTAGAACGCATTGATGTCAGCCAGTACCGGCTCGCGGCGCACCTGGGGCTCGCGTTCCTGGTTTACGGTTATATGTTCTGGTGGGTACTGCCGCTCTGGCGGCGAGATATGCCGGAGCCCGTGCGCTTCACGGGTCTGGAACGTATCGGTGCGATCATTGTTGCTGTGGTTTTTCTACAGGTAATCGCGGGAGCGTTTGTTGCGGGGCTGAATGCGGGCTTTGTCTTCAATACGTGGCCGTTGATGGACAGCAGTTTGGTTCCGCGCCATCTCTATGCGCTCGAACCGTTTTGGGCGAATTTCTTTGATGATGTGCGCACGGTTCAGTTCAATCACCGGGTGTTGGCCTACCTCATCACCCTGTTTATCGTTTGGCATTATTGGACACTTCGCAGCACTAACGAAAACCTCATCAAAAGCGGTCACATGCTGATGGTGGCGCTTCTGGTGCAGGTGTGTCTGGGGATTCTGACCATCATTTCCGTTGTGCGGATTGATCTGGCGCTGCTGCATCAATTTGGCGCCCTGCTGCTTTTAAGTGTAGCGCTTTCACATCTCCAAACATTGGGGCGGGCAACGCGGTAGAAATCACCGCGCCGCCGTCTTGTTTCAACGTCAGGCTGACAGTGCTTGCTCTAAATCAGCAATAATATCGGCCGCGTTTTCCAGTCCGACAGAAAGGCGCACCACGTCGGGTCCAGCCCCTGCCGCCTTTTGCTGTTCTTCTGAGAGCTGTCTGTGGGTTGTCGACGCTGGATGAATAATCAGGCTGCGCGTATCGCCGACATTGGCGAGGTGGCTCAGCAGGTTGACGCTGTTCACCAGTTTGATGCCGGCGTCATAGCCCCCCTTCACGCCGAAGGTAAAGACAGCGCCCGCCCCATTGGGCGTGTATTTTTTCATCAATTCGTGGCTCGGATCGTCCGCAAGCCCGGCATAGGAGACCCAGCTGACGGCGTCATGGGTTTTCAGGAATTCTGCAACCGTGAGCGCATTCTCGGTATGTCGTGCCATGCGCAGGGGCAGGGTCTCGATGCCGGTGATGATCATGAAGGAATTGATGGGGGAGATGGCAGGTCCCAGATCCCGCAGACCCAGAACGCGGCAGGCGATGGCAAAGGCGATCTCGCCAAACGTGTCGTGAATTTTCATCCCGTGATAGCTGTCATTGGGAGCCGACAGAGTTGGGTATTTGTCTGAAGCCGACCAGTCGAACTTGCCCCCGTCGACGATTACGCCGCCCATGGAGTTGCCGTGTCCGCCCAGAAATTTGGTCGCGGAATGAACAACAATATCGGCACCATGTTTCAGCGGTTGGCAGAGGTAAGGTGAGGCCAGTGTGTTGTCGACAATGAGGGGGATACCCGCTTCGTGTGCGATGTCGGCGATGGCGCCAATGTCTGTGACCAGGCCGCCAGGGTTGGCGATGCTCTCGATGAATATGGCTTTGGTCTTCGGCCCAATGGCTGCTTTCATTGACGCCATGTCGGTGGCGTCTGCCCAGTCGACATGCCAGTCGAACTTTTTGAATGACTGACCGAACTGGGTGATGGAGCCGCCGTAGAGCTGACGGGCGGCAACGAAGTGGTCGCCTGGCTGCATAAGCGTGTGGAAGACAACCAGTTGCGCCGCATGACCAGACGCGAGGCCAACACCGGCAACACCGCCCTCCAGGGTCGCGACCCGCTCTTCCAGAACGGCGGTCGTGGGGTTGGTGATGCGGGTGTAAATATTTCCGAACGCCTGAAGGTTGAACAGGCTGGCGGCGTGGTCGACATCGTCGAAAACAAAGGAGGTGGTTTGATAGATCGGCGTTGCCCGCGATCCGGTTGTCGGGTCTGGAGCGGCACCAGCATGAATGGCAATGGTGTTAAATCCGTAATCACTCATTTGTTTTCCTATCGTGTTTGCAGTTTCTTGTGCTTTTGGTTTAGCGAGCGAGGCGCCTTGTTCGTCGGCTTGTGATGATGTTGGAGGGGAGCCCCATCCAGCCCCCTTCACCACACAGACGGCTGTATTCCACTTTCGGGCAGCGGTCCATGATGACGGTCAATCCGGCAGTCTCTGCGCGTGCGGCGGCGGGTTCGTTGATGATGGCGAGCTGCATCCAGACGGTTTTGGCGCCAATGGCTATGGCTTCATCGGACACTTCACCGGCCGCTTCTGCATTGCGGAAAATATCCACCATATCGATGGGGTGGGTTATGTCCGCCAATGCCGCCACCACGGGACGGCCTAGAATTTCGGTACCGGCTGCGCGCGGATTGACCGGGATCACGTCATAGCCTTTGCTCAGCATATATTTCATGACAATGAAACTTGCCTTGCGCCAGTCTGCACTCGCGCCAACCAGGGCAATTGTTTTGGTCTCGCGCAAAATTCGGGTCAGCAGATCGGGGGAGTAGGTGCCATAGGCCATGAGGGTACTTATCGGTCTTCCCATTTCGGATCGCGCTTTTCGATGAAGGCACCGACGCCTTCCTCCGCATCGCGGGTCAGAATGTTTTTTACCATAGCCTTGCTGGCATAGACGTAGGCATCGGAGATGCCAAGTTCGAGTTGTTCGTAGTAAGCGCGTTTTCCGATGGTCACGGGAACCGTGGATTTTGAGGCAATCTTTGTCGCCAGTTCGTTGACCGCCTGATCCAACTCGGCTGTGGGAACACATTTGTTGATGAGGCCCATCTCTGCGGCACGCTCAGCAGTAATCATGTCGCCGGTGAGGAGCATTTCCATGGCGTGTTTGCGTCCTACATTGCGTGACAGGGCGACCATGGGCGTCGAACAGAAAAGCCCGATATTGACGCCGGGCGTTGCAAATTTTGCGTCGTCGGTGGCGATGGCCAGATCGCACGTCGCGACGAGCTGACAACCGGCTGCAGTGGCAATGCCGTGGACGCGGGCAATGACTGCCTTTGGTGAGCGCATGATGGAGAGCATCATGGTTGAGCAGAGTTTCAACAGTTCCTGATAATAAGCGCGCCCGTCATCCTTATCATTACGCGCGTTCGTCATTTCTTTCAGGTCATGGCCCGCACAAAAGCCCGGACCGTTGGCGCCGAGCACCACAACACGTACGCTTGGATCGGTTTCGATGTTGGCCATTTCTGAGGTTATGGCCAACATCAGCGCTTCAGATAATGAATTGCGCTGTTTGGGACGGTTCAAGGTGAGGTAAGCGATGCCGTCTCTGTCTTCTCGAAGCAGGACCGGTTCGTCTATCAAGGGGGCTGTCTGGGCCATTGTCTCTCTCCATTTTTCTTAGTGACATGATAGAGGCTCATTTTGCTCACGTCAGGCGGGAAATGGGCGCGATTTGCCGCTGATAGGTTCCCTCGCTAGGGTGCGGCAAATTTTGAGTATGAGGAGGCTTTGCGTGGGGCACACATTGAAACCCGTCATGACGGTGGCGGAATTGTCAGCGTTTTTTGTCAAAGCCTTCCCTCAGGCGCTGGCGGGCGAAGAGGGGAGCGTTGAGGTGGGAACCCTCATTGAAGAAATCGGCCCCGGTGTGGTTCGGGTACGCCGCAAAGTGTCAGAGGCGAACCTGCGTCCCGGCGGCACGATTTCCGGCCCCACCATGATGGCGCTGGCAGATCACGCCATGTACGCCGTGATCCTGGCCCATATCGGCCCAGTGGCGCTGGCGGTGACCACCAATCTCAACATCAATTTCTTACGCAAACCGGCGCTTTGTGACCTGATCGCAGAGGCAAAGCTGCTGAAGCTGGGCAAACGTCTGGCGGTGGGTGAAGTGTCGATTTACAGCGCTGGGGAGGAGGATGAGCCGGTGGCCCATGTGACCTCGACTTATTCGATCCCGCCGACCCGATAATTTTACGGTATTTAAATACCGCATTTCTAAGCGATTGAATTTCTTCCGGTTTTCAGGCTCCTAATGTATTGACTTGGCCTACCGGGTCCCCTAGAACCCCCGTTAACAGGCGCCTTTGGAGGTGCCTTTATCTGTTTTATGAAGGTTTAGGCAAGGGTCGAGATGAAAACCTACAGTGCAAAAACCGCCGATATGGTGAAAAAGTGGATCGTTATTGATGCGGAAGGCCTTGTTGTTGGTCGTCTGGCGTCAATTGTTGCGATGCGTCTGCGTGGCAAGCATCTGCCGATCTTTACGCCCCACATCGACTGCGGTGACAATATTATTATCGTGAATGCTGAAAAGATCGTGATGACCGGCAAGAAGCTGACGGACAAAAAATATTACCGTCACACCGGTCACCCTGGTGGGATCAAGGAAACCACGCCGGAGAGAATCCTGGGCGGCAAGCACCCAACGCGGGTTGTTGAACTGGCCGTCAAACGGATGCTTCCTGGTGGACCTTTGTCCCGGAAACAGATGTCGAGCCTGCATATCTATGCTGGGAGCGATCATCCGCACGAAGCCCAGAAGCCAGAAAAACTGGATGTGGCCGCCATGAACTCTAAAAACACGAGGAGTGCGTAATGTCTGAAGAAACACGCACACTGGAAGACCTGAAAGAAGTTGTGACGCCGGTGGAAGAAGCGCCTGCGCCAGCAGAACCTAAGATTGATAAGTATGGTCGTGCTTATGCAACGGGCAAACGGAAGGACGCGATCGCTCGTGTCTGGATCAAGCCGGGTTCAGGTCGCATCACTGTGAACGATAGAGATCTGGACGTTTACTTTGCGCGCCCTGTGCTGCGCATGGTGCTTCGTCAGCCGTTGAATGCTGTTCAGCGTGACACGCAGTTCGATATTATCTGCACAGTTAAGGGTGGTGGATTGTCAGGACAGGCGGGTGCCATACGTCATGGTATCTCCAAGGCTCTGACCTATTTCGATCCAGAACTTCGCGCTGTGTTGAAGAGCGGTGGGTTCCTTACCCGCGACAGCCGTGTTGTGGAACGTAAGAAATACGGTCGCCCAAAAGCGCGCAAGAGCTTCCAGTTCTCCAAGCGTTAATCGCAACAGAGAACAATGTTCAAAGGGGCGCCGCAGGGTGCCCCTTTTTGTTGGAGGGTGCCTGGTTTTTGGTATGCTGCGTAAGACGAATGATTGGTGAGCGAGATGAAACGGATTTTTATCGATGGTGAGGCGGGAACAACAGGGCTTTTAATCCGGGAACGGATTAGTGGTCGCCCTGACCTGGAACTGTTGCAGATTGATCCTGCTTTGCGCAAAGATGTGGATGAACGCAAACGGCTGCTCAACAGCGCCGATGTGGTGTTTTTGTGTTTGCCGGATGCTGCCGCCATTGAAGCTGTGTCGCTGATTGAAAATGCTGACGTCGGTGTCATTGATGCCTCTACGGCCCACCGGGTGGCGGAGGGGTGGACCTATGGTTTTCCGGAAATGACAGAAGGCCACCGGGAAATTGTGGCTGCGTCCAAACGTATTTCAAATCCCGGGTGCTATCCCACCGGGGCGATTTCGCTCGTGCGGCCTTTGGTCGAGGCGGGGCTGTTGCCGCACGACTTCCCGCTCACCGTCAACGCCGTGTCGGGGTATAGCGGTGGCGGTCGCACCATGATTGAAGACTTTGAAGGTGGGCCTGCGCCGACTTCCTCAGTTGCGCAAGGCGGGCAACCGTTTCATCTCTATGGTCTGACCCTTGTGCACAAGCATGTGCCGGAGATGCAGGCCTATTGTGAACTCACCCATCAACCGCTTTTCAGTCCGGCGGTGGGGCGCTACCGGCAGGGCATGCTGGTGGAAGTCCCGTTGCAATTGTGGGCGCTGGAGGGGGACGTCACAGCGACGATGCTGCGCGACGCCTTGTCGGAAGCCTATCTGGGAGAACAGTTCGTTACCGTGGCGAGTGAAGTCGAGACCGCTGCGATGGCCAATCTTGATCCAGAAGGGCTCAACCACACCAACGAGATGAAACTGTTTGTCTTCGGCAATGATGAAACGCAACAGGTTCGTCTTGTCGCGCTGCTTGATAATCTGGGCAAGGGCGCCTCAGGTGCCGCCGTGCAGAACATGAACCTGATGCTGGGTCTTGACGAAGCCGCGGGGCTTTTGGCGGGGGGGTGATGTTGGAGGTCAACGCGGACGGTCACGGTTCACTTGAACTTTCCGTGTCTCTCAAAACCGGATCAGAGCAACGCCCAGCGCCACGGTGACTGCGGCCGCGATGCCGATCCGGCCAATCGGTT
>CAZFHW010000061.1:0-15748 GCA_964518885.1 uncultured Parvibaculum sp. | reverse complement strand
TTGCCGACAAGCCTGTTGAAGGCGGCGCCGGTGGCGGTGGCATGCCTGATATGGGTGGCATGGGCGGCATGGGTGGTATGGGCGGCATGATGTAATCATGCAGTCCGGGCCCAGCCCGACTGAATAACGACAACTCAGGTCAACTGAGGCGTCAAACGGAACCCGGTCCTTGCGTATCTAGGACCGGGTTTTTTATTGGCTTTGTATTCACAAAATTTTAATACCCACCCAGATAAACCTATATAAATTGACTTTTTTGCAAAAATAAAGCAAAAATTGCTCTTAAACTAGGACTATCAAATGCTTCTGGAATTTAGCGTTGAAAACTATCGCTCCATCGCGGAGCGCCAAAAACTGTCAATGGTTGCTGGAACGGGTGCTAGCCGTAGCAAGCGGTACAGCCAGCCAACGAACAACACTCTTGCTCCGCATGTTCTAAGGAGCGTCTGCCTGTTCGGTCCGAATGCATCTGGGAAAACTAGCCTCGTCCGCGCCTTTAGCTTCTTCTCCAGTTTTGTTGTTGAGTCGGCCAAAGGGAGTACTTCCAAAGAAAGTATTGATGTCACACCATTCAAATTGGACAACAATTACAAAGAGAGACCGTCTGAATTTGAGGTCATATTCGTTCATAAAGAAGCGCTTTATCAGTACGGTTATTCGGTGGATTCAAAAAGAGTTTGGAGTGAATGGCTTTTATCTAAACCAAACAAACCGGGTTTGCGCATGCGAGAACTTTATTCACGCAACTATGTAAGCGAAAAAGGAGAATACGAATGGTACATCAACGAAGCGCAAGTAAAGGGTGAACGCGAAACTTGGAAAAAGGCGACCCGCAGCAACGCTTTGTTTCTCTCAACAGCGATCCTGCTGAATACTGAATCAGAAGTTTTGAAGGCACCATTCGAATGGATTCAAGTTTTTCTGCGAACAATCAGCTCTTCTCAACGACTCATGGGTAACTTCTCAGCGAAAAACTGCCTCGAAGAAAGCGAGAAGCAGGCAATCCTTGATCTTATTCAATCCACCGACATAGATGTACAGGACCTCCTTGTTCACGAGGAAGAAACTAGCTGGCCCGAAGAAATTGAGGAGATGTTCAGAGAAGACGTCTTTGAGAAAATGAAAGGCCAAACAGTCTTCAAAGTAAAAACGATACACACCTCGCGGCAAGGAGATCAAGTCGAACTTGATCTCCACGAAGAATCAGATGGTACCCAAGTCTTGTTCGGACTCGCTGGACCATGGCTGGATGTCCTCAGGCATGGGTTTACATTGGTCATTGATGAACTCAGCAATAGTTTGCATCCTATGGCGCTCCGCCATCTCGTAGACATGTTTCATGATCCTTCCCAGAATAAAAAGGGCGCGCAACTAATTTTCACTAGTCATGAATCATCGGTGATGGCCAACGATTTTATGCATCGTGATCAAATTTGGTTGGTCGAAAAAAATGAAAAGAGCGCGACCCATATCTACCCACTCTCGGACTTTAAACTGCGAGATACCGACTCATTCCAGAAATCCTACCTAAGCGGAAAGTACGGCGCACTTCCGCGTATCAGAGATATGGTTCATGTCGAGGAATGACCAACTTCACCACCGGCGGAAGGCAGCAACCAGGAGTTCTCTGGAACGCAGAACTCGTGACAGATCACCAAACCAACGTATTTTGATTGTTTGCGAGGGTGAACAAACAGAGCCAAGATATTTTCGCTCTCTAGTGGATAGCTTGAAGATTCCATTTGTCGAGGTTGAAATTTGCTTTGATTGCGCGTCAGCTCCCATTCGCGTGGTGGAATACGCTAAACGGAAAGCAGTTATTGAAGGCCGCCCCGAAGACGGTGGCTACAATTCAATATTCTGTGTTTTTGATAGAGATAATCACGAGACTTACGAGAAAGCTAAGTCGGAACTTCTGCGCCTTTCCAAGATGAAGGAATTTGGTAAGGTCAAATTTCTTGCGATCACCTCCACTCCTTGTGTTGAGTATTGGTTCATTCTCCATTTTTCTTACTCGCGTAGGCCAATCGTTGGAAATGGCGCCAAGTCACCTGGGGAAATGGCAGTGACGAATCTAAAGAAAATTTCTGAGTTTAAGGACTATTCGAAAACGATAGGTACCATGCAGATTGCTGCGCTTCTTGATCGAACTCCACAGGCGATCAAAAACGCACATATGGCGATGGCTGACTCTGAAAAAACCGGTGAAGAAAACCCCTCAACATTGATGCACCTTGTCGTCGAACACTTGCATGAAGCCAAAAGAAGCGCTGATTTAGAAGCAGCTAAATCGCGCTGATATTTCCATGAATTATCGTTGTTCCTCACTGCCTCATCCCCTATTCTGAAATGGCTGGTTGCGGGCACGCACCGGCGGGAGCTTAAGAACTCTCCGTAAGTATACGCGCTGCGCAATGCAGTGCGCGAACATGCATACCCTTCCGCCTGTTGAGGCCCGGGAGGCTGTGTCCATGTCCAAGCGCTTGCGCCAAAAGGCATAGCGCCGTCTTACGGCGGTTCTTAACTCCCGGTCCACCAGATGTCTGGTGGACCCATGTCTGACATGAGACGGAGAGAACCAATGGGCAAGACCAGCAGATCCACACCACTTCGAAAATTGCGCGTGCAAGTTGGTGCGCGGGTGCATGCAGTACGTGCGGCAAAGCGCATGACACTAAAGCGCCTGTCTGAGCGCACCGGCATTCCCGCTCCCCGGCTCGACTATTACGAGATTGGCGGGCACGACGTGTCGCTCGGCGAGCTGGACCGGATAGCCAAAGCACTGGGCACCAATGCTGTCGATCTGCTGATGATGTAAGAATACTCTATGGGAGAGCGCAAAATCCCTTTGACTCTCTTACTCTCCTTTGCTCCACTTGGCCTCGACCCGACCGGTCCATATTCCGCGTGACTGGCGAAAGTTCTCAAACCTTGAGGTTTGGGAATGTGGGAAACCACTCTGATTTCTGGAGTGAACAACCACATGGGAGCGCGGGAGCTGATTTCTAAGCCGTTCGCCTGGGCAGTCTTTTCATCCGAAAAGCTGGCCGGGCGTTTGATTTTGTGGCTTAGGAACGGAGAGACACATGGACCTCAATCAGCTTCGCGAAGACCTCGCGGCGAACGACCCCGAGATTTTTTCAGCACTCGCTTTGGAAGAAGACCGACAGCGGGCCGGGCTAGAACTGATCCCCTCTGAGAATTACTGCTTCCCGGAAGTCCTGCCGCTGCTAGGCAGCGTGTTCACCAACAAGTATTCAGAAGGCTATCCGGGGCGGCGCTATTATGGCGGGCAGCCCAACACAGACACGATCGAGACGCTGGCCCGCTCGCGTGCGTGCGCATTGTTTCGCGCGGAACACGCCAACGTGCAGCCGCTGTCAGGCTCGCCCATGAACCAGGCGGTCTATTTCGGCCTGCTGGACCCCGGCGACACAATCCTTGCGATGGACCTCAGTCACGGGGGGCACCTGACCCATGGTGCCCCTGTCAGTCACATGGGGCGGATTTTCAATTTTGTGCGCTACAAGACAGTCGGTACCCGCGGCGACATTGATTACGACGCGCTCGAAAAAATGGCGCTGGAAACCAGACCCAAGCTCATCGTCTGCGGTCACTCCTCCTACCCGCGTGAGGTGGACTATGCCCGCTTCCAGGAGATTGCCAACAGTGTCGGCGCACTCACGATGGCCGATGTCTCCCATGTGGGGGGACTGATTGCAGGCGGCGTGTTGGAAAACCCGCTCGATCACGGCTTTGATGTGATGACAACCACAACGCACAAATCCCTGCGGGGCCCCCGCGGCGGGCTGATCCTGTGCAAGGCACGCCATGCCAAAGCCATCGACGCTTCCGTGTTTCCGGGCCTTCAAGGCGGGCCCCACATGAACCAGGTAGCGGCCACGGCTCTCACGCTCAAGCTCGCCGCCACGGACGCTTTCAAAGTCTATGCGCGCAATGTGCTGGTGAATGCGCGGGCACTGGCGCAGTCGCTGCGGGATCATCAAGTGCATCTGGTGACAGGGGGCACGGAGAACCATCTGATGGTGATGGATGTGGTCAAGAGTTTCGACATAAACGGCGCGCAAGCTCAAGATGTGCTCGACCGCATAGAACTCACCACCAACAAACAGATTATTCCCGATGATCCGAACCCGCCCATGCGCCCTTCCGGCCTGCGGCTCGGCACTCCGGCGCCCACCGCTCGCGGCATGGGTGAGGCCGAGATGGCAATCATCGGCCGGTTGATCGCCTCTGCCCTGCGCGCGCCCAATGAAGATGCGCTTGCCGGGCTCGCGGAGGAAGTGCGCGCCCTTACAGCACGCTTTCCAGTGCCGGGACTCTAGGCGAGGCGGTCTGTGAGGCGGTCGTAGAGCGCATTCTGTGCGGCGAACAGGTAGTCCGCCTTGCTGGCTGACACCGTCTCGGCGCCAGCTTCGCGCAAGTGATTGGCCACCGCCTGCACCTGCGCGGTTGGGCAGATCACCCGCACCTCGCCACCGCCTTCAAAAGACGTCGCCATGTCACCCGCACACTGATAGTGCCGGTCGAGATCATCGGCGACCTTTTGTGCGTCAAAGGGGCCACGGGCCGAGACCAGCATGTGGTTTTCGGCCCGGTCCGTTGCGTCCAGGCGGTCAAGAATGGCTTTGGCGGCAGCGCGGGGTTTTTCGCTCCAGTCAGCGGTCATTGAAGCCACGAGGTTCGCCTGGCTTTTCAGGATCACGCCGTCTTCCAGCACTTTCAGACCATTGGCGACCAGCGTGGCGCCGGTCGAGGTGATGTCCACGATCGCCTCTGCGGAGCCTGCCGCAGGCGCGCCTTCGGTCGCCCCCAGGCTCTCCACAATCCGGTAGTCGTTGATGCCGTGGCTTGCAAAGAAGCTGCGCGTCAGATTGAAATATTTGGTCGCGATACGAAGCCGCTTGCCGCGCTTATTGTGAAAGGCGAGAGCCACGTCATCAAAGTCGGCCATCGTCTCCACATCAACCCAGCTTTGAGGCACAGCAACCACCACATCGGCGTGCCCAAAACCAAGTTGCTGCAGCAGCTCCACGCTTGTTTCAGGCGCGCTCAGCTTTTCGCGGATCAGGTCTTCGCCGGTAACGCCGAAATGGATCGTTCCCTGCTCCAGATTGCCCGCAATTTCAGACGCCGAGAGAAAAGCGATTTCAACATCTGCCACGCCTTTTAGGGTACCGGAATAACCCCGCCCGCCCTGCTTGGTAACGCTTAGTCCTGCGCGTCTAAAAAACTCGATGGCATTTTCCTGCAAACGCCCCTTGGAAGGGAGGCCGAGAATGAGAGTGTTCGTGCTCATTTTTTCGCTCCCTTCTGGCTTTGGCTTGTTGCGAGAAAGAGGCGCTCCAGGGCAACCGCGCAGCCAACGGCTGGCACCGGGCTTTGCGCTCCCAATGTCTGCAACAGCTGGTCATAACGCCCCCCTCCTGCAATCACGGCGTCCTCTCCCAAAGTCGGGACGCGGATTTCAAAAACATGGCCCGTGTAATATTCAAGCTTGCGCCCAAAACCGGTTGAGAACCTGGCCGTGCCCAGATCAACGCCCGCCTTGCCAAGTGCCGTGAGACGCGCCGCTAGTCGGTCGAGCGTGGCATCAAGGGCGATGCCTGCTTCCTTGGTTAAAGCCCGTATCTGGCTGACAGCGTCCGCCGCCGGACAAGAGATTTCCAAGAATTTACTAATCAAAGCTGCGGCTTCTTTAGGAAGTTTTCCGGTTGTCGCATCATCTGCCTTCTGCAATAGACGCGCTGCAATCTCCTCAACACCTCGCCCGCCCACCGGTGCGATGCCGCTGAGTTTCAGAACGTCTTCCAGCAACGCCGCTGCCTGGTCTTCGCCCAGACCGGCCATCGCACTCACCAGTCCATCACGCCCGGCGTCCGATCTATCGGCTTCTCCGTTTTGCAGGTTTGCCAGCAGATCTGCAAAGAAAGCCGGTCGCCAGAATTGCCGCTTCAAGCGCTCTTTCCATCCTTCAGGAATGGACAGCGCCTCAATCAGCGCGGCAAACAGCGCAAGATCACCCAACTCAACCTCGTACGTGGTGAGGCCCGCCGCCTCGACACCGCGAAGAGCCAGACGGGTCACCTCTGCGTCGGCCTCTACATCATCGATGGGGCCAAGCAATTCCAGTCCACATTGAGTGTATTCACTCAGTTTGGTCGACCCGGTGGGTTGATAGCGGTAGATCGCTCCACTTGCGCACAACCGAGCAGGCTTGAGCCCCTGGGGTTCACGTTCAATGTAAAGACGGCAGACCGGGATCGTGAGGTCAGGCCGCAAGCACAGCTCCTGGCCCCCTGGATCGTTGAAAAGGTACGTGCGGCGACGGAGGTCTTCGCCGTGCCGGTCGAGGAATATTTCTGCTGGTTGCAGAACGGGTGTGGTTACCGGCTCGTAGCCTGCGGCCTCGAACGAGCCGCGCACGGTGCGTGCCTGCGCCTCTCGTGCGTTGAGCTCATCGCCGCTACTGGAAATGCTGGTCATGGTTTCTTTCCCGCCTCACCCGGTTCTGGATGTGACTTTCTATCTAACATGGAATGACAAATATTTATGAATGAAGCTGTGTTGGCGTTTGGCTCACTGTCCCGCACCGCTGATGCGCCGGCCAGTGAGCCTAGCTATGTCGCGCCAGCACGGCACGGACCTGGGAGACCAGATCGGCGCGCGGCACAGAGATTTGCGCATGGCTGCTTTCGCGCCATTCAGCGTTATCTTCGATTTCCTGGGATTTCTGCGAGCCGAGAATCAAATCTTTCAGGGTCACTTCCCCCTTGGCACGCTCGTCTTCGCCTTCGATCACGACCACCGGAGCGCCGCGTCGGTCGGCATATTTCACCTGTGCCCGCATGCCCGATCCGCCGAGATACAGTTCAGAGCGGATGCCTGCTTGCCGCAGCTCGGTTACCATTTTCTGGTAGCCCGGCATTTCTTCCTTGTCCATGACAAGCACAATCACCGGGGCTGTTACAGTGTCGGTGACGACTTTGTCCAAAACACCCAGAGCTTCCAATGCGGAATACAGACGGCTGACGCCCACGGAAAAGCCGGTCGCGGGTACCTTTATGCCTTTGAAGCGTTCCACCAGATCGTCATAGCGACCGCCGCCACCCACAGAGCCAAAGCGGGTGACTTCACCATCATCACCGGTGGCTTCAAAGGTAAGTTCAGCTTCGTAGACGGGACCTGTGTAATAGCCAAGGCCGCGCACCACAGCGGGGTCAAATGCAATGCGGTCCACGTCGTATCCGACTGCCGTCAGGAGTGCATCAATCTCGCGGAGTTCCGCGACACCTTCCAGACCGATAGCGCTGTCGCCAACCAGGTTCTGCATGGCAGCACAGACATCTTCCCGCGTCCCACCGCCACTTTGGGTGAAAGAGATGATGCCCTCTATCTGCGCCTCGGCCAGCCCCGCCCCTTGCGTAAAGTCGCCGGACTCATCTTTACGGCCCTTGCCTAAAAGCCGACGCACCCCTTCGGCACCCAGCCGATCCAACTTGTCGATGGCGCGCATAACGGTGAGGTGCTGCTTTTCAAAATCGGGGCCTTCCCCGACAATGCCGCAGTTTTCCAGAACACCGTCCAGCACTTTGCGATTGTTCACCCGCATGACATAGGCGCCGCGCGGAATGCCTAGGGCCTCCAAGCAGTCGGCAGCCATCATGCACATTTCCGCATCTGCGGCGACGCCAGGCGCGCCCACCGTGTCCGCATCAAACTGGGTGAACTGACGGTAACGCCCGGGGCCCGGCTTTTCATTGCGCCAGACCGGACCGGTCTGATAGCGACGGAAGGGTTTGGGAAGCCCGTCATAATTCTCGGCAACGTAGCGTGCGAGGGGAGCCGTCAGGTCATAGCGAAGCGACAACCACTGATCGTCATCATCCTGAAAGGAAAACACTCCGGCGTTTGGTCGGTCCTCATCAGGCAAAAATTTGCCGAGCGCATCCGCATATTCAAAAGCCGATGTTTCGAGGGGCTCGAAGCCATAGAGTTCGTAAACCTCGCGAATGCGCGCAAGCATGGCGGCTTCCACACGCACCGTTGGGGCGGAAATGTCGCGCAACCCCTTGGGCACACGGGCCTTGGGGCGAAAGGTTTTCTTCTTCTTAGCCATGATCTCTTCAATCCTGCCCAGATTCCACCACGTACGGGCCGCGCATACCTAACCCAAGCCCCGGCCCCCTGCAAGTCCCGGCGCCTACTCCAAGTCCTTGGAGGGTCAGGTTTTTTCCGATCTTCTTGAATAAATGTTCTCTTTATGTTCCATTGTCGTGCTCAACAATAGGGAAACGACATGGACCAGCGCTACA
Source organism: uncultured Parvibaculum sp. (assembly GCA_964518885.1). Classification (GTDB taxonomy): domain Bacteria; phylum Pseudomonadota; class Alphaproteobacteria; order Parvibaculales; family Parvibaculaceae; genus Mf105b01. Next base: position 7,412 of record CAZFHW010000061.1, on the reverse strand, counting down.
GCATTTTGACACTAGGAACCGCTGACATGGCGCGGGCACGCGGCTTCTACGAGGGCCTTCTGGGGTGGAAGCCTTTCATGACGGAGGGGATAACCTTCTATGACGCAGGTGGATTTATCCTTGGGCTTTTCGGTCACAAAGAACTGGCAGAAGACGCCAATCTCCCCATGGGCCCGATAGGCGAGGGATACAGGGGATTTGCAGTTGCCTACAATGCGCGCAATGAGGAAGAAGTGGACGCTCTGCTCGCCCTCATTGAGACGCAGGGAAAAGCGCATGGTGCCAAAGTGCTGAAACCTGCTCATAAGGCATTCTGGGGAGGTTATTCAGGTTACTTCGCCGACCCGGACGGGAATGCCTGGGAAGTCGCGTACAATCCCTTCTGGCCGATTGATGACACGGGGCACCTGCAGTTGCCTAAGGCTCAAACGACCTGAGGGCGGGGCGCGCGGGTTAACAAATTCTTTCATCTTGACGGTTTGGTAATATTAGCCTCACCCTTTGAGGCCATTAGTTAAACCATTGTTTTTTATATATAATTCATATTCTTCCTGCGAATTTCGGCTTGTGGTTCCTCGTCAGGCTCCTACTAAATAGCGCATTTCTTTACGCTCTGTTTACCAAGCGCCGTCATGGTTAGCGAAAGCTTAACCACGAGTGTGCTCAATGAACCGTCCTTCCCCCACCTCTGCAACACCGCATGCTGTCACGGCGGACTTGGCGCCACAGTCCACGCGGCTGAGCTTTGCCCTCGTCAGCGACGCCCGACTGCCACAAACCGTGTTCGAGGGGCTCAGCGTCGACATCACTCTCATTCCGCGCGAGCGCGGAATCTCTCCCCTACTTGCCCCCGGGTTCGATGCCATCTTGTTCGACCTAGGGTCTGCGGCCAGCGCCGACTTTGAAGCGCTTGGCCGCGTGATCAATCTGGGGCCCCGTGTGCCGGTCCTTGCACTCTTCGAGGGTCATTGCTTCAGCCCGGAACGCGCATATGAAGCTGTTCAGCTCGGCGCGGAAGATGCGTGTTTGTTCGACGCCTTCAACGCTGGCAGCGTTGTTCTCCCCGCTACGCTGGCGATCACCCGCTTTCGACGTCGTGAGCCGACTGATACCGGCGCAACGCGTTCTTGTGTGATTACAGAAACATCCGCCGCTGTTTCGGACCCGCTTCCTGTCACCATTATTCAAGAAGCGGCCGACGCCATGATCATTCTCGATAATGAGGGAAAGGTGGCCTTCGCCAACTCCGCGGCTGCAGAACTTCTGGGCCGCCCCCTGGAAGCGCTCGCTGGCAAACATCTCGACATGCCAACGGTCCCCGGCGACAGAAGCATTCACATCACCCACCCCTCTGGCGAAGAGCGTTTTGCAGACCTGCGGATTGTGGAAACCGAATGGGGAGGCCAGCCCGCCCGCGTGGCGGCGCTGACCGACACGACGGTCCGCCGACAGCTTGAAAAGACGATGCGCGATGCGGAAAAAAAGAGCCTGACCTCAGAGCGCCGCAGCCGAAGTTTTTTCTCGAACGTCAACCACGACCTGCGCACTCCGCTGACCCATATCATCGGCTTCTCCGAGCTTATGAAAAATGAACAATTTGGGCCGCTCGGGGAGCGGTACCGGGAGTATGCAAACGACATACACCAGTCGGGCACGATGCTGCTGGATATGATTGAAGACCTGCTCAGCGTTGCTGAATCCGAGACCGATTCCATCACGCTGAGTGACGATATTTGTAATCTGGACGCTCTCATTGAGACGGTTGTCACCAGTCAGAAAAACCGTGCCTTTGAGGCTGATATCACCCTTGTGGCAACCCAGTCGCCACAGCTTCCCGGATTTCGAGGCGATGCAAAACGCCTGCGACAAGGGCTGTTCCGGTTGATCTCGGAGCTGCTGCACACAAATAGTGCGGGGTCCCGGATTGAGCTTGGTGCGGAGATATGCGCGGGGGGTCTTGTCATCAAAGCAGTTGTCGACGCGAAGGAGGGGGGAGCTTTATCGCTACCCTATGACGAGTTTGAAACCGGATCAGCCTGCTCGCATGTTGAAGATCCCTTTGTCAGCGCTGAGGGCCTTCGACTTCCCCGAGACACAAGTCTGGCTTTGTCGCTCACGCGGAAAGTCATTGAACTGCATGGTGGCGCCTTGCGCATTGGGCACGACCCACAAGGCAAACCTGCTGTCATCCTGTCGCTTCCAGCCGCACGGATTGTTCGCTAGCTCGCGAGCCTATCAGTCGAAAAGAGCGTCGATATCGTCCTGGGTGGCACGATCATCTGCTTCAGGCAAGGACGGCCCATTGGCAAGAGAGCGGCCTTCCGGCTCGTCATCCTGAGAACCATCGCCAGCAGCTTCAACACCTTTGAATGAATCCGGTCCCCAAATGCTGAGCATGGATTCAATACGCTCTTCGATAAACCTCAGAGCGTTCACAACCTTGTTGATACGCTGGCCGGTTATGTCCTGAAAACTGCACGCCTCAAAAATGCGGATGACCTGCTCTTGAACCTCCAGAGCCTGCCCAGCATCCACACCCTGGAGAACGCTCGCAAGCGCAGAAGCATTTGAATCAATCACTTCGGCTGCATCGAGGATGGTTTCCGTGGCGCTTTCGGTTCCAGCTACCACTTCATCCAATTCGTCAGTAACCGTGCGAATACGATCGGGTGATGCTCCTTCATAGCGCAGAGCAACAATCTCACTCTTGGTGCGCAAGATCGCTTCTTGCATCTGTTCAAGTTCATACTTGAGTTTGGCGGCTTCCTTGATTTCGTCTTTGTATTTACCAAGCAAGGCATCTGGGGCAGCCTCTGCGAGCTCCAGACTTTCGTCGTTAGCATCGCCTATCGAGTGTCCCAGCTTGGCGATGGCTTCCATCATTTCCTGATGACGATTTGCTGCAAGCACATCGGGAACCGCGTTTTCATGCACCGCACCACTGGATCCGGCGGGCAGAACATCTAGTGGCGCTCTCTCGCCGCTTCTGTTTTTATTCACAGATTCGATACGGAATTTTCTTTTTGCGATACCCATAAACAATCTCGCCCCACGACCCTCCAACCCCACACGAAGTTGTGGAGTAACTGGTGGAAGCCTACAAAATAATCGCTAACAAGCCGTTTAGCGCTGGCCGAATGCAATTATTCGCCTTTCCCTCCAGCCGCGCTGCGTTTACCTTTTCTTCATAGACTGGCCCCTCAGAGTGATCCCCATGCAAACTCCAACAAAATTCCCACTTGCCCATGCTCCCTCAGCCCTGTTTTCGGTCGGTATGGGGCTTGGGGGTCTCGGGGCCGCATGGTTGAGTGCAGCGACCCACCTGGGAATGACAGACCTTGGCGGCCAAGTACTGTTTATACTAACGACAGGTGTTACCGGTTTTGTGGCTGTTCTTTACGCACTCAAATGTATTTTGCACAGGGACGCCGTTGTCAAAGAACTTCACGACATCGCAACCGCAAATTTTTTTCCTGGGCTGACCATCAGTTTGATGTTTATCGCTTTTTGGCTGAGGAGCTTAGGACTGGCTTGGGGGCATGGGCTCTGGCTGGCAGCTGCCGTAGGGCATGTTATGCTTGCCCTTGTGATCTTGCGATCATGGATATTGCGCAACGCTGAAATTACGCAAGCGAACCCATCCATGTTTGTGCCTATTGTCGGCCTGTTTGTGGTTCCGATCACAAATGCAACCACGGGAACAGACTTAGGTGCAGGCGCGCCCCCCCTCGCCTGGTTTTGCTTTTCGGTGGCGTTGCTATTCTGGCTGGCACTGTTTCCGGTCATGCTGAACCGGATTTTGTTTCATGGACAATTGCCGCGACAGTTTATACCCACTCTCTTCATCCTGATTGCTCCTCCTGCTCTTGCGGCATCTGCCCTTGCGGCGCTGCAGGGAAGTTTCGGACTTGTCGCCCAAGGGTTCTTCTATGCGGCCCTGTTTCAGGGCCTCCTGATCGCCACCATGGCACGTACATTTATCAATCTTCCGTTCCACCTTTCGTGGTGGGCCTTTACCTTTCCCTCAGCCGCTCTTGCCAGTGCTGCTGTGACACGCCATGCCCTGGCGCCAGACGCATTCTCAGCACCCCTGGCCGCTCTGCTTCTAACGGTGGCCACTCTCATTAGCTGTTTTGTGGCGCTGCGCACGGCCCGGGCATTTCTCGACGGAGAACTTTGGTCGAAACCAGAAGATGCATCACCTAATTCCGCGTCAGTTCAAAACGAACCAGAATAGTGACATCCATTCTCTCAATGGACAGTTCCGCTGGAAATTCCGGCAGGGGTGCTGCGCGTTGCAGCATTTCGCGAACCTCGCGGTCCAGTATGTCGTAGCCGGTTGAGCGGGAGACACGGTAGCGCACAAGTTCGCCGTACCGGGTCAACGTGAAGGTGAGTTCGGCGACACCTTCCAAATTGCGTCGACGCGCTGTGCTCGGATAGCGTTTATGGCGGGCGAGCCAATCTGCGAGATGCGCATGGTAGTCCGCCTCTACCGATGCGTCTGCAACACCTGCATTTCCAGCTGCCCTCCCGGTGCTGACACTGGATGTGTCCGATGCAACATTTGCGGGCAGGTTGGTACTCGCCTCCGACGCTGGTCGCTCCGGCTGCATGACAGCCTCCTCAACCAGATCCTTCGTGTCGGGTAATGCGGGCTCAACGCGGGACACCTCTACCGGTTCCACGACAGGGGGTGCGGGTTCGTTGGTGTCAATTGCCTCTGTTTCGCTTTGATCTTCGGCGGACACCTGGGCAGGTGCCAGGGCGATCTGCAGCCCTGCTCCTCCCGCGTCGGTTGCCAGGAGAGGATCAGCGACCCATTGCCAGATGGCAAAGGCTCCGACGTGAATCGCGACGGCCATCCCGACCAGCAATGCCCACTTTGTGATTTCCTGCCCCATGCGTTTTTAGTCCGCTGTGCTTGAGGGGCGGTTGAAGGTGGGCACTCCAAAGGCAGACACGCCACGCACATGTTCCTCCACATGCAATTTGCGCTTCAAGGGTGGGAAGGCTCGCTGTGAACAGTCGAGCCTTTCACACAATCGGCAATTGACGCCGATCGGCGTCGCGGCGTTTTCATTGTCCAAATCATGACCCAACGAGTATGCAAAATTTCGGGCGTGCGATATTTCACACCCCAGGCCCACCACATATTGGTCGTCAGGAACGCCAATTCCAGAGCCCGCCCGGCTGACTGTTCGGGCGATGGAGAAATAGCGGGTCCCGTCCTCCATGCAGATTACCTGAGTATAAACCTGGCCGGGAACACGAAAGGCATCATGCACGTTCCAGCGCGGACAGGTGCCCCCAAAACGGGCAAAATGAAACCCTGCAGCAGAAAAACGCTTTGAGACATTACCTGCATTATCGACCCGGATGAGGAAAAATGGGATGCCGCGTGCACCTGCCCGTTGCAAGGTCGTCAGCCGGTGACAGACCTGCTCAAAGCTTGTGGCAAATCGCCTTCCCAACAGTCGAATGTCATATTTCGTTTCTTCGGCGGTGCGGAAGAAGGCACCGTAAGGCATCAAGAGAGCCGCAGCGAAATAGTTGGCGAGCGCAATGCGCAGCAGGCGCCGGGTCTCATCTTCCGCCAGACCGGACTGATCGACAACCTTCTCAATCGCGCGCGCCTGCTCAAAAAACCCAACCTGATAGGCCAACTGAAAACACCGCCCAGGCTGGTCGAGCAGTTCCGACAGGAACATTGTCTGGCGGTGGCGGTCGTAGCGACGCAACTCACCGCTCATAAAATCGGCGGGCACCACGCGGGTGCTCACCCCATGCTTGTCTCTCAGATAGTTTCGCAGCGCCAGGTAGGGCTCATCAGCAGAAAGTCTGGCACTCTCGTATAGCTGCTCTGCGGCATCATCGAGTTCAGGAAAGTGATTGGTGCGAGAATTGATGAAATCACGTACTTCCTCGATGGGAAGCCCAATCGTCTGGGATGTCGGATCACCATCCCGGTCGGCCAACCGTTCGGCAAGCAGCGAACCTGCATCCACCGCCTCCCGGTAAGACCGATACAGACTAGCAATCGCATCGGCGATAGCCGGGCTGGCATCAGCCACGTCTTTGAGGTCCTGATCGCCCACGCCACCGTCCCGCAATAACGGGTCAGAGAAGACCTCTTTGAGGGTGCTCAGCGCGCGCGCTTCCTCATCGCCCCCTAAGGAACGCAGATCGGCATCGAAGACTTCTGCCATGCGGAGCAGGATCTGGGCGGAGACAGGGCGCTGATTTCGCTCGATCAGGTTCAAGTAGCTGGCGGAAATGCCTAGCTCCTCGGCCATGCGAACCTGGGTCAAGCCTCGCTCCCGACGCAAACGGCGCACCCGCGGGCCAGCGAAAAGCTTCTTATCCTGCGCCATTTTTTAGCATTCCCGTGATGTAATCTTTACAAGATTTACATTTACTACAGAATCTCATGTGAATCGTGTAAATATTTTTACTTTAATATTTTCAATGACTTAGTGAATCGTTGGACTTTCTTTTGTGTGGGTTGTATGACCCCGCCAACGCTCCTGAAACAAAACTGGGAGCCATCCAAAAAATGCGGCGGAGGTTTGAGACCATGAGCGATGCTCCGGTAGAGTCGAACGTTGAAGGTGTGGTTGTCCTAGGGGCAATGAAGCCTGGGTATGAACGTATCCTGACAGATGAAGCGCTGGCCTTCGTCGCGGACCTGGAACGCCAGTTTGGTGCCCGCCGCCGTGAGTTGCTGGTGGCCCGCGCAGAGCGCCAGAAAAAATTTGATGACGGGGAATTGCCGAACTTTCTCCCGGAAACGCTTTCTGTCCGTGAGGGCGATTGGAGAATTGCACGTATCCCGAAAGACCTGATGGACCGCCGGATCGAAATTACCGGCCCCGTGGACAATCGGAAGATGATCATCAACGCGCTTAATTCCGGCGCGAACTCCTACATGACCGACTTTGAGGATGCTGCGTCTCCCACATGGGACAACATGATTGGTGGCCAGCTCAACCTCGTGGACCTGTGGGCAGGCGAGATCGGCTTTACCGACGCCACCAACGGAAAGACATATGACGCCAAGCCCCTGGGCGAGCGCGCAACGCTTATCGTGCGGCCGCGTGGCTGGCATCTGGAAGAAGCCCATTTGACCGTCGATGGTCAGAACATGTCAGCTGGCATGTTCGACTTTGGTCTCTACCTCTTCCACAATCACGCCAATCTCAAAGCCAATGGCACCGGCCCTTATTATTACCTTCCCAAGATGGAAAGCCATCTGGAAGCACGGCTCTGGGATGATGTCTTCACCCATGCCGAAAAGGCGTTGGGCCTTAAAGTCGGCACAGCCCGCTGCACCATTTTAATCGAGACGCTGCCGGCCGCGTTCGAGATGGACGAAATCCTTTACGAACTTCGCAAGCACATTGTTGGGCTGA
>CAZFHW010000060.1:8751-16198 GCA_964518885.1 uncultured Parvibaculum sp. | reverse complement strand
CGTGGCCTCAGCAATGAGGTTTTGGAAGCGCTGAGTTGGGTTTTTCTCAACCGACGGGCGAGCGGGGAGCCTCAACAGACGTTGCTCCGGCTCGAGCACGCATCACCAGACTGGAGGGAGCGCCAGCTCGCTGATCCTATTGCGCCCGAAGAAGCGCGGGGTTTTGCCGCTCTCGCCCACGTGCTGGCGGGGGCTGTTCCAGACCCCACCTGTGGCGCGACCCGCTTTCATTGTCACCAGGAAACGCCCGCCTGGGCGGGGCATATGGAAGTCCGCGCCCTCATCGGCCCCTATCTCTTCTATCGGGCACGGTCTTCAGACGGTCTTGTTCCTGCTTCGTGAAAACCCCTCCGACATCGGATTAACTGTTTATAAATTATAACCAATTGGAAATGTCAAATTTTCCTCTTGGTTAAGATATTGTTCGTATCCTGATGATTGGCCCATGGTGCTGATTCGGGGAACCAAAGTGGTTGATCCCCAGCAGGAGCGAAGCTGATGTCGCAACGTATGATCTTCTTTCCCCACAAACGACGTACGATAACGCGCAACGCATCTCTGGTGGCGGCATCGGCAGCGGTGACAGCTGCGATCTTTCTTGCAGGTGTCCATGTCGGCGTTCAGAATGCTGGCGTCATCAGCCAGACAGCCCCGCTTTTGACAGCGGAGCTCGTTACTTTCCAGCGGTGAGCATGCTGATTTCAGATATCTCCAATTCCTGATAGAACAACCTCCGGTAAAAACGGAGGACGTCATGGATCTTCAACTACGCGGCAAAACCGCTTTGATTACAGGATCGTACCGGGGAACCGGCGAAGCAATCGCTGGGCTGTTCGCGCGCGAGGGCGCCACGGTTATTGTCCACGGACTGGAACCGGGAACAGCGGAACCGGTTGCCGAGGCGATCTGCGCCGAGGGTGGTCGTGCCCACGCGGTCACGGGTGACATTCGCACTGACGAGGGCGCTGCCGCAGCAGCCCGCGCTGCCCTCGCCTTAGGCCCCGTCGATATTCTCATCAACAATTATGGAACCGCCGACCGGGCCTCCTGGTCGTCTGCGGACAGTGCGGCGTGGCACGAGGCGTATGACACCAATGTTTTGTCTGCCGTGCGCATGATCGGCCACCTCACCGGGCCGATGAAAGACCGCGGCTGGGGGCGTGTTATTCAACTGGGCACCATCGGCTCGACAACACCAGCCGCGCGTATGCCGCATTACTATGCCTCCAAGGGTGCGCTCCACACATTGACCGTGAGCCTTGCCAAAGAGCTGGCAGGCACCGGTGTGACCTCAAACATTGTCAGCCCAGGCCTCATCAAAACCAAAGAAGTGGAAGCCTGGTTTCAAAGCCTCGCCAAGAAAAATAACTGGGGCGAGGCGTGGGAAGAAATTGAAGCCCGCGCCATGAAAGAAGTGACCGGGGGCCTCACAGGGCGCATTGCCCGGACGGAAGAAGTCGCCGCTCTCGTGGCCTTCGTGGCAAGTCCCCTTGCAGAATCAATCACCAGCACCAACTTCCGAATTGATGGCGGCGCGACGGCAATCGTGTCGTAACCGGGCGTTGCTTGCGCGCGCGGGTCACTTGCCCCAATGTGCCCCGAATACTGAACACGAACAAGAATAACAAATAGTCTGGGGAGTTGTCCTGGCACATGCATGAGTTTCGTTTTGATCCCTGTCGCCTTCCACCCGAAGCCGAGCAATTGCGCGGAGAAGTGCGTGCCTTCCTGAAGGACGCATTGAAAGATGTGCCTGCCGTTGTGCGGGCACAGACCTGGAGCGGTTACGACCCGGCTTTCAGCCGGAGAATGGGGGAGCAGGGCTGGATCGGTATGACCTGGCCCAAGAAATATGGGGGTCATGAGCGCAGTGCGCTGGAACGCTACGTTGTGCTGGAAGAAATGCTTGCCGCAGGGGCCCCGGTGGGAGCCCACTGGATTGGTGACAGGCAGAGCGGACCTTTGCTACTGCGTTTTGGTACCGAAGAACAACGCCAAAAGATTTTGCCCATCGCGGCCAGAGGCGAGCTTCTTCTCTGCATTGGCATGAGTGAACCCGACAGCGGCTCTGACCTCGCGGCAACCCGCACAAAGGCGGTGAAAACCGATGGCGGCTGGATCGTCAACGGCACCAAATTGTGGACCTCAAACGCCCACAACGCCCACTACATGATTGCGCTGTTCCGCACCCATCTGGACGCCGACAATAGGCATGCGGGCCTCACCCAATTTCTGGTCGACCTGAAAACACCGGGCGTCACCATTCGTCCTATCAAAGACCTGACCGGCAACGCACACTTCAACGAAGTTGTGTTCGTCGATGTGTTTGTGCCCGACGACATGCGGGTAGGCGAAGAGGGCAATGGCTGGGCTCAGGTGACCGCGGAACTGGCCTACGAACGCAGCGGACCCGAGCGCTATCTTTCAAGCTACCTGTTGCTCGGCGAACTGATACGCGAACTGGCCCGCCGAGATGACAGAAGTGCCGATGCGGAGATCGGACGGCTCATCGCCCATCTCGTGACCTTGCGGCAAATGTCCTTATCGGTCGCGGGCCTGCTGGAGGCGGGCGAAAACCCTATTCTCGAAGCCTCCGTGGTGAAAGATCTGGGCGCGCTGTATGAGCAGGAATTGCCAGGCAAAGCACATGAACTCGCCAGTGTGGAACCGATGATTGGTACGGGCAGCGACTATGGACAGGTGCTGGGTTATCTGACCCAGGCCAGCGTCTCCTTTTCCTTGCGGGGCGGTACCCGTGAAATTCTGCGGGGCATTATCGCCCGCGGTCTTGGCCTGCGGTGAGGGGACGATCATGAACGAATTTAGAAATCTCTTGAGCGAAACCGCTGAACGGTTGTTTGCTGATCTCGCCACCAAGGAAGTAGGGCAGGCGGCTGAAGAAGGGACCTGGCCGGAAACGCTCTGGTCCGCACTGGAAGAAAATGGTCTGACCCGCCTCATGGTGAGTGAGGAAGCCGGTGGCGCGGGCGGCAATTGGGGTGACGCTCTCATCCTGCTCCGCGCGCAAGGTCGTCACGGCGCGCCCATCCCGCTTGGCGAAACACTGGTGGCGGGGTGGCTGCTCTCCAAAGCCGGGTTGGAAGTGCCAGACGGGCCCCTCACTTTGCTGACCGATGTCACTTTGTCGGGAAAACCGGGCGCATGGAAACTGAACGGCATTGCCGCCCATGTACCCTGGGGTCGCAAAGCCGTCCTCGGTGTGACATTGGTTCAAGGTCCCGGGGGTGTTCCGCACATTGTGGCGGCCCCTCTGGCGGGTCTGGAGATGTCGGAAGAACTGAACACCGCCCGCGAACCGCGTGACACCATTCAATTCGGCGACCTGAGCGTGCAGGCAGCGCCTTGCGATCTACCCGGCGACATGGAGATGTGGGGCGCGCTGATGCGCTGCGGTCTCATGGCAGGGGGGCTCGAATATCTGTTGGCGCAGACGGTGCAGTATGCGGGCGAGCGCAAACAATTTGGCCGACCCATCGGAAAATTCCAGGCCATTCAGCAACAGCTCGCCGTGCTGGCAACACAGGCTGCTGCCGCCGGAGCCATTGCGGCTCACGCATGTGACCGCGCCTCCGACGGAGGTGACCCGGCTTTCGAAGTGGGCGTTGCCAAAACGCGGATTGATGAGGCGGTCAACATCTCTACCTCCATTGCGCATCAGGTTCACGGTGCCATCGGCTTTACCTATGAGCACGGGCTGCATCTGGTGACCCGCAGGCTCTGGAGCTGGCGGGCGGAATATGGCAGTGGGCGCGTCTGGGCGGCACGTCTGGGGCGCGACGCTATCAATCGGGCGCAGGGCGCAGAGGGTAGCGACGCGAAACCTCAGGAAGTTGGCGTGGATGCGCTCTGGCGATATGTCACCGCCCGGTGAGCCACTCTTAGAAATTCAATGTTCAAATTTATATACACACCACAGTAGGAATTGGTCATGAAGGTATCTGAAGCGCTGGAAACACGGATCACGTGCCGGGCTTATCTTGATAAGCAGGTATCTGCTGATCAGATCAACCGTATCCTGGCGCGGGCGGCACGCACCGCTTCAGGAGGCAATTTGCAGCCCTGGCACGTCTGGGCTGTGGGAGGCGAAAAATTCAAAGCCTTTAACGGCATCATTCAGAAAAAGATCAAGGATCATCCCTTCGGAGATGGAAGTACCGAATACGATATCTACCCCAAGGGGCTAACGGATCCATATAGGGCACGTCGGTCAAAGTGCGGCGAAGACATGTACGCCAGCGTCAACGTCGCACGCGACGACAAGGAGGGTCGCACGGCGCATTTTAATCGCAATTTCGAATTCTTCGGGGCCCCCTCGGCTTTGTTCTTCGCAATTGACCGGCAGATGGGGTTTGGCCAATGGTCGGACCTGGGCATGTATATCCAGAGCATCATGTTGCTGGCACGGGAAGAAGGGTTGCACACCGCTCCACAAGAAGCGTGGGCTCTGTGGCATGAGACCATTGGCGGTTTTCTGGATATCCCCGAGAACCTTATGTTCTTCTGCGGCATGGCGATCGGTTATATGGATGAAAGCGCTCCGATTAACAGTTTGCGCACAGAACGAGCTGATTTGGGTGAATACGCCCACATTGAAGGCTTTTGACGGCTGTTTTGCGGGAGAAGTGGCGCATTAATGAACATCGACGCAATCGTTCATGGCGGGTTCACGCGGAGGTGCTTAAGGTCATGATTATGAAACACCAGTCCACAATATGCGCCGCAGTGATTGCCCTTTGTACGCTATTAGGCACAGTCACGGTGTCGGCACTTCCCGTAAGTGCTGACACATTCAACAATCCGTTTGGCAACTCCTACGCTCGTTCCAATCAGACGTATGCGCGTTCGGATCAAGATGATGCCCGCGACGCTGTGCGGTCAGGCCATGTGATCTCGCTGGAGCAGGCTCTTGCGGTGGTGCGGGCAGAATATCCCGGCCGCCTTCTGGATGCCGGGTTCAATCGGCGGGCGGGCGTGTACAACGTAAAGATATTGTCGCGTGGTGAGGTGGTGTTGGTTGCCGTGAATGCACATGACGGCAAAATATTAAATGTTCGAAAAGGCGGGCGCTGACGCGTTTCGATTTTTGTGCAGCCCCACCAGGGAGAGAACAAATGCGGTTGCTTGTTGTTGAAGATGACCCGGACCTTTGCCGCCAGTTGCGCGAGTCTCTGATGGACGCTGGGTACGTGGTCGACACCGCTCACGACGGGGAAGAGGGGCATTTCCTTGGTGATACCGAGCCCTATGATGCGGTCATTCTCGACCTCGGCCTGCCCGAGATGGATGGGGTCACCGTTCTTGAAAAATGGCGCCGGAACAACCGCAATATGCCGGTCCTCATTCTCACTGCGCGCGACCGATGGTCGGACAAGGTTGCAGGCTTTGATGCCGGTGCAGATGATTATGTCACCAAGCCTTTTTTTACAGAAGAAGTCCTGGCACGCGTGCGCGCCTTGCTCCGTCGCGCTGCCGGTCATGCCAAAAGCGAGCTTGAGCTCGGTGAGCTGCGCGTTGATACCCGCAGTGCCAGAGTGACCCTGAAAGGGGAGCCAATAAAGCTGACCTCCCTTGAATATCGTTTGCTGGCTTACCTCATGCACCATCAAGATAAGGTAGTGTCGCGCACCGAACTGGTTGAGCATTTGTATGATCAGGATTTTGACAGAGACTCAAACACGATCGAAGTTTTTGTCGGGCGGCTGCGCCGTAAGCTGGGCAAAGACATGATCGAAACAGTCCGCGGCCTGGGCTACAGGCTTGCGACCGCTAAAGATGCGGCTTGACAGCCTTGCCTTCCGCCTGACCGCTGCCGCTGCGGTATGGCTGGTGATCTTTCTGGTGGCCGGGGGGATAGCCCTCTCAACCCTCTTTCGTCAATCGGTTGAAACCACCTTTGATGGTCATCTCGAAGCCATTCTGGACAGTCTGATCGCCACGGTTGAAGTGGGTGAGGGGGGATCGCTGGCCCTGACTCGTCCCCTAAGCGACCCGCGTTTTCAACGGGTCTATTCCGGTTGGTACTGGCAGGTTCACCCTTTTCGCGGGGGCCAACCGCTTCCCGTTGGGCGCAAACAAAGATTGCTTCGGTCGCGCTCCCTGTTCGACCAAGCTCTGCTGGTGCCGAGCCGCCTTCTGGATGAGCAGAACACCCCCCTTGATCATTTGCTGACGGACCGGGCGTCGGGGCCAGAAGCCCAACCGCTCCGCGTGGTTGAGCGCCTTGTTCTAGTGCCGGGAATGATCGCTCCGATTTCTTTTGCTGTAGCGGCGGATACCAGTGCGCTCGATGAGCAGGTAGGCGATTTTGCGGGCCTGTTGAGTGGGGCGCTGATTATGATGGGCCTGGGAATTCTCATCGCCATCCTCATTCAGGTGCGCTACGGACTGCGCCCCCTGGAACGTGTGCGGGTGGGATTGCACGCCATTCGGACAGGGGATGAAACACGGTTGCACGGAGATTTCCCTCTCGAAATTGAACCGTTGGCGGAGGAGTTGAATTCCCTTCTCGACTATTCAACCGAAGTGCTGGAGCGTGCGCGCACCCATGTGGGAAATCTGGCTCACGCGTTGAAGACCCCTCTCAGCGTTCTTGCAAATGAAACCCGTCGGGATGAAGGCAAGCTCGCAACAACCGTTGCTCATCAAACAGGCCTTATGCGTCAGCAAATTGAGCATCATCTGTCCCGCGCACGGACGGCGGCCAACGCCCGTGTATTGGGCGCCTCCACGCCTGTTGAACCAGCCATTTCCGGTCTCACTCGGACGCTGGAAAAAATCTATCAGGAGCGAGATATTTCGCTCAGACAGCAGTTTGAAGAGGGTCTTGCCTTTAAGGGAGAGGCGCAGGATTTTGAAGAGATGGTGGGCAACCTGCTGGACAATGCCTGTAAGTGGGCCACGCGCGATGTTCTCGTGACGGCAACAAAATTCTCGGGCTCTGGGAGCAAGGGACCAATGTTGCGCATTACCGTGGAAGACGACGGTCCCGGCCTGCCTGAGGAAAAGCGCGCACTGGTATTGCAGCGGGGCGCCCGCCTTGACGAGGCTGTTCCGGGGTCGGGGCTCGGCCTCAATATTGTTGGCGAAACCGCAGAGCTTTATGGCGGAACATTGACCCTGAGTGAAAGCAATATGGGCGGCCTCAGAGCCGAAATTCTATTGCCCCGTGTCTGACCTGATATTCCCCGATAGTCTAGGAAAACGCCGTAATTGGTGGTTTTTTCATGAACGCTAGATGAACACGTCGTTCAGGTGGAGATCAAATCAGCCTTGTTAAACTCTCCTCGACATTCACAAGATCTGACAAACGGGGTTTCGCCATGAATATCGTCAAGCTCGCCGCAATAGGGGTGATTACAGTTTCCCTGACCGGGTGTTACGCACACGGCGCAGGGCCTCGCGAAGGCGCCGGTACCATTATCGGTGC
>CAZFHW010000060.1:0-8651 GCA_964518885.1 uncultured Parvibaculum sp. | reverse complement strand
CCAGACCCCAGATCAAATCATTGACGATTTGATCTACTTAGGGGTTAGAGCAACTTATCTGCACTCAAGTGAGCGCAGGTTGCTCTAAGGGACTGCCGGCGTTTCTATGCGTGCATCCATCTGCACGACATAGGCATCTTCACGAAGATGAGGGTTCCATCTTGATCAGGTCATTTATCGATCTGCCATCCAGCGCTTCTTCTTCCGCGGTTTTGATCGTGTCGAGCAGAGCATCAACCGCAAAGTCCGTCCCCAGCATCTTCGCGTGGGCTGAGCCAACCCGGTCCGCATTGATCACTGTTTGAAAAACCTCCCCAACCTTCGTCAGGTCTGCGGGTTTTGTGGGGACAAGCCGAGGTCGGTTTCCCGCCCAGGCAACCAGGCCTGCGTGGCGAAGCGGCTCACCGATTTTTTCCACTGTTTGAGGGGGAATACCCAGTCGGCGTGACAGGCGCTCGCTCGTCCACGGGGTATCACCGGTGAGGAAGGAGCGGTGGATGACGGTTAGCATGATGAGACTTAGCCGCTTCACCTGATCCAGTGTTAGGTGGATGATCCCGGACTCTGGCGACAGGTGATCCCGGTTCTGAAAATAATAGGTGACAGAACACCCGATCAACAGAATGAGCCAGGCCGCATAAAGCCAGATCATGAAAAGCACCAGGCTGGCAAAGGCGGAATAGATGGCAGCATACCGTGCAGAGGTGACAACGAAAGTGGCAAAGGCCCAGCCTGTCCCCACCCACATGATGCCAGCGATTGCGCCGCCGAGAACGGCGGCAGAGATCCTCACTCTTGTGTTGGGCACAACCAGATAAAGGAATGCAAAAGCGAGCATCATGAAGCCATACGGCGCCAGTCTGTTGAGCTCGGTCATCGCAGAGCGCAGCGGTGCAAAACTTCCCACAGTGTCGAGCAGGAACGAGCTGACAGTCGTTGCGATCACACCGATGGCCAGGACAAGAACAAGAGGGCCGAGAAGTCCGACGCTGACATAAGCCGCCATCTGCCGTGCTAACGACCGGGTTGAGGTCACATGCCATATGTCGTTGAAGGCGGATTGAATTTTCTGGATCAACGAGATCAATGTGTAGACCAGGAAGACCAGCCCGACAGATCCCAAAACCGAAATATTCACCTGTTGAACAAACAGGAGTACCCGCGATGTGATCTCCTCACCCTGTGCTCCCATCGGGGCCAGAAACTCCAGCAACAAAGTCTCGATTTGGTCTTCGATACCGAAAGCCTTCAGGATCGCAAATGTGAGAGCCAGGACCGGTACGATTGAGAGCAGCGTGGTGTAGACAAGGCTCATCGCCCGAAGACTGGCCTGACCCGCCGCCAGGTCGCGTCCAACAACCCACACAATGCGCGCTGCGACAATGAAAGGACGTTTTAGCGCCGGACTGGAGACATCATTCGACCAGATTTCTCGCGCAACTTTAGCCTGCAGATCGGGAAAAAAAGTACCGAACAAAGAACACCTCCGGGGGGTCGACAATGGAACAGCGCACGAGGAATGTACTCTTTTTGGCCTGTTTTGGCGAAAATAGCTCATGAAGCTCAGGTACAAGCACCAAAATTTCGCACGATTGTCTCAAGTAATCCCTGCGTCAAGCAAATGGAATGTCTCGTACCTGTTGCAGGCAGGCGGCTGAGGGATTATCCCAGCATAAGACAACTTGAAACGAAGGTGAGAGATTATGGCTGAGGCTTGGATTATCGACGCCTGCCGCACACCCCGCGGCATTGGTAAAGTAGGCAAAGGGGCACTGACGGACATTCACCCGCAGCGTCTTGGTGCCACGGTTTTGAAGGCACTCGCAGAGCGCAACGACCTCAACACCGCAGACGTGGAAGACGTTATCTGGGGCACCAGCTCCCAGCGCGGAAAGCAGGGCGGCGACCTTGGCCGGATGGCAGCGCTTGATGCGGGCTACGACGTTCGCTCCAGCGCGATGACCCTCGACCGGTTTTGTGGCTCAGGCATCACCTCAGTCAACATCGCAGCCGCCAATATTATGTCAGGCATGGAAGACCTCGTGGTCGCCGGTGGGACTGAGATGATGTCTCTCTATGGTCAGGGTGGCAGCAATGCGTCGCCTTTCATGGACAATGGCAACACGCACCTTCGTGAAATACATCCACAACCACACCAGGGTGTGTGTGCGGATGCGATTGCTACTCTCGAAAACATTCCGCGCGAAGCCCTGGACGCTCTGGCGCTGGTCTCGCAGCAGCGGGCCGACCACGCCATCAAGAATGGCCACTTCGACAAGTCTCTCGTTCCTGTCTATCACGATGATGGAACGCTGGCACTCGACAAGGAAGAATTCCCACGCCCACAGACGACCCTTGAAGGGCTTGGAAACCTGAAGGCATCGTTTGGCGCCATCGCAGACTTTGAATTGGACGAAGAGGGCACCACTTTCCGCAAGCTTGTCCTGCAGAAATACCCTGATCTGAAAATCAACCACGTGCATCACGCCGGTAACTCATCTGGCGTTGTGGACGGGGCAGCGGCTCTCCTGCTGGCTTCACCAGAATATGCAAAAGCGCACGGCATGAAGCCACGGGCACGCGTTGTCGCCATGGCAAACATGGGTGACAGCCCGACCTTGATGCTGAACGCTCCGGTTCCAGCCGCGCGCAAGGTTCTCGCGAAAGCCAACATGAAGCTCGAAGACATTGATCTTATCGAGATCAATGAGGCATTTGCCGTGGTTACAGAGAAGTTCATTCGTGACCTCGATCTCGACCGTGACATTGTCAATGTGAACGGTGGCGCGATGGCCCTTGGTCATCCGATTGGCGCAACCGGCTCAATCCTGATCGGCACGATGGTTGACGAGCTGGAACGTCGCGACAAGCAATTTGGCTTGATTACCATGTGTGCCGCTGGCGGAATGGCCCCGGCAATTATCATTGAGCGCATGCAGTAATCCCTGCCAAGCGCATTGTATGAGGCTGCGGGGCGCATAGGCTCCGCGGCCTTTTTTTTGGCCAAAGAGCTTGGTTGACCAAAAACGGCGGAAAACAAGACTGTTTAGGCAGGATGTCGTGGCGTTTGTGAATAAAATGTTAAGCAAAGGTGGGCTAATTTGGGGGGATAGAAAGTGCCTTTTCCCAGGCATAAGAAGGGTGAGCACGGCACTAGCCGGGATGCTTGCGTGGCGCAACGGGGCAAGTGAATTGTGGTGGAAGGGGTGTTTTGACCAAAGCTGACACATTAAAAAAATTCCTGAGCCAGCTTCCTTCCGATGCCGCGCGTAAGCTGCTAGAGGCCGTCGATAGCGGCGCTATGCCTGTCAGCCACCTGGGGCTCTCGATTGATGAGCTGCGTGAGTGTCTAAGCCCGCCCCCCCGTAATGAAGAGGAAGAAGAAAAACGAAGAGAAAAGATTCAACGATTGTTCATGGCACCGTTTGAGGATTTTCTTTTTGATGGCGAGCGGGAGGAGAAGGAAGCAGGACGTATTCCGCGTAGTTCAACCGAGCCCATTTGGAATTGGATACAGGAAGAAGTCCTCCCGGATACTTTTCCAGACATGCTGGAACGTGTTCACCGGCATCTCGACAGCGGCGACGAAGAGGCTTTGTCGGCTGCCATAACTGTCATGCAAGAAGCGACAGCTGCTGCAATGTCTGCTGCGTTGGGACGCAGCGAAACCGATCCCGATCATTTCGATCTTCTCGTAAAGAAATTGGGTCACTTTGCAATTCTGGAAGACGCTCGTGAGATTGCAGACGTTTTTATGATCTTGGACGAAATCAGGGAAATGCAGCGCGAAGTGCCGCGCCTCATCTCCTCCTTCGATGACAGGATGGTTTCCCGGATTCGAGATCTCTACGACAAGCTGTACGAACGGGATCCGGAGCGGGCAATTTGTCTGGCCCTCGCCCTGATGGGACGATTGGAGTTTCCCTGGCAGATTTTAAGACTTGCGCGCAAGGTGGCGCAAAAAAACGACGATACAATGATTTCCAGGACCGATTTTGCGATCTTGGGCGAGCGGTTGATCAAACGGTTGGAGATCATTTCCAATCATTTCCGGCAGCTTCGTCCGGGGCTCTCAGATCTGACCGTACTGCATGAATTGATTGTTGAGTTTGCGGCATTGTCGAGTGGGATCACCAAGGAAATCGAACTGTTGAGAATTGGAAACTGGGGGCAGCGGCTCCTGAAGTCTCGAAACCTCATTTCGACTGCTGTGAGTGATGAGTTCGCACATTATCTCAAAGATCTATCGAACGCTTTACCCCTCCAGCGGGTCGGGGGATTTGGCCGGGGTGGGCCGCGTCGCGTGGATGTTTCCCATCTGCCCAACGACGAGCGTGTCATCAGAATTATGCGCGAACTTGATTTTATGGACGATGTTAAACCTTTAGCGCAGGCCATTGGCGCGCAGAGTGCGTTTGACAGAACGCAGCCAGAGCTCGAAACCTATATCATCTCGTATGAAGATGCGATCATCGAAGAGCTGCGCCATAGCGAACCAGAGGCAGCTGAAAATGCTGAGGCCTATTTCGCTGTTGCATGCGAGCTGACCAAGCGCGTGTGTGGTTCTGCGGCCTCCAGCACGTTGACAAAGCGGGGCCGAATTGCCCTTCAGGCGACAGCTTGAGCCTGAGCTTGCCGATGTAAAATGCCTGTCAACGTTCACCGAACAGTGAGGGATAGGCAAACAGGCCCGGCATGCCTCCTGTATGCAAAAACACAATTGTTTCGTCCGGCCTGATTTCGTCCCCCTTGATGAGGGAAATCAGGCCCGCCATGGCTTTACCTGTGTAAACCGGATCGAGCAGGATGCCCTCGGTGCGGGCCAGCAGTTCGACGGCTGAGACCATGTCCTTTGTCGGAAGACCGTACCCTTCACCAAGATGTCGAAAGTCCACGAGCACATCGGCGTCACTCACAATGCCGCCGCCGATCCGCTTCGCCGTGGCGTTGGCAATCTCCAACACTTCATCAATCAATGCGTCGCGTGTGGGGCGGGCAACACTGATCCCGTCGACCCGAACACGGCTCTTCGCAAGGGCTTTGCCCGCAAGAAGCCCACTCTGTGTGCCGAGACTTCCCGTCGCATGAACAATCCGGTCAAGGGTCAGCCCCTGCGTGGCGGCCTGTTCTTCAATTTCCAGAAACACGGCGGCATAGGCCGTTGAGCCCACCGCGTTTGACCCGCCGACGGGAATGACATAGGGCGTGCCACCCTCAGCCTTGATGGCATCCAAGACTTCTTTGAAAACAGCAATGGCGTCGGCATCTTTGGGTTCAATGCGAATTTTGGCGCCAAGAATTTTATCAAGCAGCAGGTTGCCGGAGGTTCTGTAGGCCGGGTCCTGATACCCGTCGACTGTGTCAAACAGGATCGCGTGTGCTCTCAATCCAGCGTTGGCCGCCGCCGCCGCTGTCTGCCGCACATGATTGGATTGAATGGCCCCCGCCGTGACGACGGTGTCCGCCCCCTGCGCCAGCGCATCGCCAATGAGATATTCCAGCTTGCGTGTTTTGTTCCCGCCGCCCGCTAAGCCTGTCATGTCATCCCGTTTTATAAACAAGCGCGGGCAGGTGGCGCCTTGCTCTGATAAGGCGGCGCGCAGCCGTGGCATTTCTTGAAGCGGCGTTGGGCCGCTCATCAATGAATAGAAGGGCAGATCAGAAGGTATTTTGGTCATGCACCGGTCTTTCGTTAGATGACGCCATTCTGGCGCAGTTGCTCAATAGCGGACGGGTCATATCCCAAATCTTGTAAAATACTGTCTGTGTGTTCGCCCAGAAGAGGTGCCCGGTGGCGGATGCCGCCCGGTGTTGCCGACAGGCGGATCGGAATATCCATTATGGGAGCGGGTTTGGGCAGGCCGGGAAAGTCCACGGGTTTCATGTACTGCATGGCCTGGATATGAGGATCGGCAAGTACCTGTGCCGGTGAATAAACCGGTCCGGCGGGAATGCGAGCCTCAGCGAGTGCTTCGAGCGCTTCCTCCGTCGTCAGGTCAGCAGCCCAGGTAGCGGTTCGTTCACTGAGAACTTCCCCGTTTTCGCCTCGCTTCAGGTCGGTGCTAAAACGCGGGTCAGTGAGCCACTGGTCTTCCCCCATCATCCGTGTCCAGCGTTTAAAGAGCGGGGCGCCAATGACCTGGACAAATATCCAGCCATCCTTGGTCTGCACACAGTCGGCGGGTCCAGCATAGGGACTGCGATTGCCGATCGCGGTGCGGTCGGTCTGGCGCAGGTCCTGTTCGATCAGATGGAAGTTGAAAAAGTTTAGGGCTGTCGCCAGCAATGCACCCTCAACCATCTGCCCTTTGCCAGTTTGATCGCGGGCCATCAAGGCCGCCATTGTGCCATAGGCCGAAAGGACGGCCGTTCCAAAATCCACCCAGGGCGCATAACTTTTGGTGGGTTCATCGGCGTGCCCTGTAAGAAATGCCGCCCCGCTCATCGCCTGAGCGACGCCATCAAACCCCACCCGATCAGAATAGGGTCCGCCATGTCCGAAGGCGGACACCGTGGTGAGGATCACGCGAGGGTTGAGTTTCTCCAGCGTTGCATAATCAAGCCCCATGGCTTTAAGGGTTTGCGGCGGCAGATTGGCGACAACAATGTCTGCCTCAGCGACAAGTTTAGCGACAATAGCGCGTCCCTCATCGCACATCGGGTCAAGTGTCATGCCACGTTTGTTGCGATTGAGCTGGAGGAACATGGTTCCTTCGCCGCCCTCGCCAGGGGCTGCATCGGGGACGACGGGTTGTACGAACCTGTCTTCGCTCCCTCCCCGTTTTTCGATCCGGATGACATCGGCGCCCATGTCAGCGAGCAGGGTCGCGCAATACGGTCCAGCAATGTAGCGACCAAAATCAAGAACCTTAATACCGTCCAGAACCCCAGCCACGTCGCATACTCCTGCTCTCACTCCCATAGGAATCGGGAATTTTATGATTAATGACGCCTCACTATAACGTGGTAAGCGAATAGTTTCATTTTTACGAAAAATGCGACTTTCGCAATAACCAAATCTTTTACGCCTATCCGTTAGATTTTGGGCTTGGGGGCAGGTGCATCGTCAATGTATCCGGGCCCACGATTGGATCACCTAAACGTCGGTGTGAGATGAGTATAGCAGCCAGTCAAATGGATCAGATGGGAGCCGATAATTCCGAGCAGCCAACTTTCCGGTGGGACGGTGAATTGGCTGACCGTGAATGTGAAGCTCATTTTGTCGATGATACTTGGAACGAAGTGGTCGCCCGCAGCAGAGCCGTTATGCTCGCTGCTCTTTTGTTCGTTGTGGCCGCTGGTGTCGATTATGTCGTTCTGGGATTTGGCCAGGTCTTTTTGCAGCTTCTGGCTTTGCGTGTTTTGACGCTGATAATTGCGTTTGTCCCAGTTGTCCTGTTTTCCGATGGGTCAGATCACAAGGCCTTTTACGCCAGTGTCAGTTTTACCCAGGTCTATCTATTTTCCATCTTCCTTCTTGCAGCTTTCATGGGCGAAGTGGGCATCCGCGATATCGTTGTGGCAACGATCATTATTCTTTTTACGTACTATATAGCTGTTCCCAACCGCCTCTATCTCAACGCGATAGTGGGGCTGGGCTGTAGCGTCGTGCTTTTGCTTTCCCTTACTATTGGGCAAGGTGTTTCGTCTGCCGGATTTGCCATGATGATTTTGCTCTATGGCACAGTAAATCTCGTCGGCATCCAGTTGGGCCGGCTATGGGGACGTCTGAGAAGAGCTGAATATCTGTCCATGTACCGACAGAAGGAAATGACAGGTCGCCTTGAGGAAGAAATCGCGGAACGACGGGTGGCCGAGACCGAAGCACGGGTGAGTGAACGCAACTTTGAAGGTCTGTTTCGTTCAGCACCTTTGCCGTTGGCCCTTGTTCGTCCTCACGACACAAAAATTCTATATGCGAACCGTGCAACCTGCGAAATGCTCGGCGTGCCAGCGAGTGAAATTAAGTCATTTGATTTGATGAGTGTCATGTCCAGTGATCAAGCCGTTACCAACCTGGATAGCCTCATTGCGATTTTGCGGGCGCGGGAACCTGTCGAGTTGGCAATTAAAACAGCAGATGATCGTGAGATTTGGGTCAATGTCACGACCTCCGCCATGCGATATAAAGGAGCTCCGGCGATCCTGATTGCGCTGCATGATATTACCCATCGTCAGCTTGAAGCCAACGACTTGCGCGAAGCCCGCGACTTCGCCGATGCGGCAAACCGGTCAAAGACTGAGTTTCTTGCCAACATGAGCCACGAACTTCGGACGCCGCTGAACGCGATTATTGGTTTCTCCGAAGCCTTGGAGCGCGAGATATATGGCCCCCTGGGCACGGATCGGTACAAGGAATATGCGCAGGATATCAACAGTTCCGGTATCCATCTTCTGAATATCATCAATGACATTCTCGACCTCTCAAAAATTGAAGCAGGGAAATTTGAGCTGGTGGAAGAAGAGGTGGAGATGCGTTACCTCCTTGAAGCTGTGAGACGCATTGTAGCACCGCGCGCAGAGCAGGCGGGTGTCAGCCTGGAACAATGGATGTACGATGAAGACCTTGTCGTGAAGTGCGACGAGCGCACGATCAAACAGATACTTATCAACCTGCTATCAAACGCCATCAAATTCTCCCCCGAGAAATC
>CAZFHW010000059.1:0-16218 GCA_964518885.1 uncultured Parvibaculum sp. | reverse complement strand
GGAGTGTTCGTGCCGCCGTTGCCGCCAATCCGTCAACGCCGATCCAGGCGAGTGAGCGCCTTGTCAATGATCCTGAAGACGATGTACGCGCAGAACTTGCGCGGCGCATAGGACGTTTGGTTCCTGACGTCGGCGAAAATGTACAATCGGACTTGCGGGACCGCGTTGTCTCATTGCTTGAAAAACTGGCGACCGACAAGCTCCCGCGCGTGCGCGCAATCATCGCTGAGGAAATCAAGGCGATGCCAGACGTTCCGCGTCACATTGTATGGTCGTTGGCACGGGATGCGGAGATCGTCGTGTGCGGTCCAGTTCTGGAATATTCACCACTTCTGTCAGAGGCCGACCTGATGGAACTGGTCGCGGGCACCGTGGTCGAAGGGGCGGCGGAAGCAATCGCGCGTCGACCCGATGTGAGCGAAGATCTGGCCAGGGCCATCGCCAAAACATTTGACGTACCGGCTGTGGTCGCGCTTTTGTCGAACCACGACGCGCAGATACGCGATGACACCTTGGACTTGTTGGTCTCTCAGGCCACGGATATAGAGGAGATGCATGAACCACTCGTCATGCGCCCCAGCCTTTCGGTCCGCGCCATCCGGCACATTGCAAGTTTTGTTGCGCGCGCGCTGCTGGAGGAACTGTCCGCAAGGGGAGATCTCGACGAACGGACGCAAACCTATCTGCGCACACGTGTTCTGGAGCGGATAGAGGATGAAAATGCGGACACCGTGAGGGACGAAAAAGTCCTTGAAAACATCAGGAAGGCTTTCAAAAAAGGTCAGCTTGATGACAAGAAAGTCGTCAAGTTGGCGGACCTGAACGAGAGGGGGGCGGTTACCCTTGCTCTCTCTTTGTTGACCGCAACAGACGAAAAAAAAGTGACCAACCTGATGCGGGCCCGTTCTGCAGAAGGGGTGACGGCGCTGTGCTGGAAGGCCGGTCTCGCGATGCGCACAGCCCATGCGGTGCAGAAGGCCTTTCATATTCCCCACGCGGAGATGCTTCTGCCTCGGGGAGGATCGGCCTACCCGTTGGGCGATGAAAAAATGCAGTGGCAGCTCGACTATTTCGGCATCAAGCCGAAAGCATAACGCCCTACTTGAGCGTTTCTGTCCAAACCAGCGCTTCGTTCGTGTCTATACGTTTAAAGCCGGTCTCATCGAAGCCGCGTTCGCTGCAGGTTGCGCGGCCCTCAATTTCAAATCGAGTGCCTTTGGTGCAAAACGTGTGATTGCCCGCCCAGACAAGGTCCTGGCCATGGCGGCGTGCCACCAGCCCGGCACCGTCAACGGCTTCAGCGTAGGTATAATAATAGCGGTGGGTCAGCTCGCCCTTGATTGCCTTTTCGCACCGCGCCGGTTCAATCCGTATCCAACCGCTTGATGTGAACCCTTCACCGCTCTCATAAGCCACTGCCGCCCACACGAGATAGTCGGTCGTGTTGCAGACCGATAGGCCGGTCGTCGCCTGTCTCTGTTCTGCCCGTTCCGTGAGCGCAGCAAACAGGGCGGATGTAATCCGACCATTGGCCCGCAGATTGATGGACCGCTGAAATGCCGTGATAGCAGATGTTGTGCGGTTTCCCGAAAGGCCGTCAATCTGGCTGACACCCGCGTCGATATCGCGCAATAGTCGTTGGATCCCGGCCACTTCGGCCCGTTTCAACGAATAGTCTGCGGGTTCAGAGAATGTGGTGGTCCAGTCATTCCCGGTGCGTGTCTCTACTCTGGTAAAATCAAAATTGTCGAAACCCCGTGAGGCGCAATTGGTTCGACCGTTGACATGAAAGTCGCCGGGCGCGGTGCAGAACCGGTCAGATCCGCTGAAATATTTGGTACCACCACTATGGGCATTAATAGACTGCGCGAACACAAAATAGGATTCTCGGTCAATCCCCTCCTGTAAAACGGTATCGCAGCTTCCCGGCAGCAGGCGAAACCAACCCTGGCTCTGCCAGCCTTCTGCCGTCTCATAGCCGATGGCACTGTCCAGCGTGTAGCTGGTGGCGTTGCAATAGCGGTAGTTCGCCTGAGCGGGCGTCATTGAGAGAGAAAAACCGGCGCAAAGAAACATCGCGAAGAGGGCATGAAAGTGCCACCTCTTCTTACCATTGCTGAGTTTGTTCACTGATTGCCTCTCCGCCGCTAACTGTCTGGAGCGAGCATAACATCCGCGCAGCGGCTGCCAAGAGTCTTGTTGTCCGGAATCGAGAGTCTTGTTGTCCGGAATCGAGGCGAAGAACAGGGGTCAGTCGCCGCCCTGGATGAGCGTGCCAACCCCGTGTTCGGTGAAGAGCTCAAGCAGCACCGCGTGCGGCACCCGGCCATCAAGAATGACGACCGCTTCGACGCCTCCCTCAATGGCATCAATGCATGTTTCCAGTTTCGGGATCATGCCGCCAGAAATAGTCCCGTTGGTCATCAATGCACGCGCGTCGGAGATCGACAGGCCGGTGACCAACTGGCCTGACTTATCCAAAACACCCCGCACGTCGGTGAGGAGAAGCAGGCGTTTGGCCTGGGTCGCGGCGGCAATCGCACCCGCCGCAGTATCCGCGTTGATGTTGTAAGTATCGCCCTCAACAGAAACCCCGATCGGGGCGATCACCGGAATAATGTCTGACTGGATCATTGTTTCCAGAATTTCCGGATTGATTTTCTCGGGTTCCCCGACAAAGCCCAGATCCACGGCATTTTCCACATTGGAGTCCGGGTCGTGCCTGTGAGACACCTTGCGCGCGACAATAAGATTGCCGTCCTTGCCGCACAGGCCAACAGCTCGCCCGCCGGCCTGATTGAGGGCGCCTACAATTTGCTTGTTGATGGAGCCGGCCAGCACCATTTCGACAACCTCGACGGTTGCTTTGTTGGTCACCCGCAGGCCGCCGGAAAAGCTACTCTCAATATTGAGTTTCTTCAGCATGGCGCCGATCTGCGGGCCACCGCCATGAACCACGATCGGATTGATGCCGGATTGTTTGAGCAGAACAATGTCACGCGCGAAGTCAGCCGACAGGGCTTCGTCCCCCATGGCATGGCCACCATATTTGACCACAACCGTGCGCCGATCATAACGCTGCATGAAAGGCAGGGCTTCTGACAGTATCTTTGCCCGATCAAGCCCGGCGTCAGTCGGTGTGTTTTCTGTCTTGCTCATCTGCCTCAACCCATCCCCAATCCACGCGAGAGACCTGGTCGCCCAAGTGCGTGCTACTTGGCCTTATAGCCCATGGCTGGAAGGTCAGCTAGAGCGGCAATATGGGCGCGAAGATCGGCAATCCCCGTTCCTTTTTCGCTGGAGGTGACAATGATCTCCGGAAAAGCCGCCACATGCTTGCGCAACTGCTCTTTTGTGGTTTCCAGCCGTTTCTCAATCTCGCCCTTTTTGAGCTTGTCGGTCTTGGTGAGCACAATGAGGTAGGAGACTGCAGCCTTGTCCATCATGGCCATGACTTCTTCGTCGTTCTTTTTGATCCCGTGACGGGCATCAATAAGCAACAGAACCCGGCGCAGCGTTGGCCGACCTTGGAGGTAGGACATAACAAGCCCGGTCCAGGCAGCAATGCGGCTTTTTGATTCTCGCGCATAGCCATATCCCGGCAGATCGACCAGAAATAGTCCCTCCTGGCCTTCCTGCCCCAGCGTGAAGAAATTCACTTCCTGGGTGCGACCGGGCGTATTGGAGGTGCGTGCGAGCGTTTTGCGCCCGGTGGCCGCATTGATCAGGCTGGATTTGCCGACGTTTGAGCGCCCCGCAAAGGCGATCTCAGGCAAGGCGTCGCCGGGCAGGCCTTGAAGTTGGACCACACCTTTGATGAAAGTGCAGGGCTGCGCAAACGACCAGCGGCCACGTTCCAGATAGTCTTCGTGCTCGGATAAAGCAGCACCCATAATCGTCGCCCTTCAAGGCTGGCCGTGGCTAATCTTTTGCCGCGGGTCGCTTGAATATTTTTTCAAAGCCCATATTGGAAAACAGCTCAATAGGTACGCCCTGCTTGCGCATGATGACACCTTGCTGAAGCACGGAAAGCAGGTTGTTCCAGGCCCAGTAGATGACAAGACCGGCAGGGAAGCTCGCCAGGATGAAGATGAAGAACAAAGGCATCCAGGTGAAAATCATCTGCTGAGTTGGGTCCGATGGGGCCGGGTTCATGCGCTGTTGCACAAACATCGTGATGCCCATCAAAAGCGGCCAGATGCCGACCATCAGGAAGGACGGTGGATCCCACGGGATAACACCAAACAGATTGAACAGGGTCGTGGGATCGGCGGCTGACAGATCGTGGATCCACCCAAAGAAAGGCGCGTGACGCATTTCAATCGTGACGAACAGCACTTTGTAGAGCGAGAAGAAAACCGGGATTTGGATGACCACCGGGAGACAGCCTGCAAGCGGATTTACTTTTTCCTTCTTGTAGAGCGCCATGATCTCCTGTTGCTGCTTCATCTTGTCGTCAGGATATTGTTCCCGGAGTTTTTCCATCACCGGCTGCAGCTTCTTCATCTTGCTCATCGCTTCATAAGAGCGGTTGGCGAGGGGGAAAAAGGCAAGCTTGATGAACACAGTGATGATCAGGATCGCAATCCCGAAATTGCCGACAATGTCGAAGACATAATCGAGACCGAAAAACAATGGCTTGGTGAGGAAGTAGAACCAGCCCCAGTCGATCAGAAGTTCAAACCGGAAGATGCCTGCCTCGTCATAGCCGTCAATCATATCGACCACTTTGGCGCCTGCGTAAAGCCTCGCTATATGCGTGAGGGTTTCCCCGGGGAGAGCGCTGATGCCTTCCGTAAGCAGGTAATCGACCTGATACACATCACGGCGCGGGTTCGGGCCTTCGGAGAAACGAGCATCGAAAGCAGCACCTTGCTCAGGGATCAGAACGGTTGCCCAGTATTTGTCGGTGATGCCAAGCCAGCCTTCAGTCGCCGAATACTTCACTTCCCGATCTTCAAGAATGTCGTCGTAGTCGATTTCCACCAGGCCTTCAGCCTCACCCATGACGCCGATCATGCCTTCGTGCAGGATGTAGTAGCCGCTTGTCTCCGGCGTGCCGGTGCGCGAGATCAGACCATAAGGATGGAGCGTTACCGGGGCACCGGATTTGTTCTCCACGCTCTGAGTGATTGTGAACATGTAATTCTGATCAATGGCGATGGTCCGATGAAAGACCAGTCCTTCTCCATTGTCATAGGTCAGCGTTACCGGCTGGTCGATCAGGAGGGTCGCACGTGCGGGCGCGCTCCACACCGTGTCACGGCCGGGAACGGTTAAGCCCGCAGTTGCTGGCGCTGTCCAGCCGAACTCAGCAAAATACGGAGCGAGCGAGTTGGAAGGGGACAGAAGCACGATCTCCGGCGACGTTGGATCGACGGTCTCGTGATAGGTGTGCAACTGCAGATCATCGATCCGGGCACCCGTGAGCGAAATTGATCCGGCCACCAGAGGTGTGTCGATGGCAACCCGGGCGCTCTGGGCCAGGGCGAGGTCGCGTGGCAGGCCAGTCAGGAGGGCACCGCTAGCGCTCCCCGCGGTTATATTAGGCGTGCTCTCCAGTATCTGCGGCACACTTCCTTCAGTCGTCGCTGTTTCAGTTGCAGCGATTTCAGCCTGAGCGGCACGCTCGGCTTCAACCTTGGGCTCAATGAAGAAATACTGCCAACCCAGAAGAACAGCCCCCGACAGGACGGCGGCGAGAATGAGATTCCTATTCTCTGACATAAACTGAAATCACCCTTGTTTCTGAGAAGCGGTTGTAGACCCGGTATCTGAGGAGCCTGACGGCGGTTTTGACCGTCCCGTACGGTTTTTCTTCGAATGGACTCTGGAAAGAGCCGTTAGCAAGTCTGTCTTAAGGTCGCAATAGGCGCGCGTGATGGTTCCAGCACGCCCAATCAGGACATAGTCATAGCCGGGCTTAGCGCCAAGCGGCAAAATTTCTGTAGCCGCAGCTCGCAGGCGACGTTTGACCCGGTTGCGCACATGGGCCTTGCCAACCTTTTTTGTAACGGTAAACCCAATGCGGGCAGGAACGTCGCTGCTGGTGGGGTCTTCGTTGCTGGCCAGAGCTTCGTTGCTGGAAAGGTTTTTCGGTCGGCGGCGCGCCTGCAGAACAAGACCCGGGGCAGCCCATTTGGTGCCTCGAGCGGTGTTTAGAAAATCGCGGCGTGCCTTGAGGCGCTCCATCGGGTCCTCACAAAAATGACCAGTCCCTGCAATAGGAGGGGCGACCAAGGTCAGCCATCCTGTTTGCCAATAGGGTCCGAAAGGAGAGGACTAGGCAGAAAGGCGCTTGCGACCCTTGGACCGACGTGCGGACAAGATGGAGCGGCCAGCTTTCGTTGCCTTGCGGGCACGGAAACCATGGCGGCGTTTGCGGACGAGAGCGCTGGGTTGGTAGGTCCGTTTCACGGGTCTTCTCCGGCTGAGCTGGGTGGCTCTCAAAAGGATGAGAGAACGGGTCGCGGCTTGGTAGCCATGCGCCCCGAACGCGCCCAATAACAATTGAAGCCGCGGGCGGAATGCCCAACGGCCTGACTGGCCGCGTGTATAGGCCAAACAATGGCCCCAAGTCAACGATGTCAGACGAGCAGGCGGCGCAGAAATCTGCCGATTTTGGTAATTTTTTGGCTCTGGTGTGCAAAAATCGCGAGATTCCGCGTCTCCAGCCACCGAATCTCGCCTTCACTACTCCTAACAGCCTCTCACAAGCCGGTGATTTAGCGGCCTTTTCCCTCACTACCTCCCCAAGTTGGGTTATGGAGTTATGTAACAGGCAGAAATCTTGCTCCAGACCTTAAAGGAGGGCGCGTAATGGTTGTAATCGTGAAGGAAGACGAGGGCCTCGTGACAGTGCGCACCCGATCGCAGCCATTTGGGTTGATCTTTCTAGCCTTTGGGGTGCTGGTTTGGCTCATCGCAGGCGTGAATGTGGTGCCTGCGGCCGATGCCTGGGAGCGCTGGGCGGCTTATGAGGAGACCTCTACCGTGGTGATAGATCATTCTGAGTGGCAAGAATTGCTGGACGCCTATCTTGTTACCGGTGAGAGCGGGGAGCCAACGCGGGTTGATTATGCCCGGTGGGCAGAGACGGAAGAAGACCGTGACCGGCTGGAACTCTATATTACCTCGCTAGAGGCGGTGGAAGTGGCCGCACTCAACCGCAACGAGCAGTTTGCTCTCTGGGCTAATCTCTACAATGCGGCAACGGTGCGGGTTATCCTCGACAATTACCCGGTCACGTCGATCAGGAAGATCAACACCTCTCCCGGCTTCTTTTCGGTTGGCCCTTGGGGCGCAAAGCTGGTGACGGTCAAAGGGGACCGACTATCGCTTGATGACATCGAACATCAGATCCTACGGCCGGTCTGGAAAGACCCCCGCATCCACTACGCTGTGAATTGTGCATCTGTTGGCTGCCCCAGCCTGCCGATCAAACCGTTCACCGGGAAAACGCTCGAAGCGGATCTTGAAGAAGCCGCGCGCGATTACATCAATAGTTCGCGAGGCGCGGTTGTGGAAAATGGCGCTCTTCGGGTCTCCAAGATATACGATTGGTATGCGGAGGATTTCGGGAAAAGCGATGCCAACATCATTGCGCACCTGAAAATATATGCACAGAGCGACTTGCTCGCTAGTCTGGAAACCATAGATCGCATTCGAGGGTATGATTATGATTGGTCCCTCAACGAAATATCCCCTGAATAGAGTTTCAGGCCGAAGAAAACGAAATAGCAAAATAGAAATCTTAACAAGGCAGACATGGCATGAGCGAGAACGGTGATACCAAGAGCGCAGGGTCCAGTTTGAAGCGCCTGTGGCCACTTGTTGTTCTGGGCGCCGGTGCGGTCGCCTTCTTTGCATTTGGGATCAGCGATTACATCACGCTTGATGCATTGAGGGACAATCGTGAAGCCCTGCAAACTCTGGTGAGTGAAAACCTGTTGCGGGCGGCACTCGTCTACATTCTGATTTATGCCGTGTTGGTTGCCTTCTCCGTGCCTGGCGCGCTGATCGCCACGCTGACAGGTGGTTTTTTGTTTGGCACTCTCTATGGAGGCCTCTACACCGTTGTTGGCGCCACCGTTGGCGCCACCATTGTTTTCCTGGCTGCCAAGACAGCGCTCGGAGATCTGCTGCGCGCCAAGGCAGGGCCGGGCATCCGCAAGATGGAAGAGGGCTTTAAGAAAAACGCTTTCTCTTACCTGCTGGTCTTGCGACTTGTGCCGCTCTTTCCATTTTTCCTGGTCAATCTTGCGCCAGCCTTTTTGGGCGTCCCCTTGCGCACCTATGTGGTGGCCACATTTTTCGGCATCATTCCGGGGACCTTCGTTTTTGCGAGTGTCGGGAATGGATTGGGCGCCGTGTTCGACAGTGGCCAGGACCCCGATCTTGGTATTATCTTTCAGCCAGAAGTACTGTTTCCAATTTTGGGGTTGGCGGCCCTGTCTCTTGTCCCGGTGATCTATCAACGCTTTTCAAAAAACAAATCGTAAGGCTTGAGATCAGTACGCTTTCAAAGCGCTGATTTTTGAGCGAGCGGAGGAACCATGAGTAAGCTTATTGAAGCAGATATTTGTGTGATCGGTGGCGGGTCCGGCGGCCTGGGTGTTGCCGCTGGCGCTGTGCAGATGGGCGCGCGCACCGTTCTGATCGAAAAGGGTAAAATGGGGGGCGACTGCCTGAATTATGGCTGCATTCCCTCAAAGGCGCTGATTGCGGCGGGCAAACATGCCCACGCTATGGGATCAGGTGTGCCTTTCGGCGTAAAAGCTCAAGCCGCAGAGGTGAATTTTCAAGCCGTACACGATCACATTCACGGGGTGATTGCAGGCATTGCCCCGATCGACAGTGTGGAGCGGTTTGAGGGGCTGGGTGTCACGGTTATTCAGGCACCGGGTCGCTTTGTAAGCGCGACAACAGTTGAAGCCGGTGACCAGATCATCAAAGCGCGCCGGTTCGTGGTGGCAACGGGTTCCTCTCCCGCGGTTCCGCCCATTCCAGGTCTGGACACTGTCCCTTATCTCACAAACGAAACCATTTTCGACCTGACCGAAGCCCCGAGCCATCTCATTATTGTAGGCGGTGGACCGATCGGCATGGAAATGGCGCAGGCCTATCGTCGTCTCGGCGCGGAGGTCACCGTTCTGGAAGGCATGAAGGCGCTTGGTAAGGATGATCCCGAACTTACCGCCCTCGTGCTCGATGCGGTGCGCGAAGATGGTGTGACAATCCGCGAAGGAGCGAAGGTCACGAAAGTTGCAGGCTCCGCAGGTGCGGTTTCGGTCACCATTGAGACGGATGCGGGCGAGGAAACAATCACCGGCTCGCACCTGCTTCTGGCCGTGGGGCGACGCCCCAATCTGGATGGCCTTGATCTTGAAAATGCGGGCATTGAGTACACGCGCAGTGGCATCACCGTGGATGCACGCCTGCGCACAACCAACAAAAAAGTCTTTGCTATTGGCGATATTGCGGGCGGTCTGCAGTTTACCCATGTGGCCGGCTATCACGCGGGCATCGTCATCCGCAATGCCCTGTTCCGTATTCCAGCCAGGGCGGATCACTCTTCCATCCCGTGGGCGACGTATACCGATCCGGAGCTTGCCCATGTCGGGGAAACGGAAGAACAGGCACGCGCCAAACACGGCAAGGTTGAAGTGTTGCGTTGGCCGCTTGCGGAGAATGACCGGGCACAGGCGGAGCGGCGCACACGCGGCATTGTCAAAGTCATCACGGACAGTCATGGCCGAGTTCTGGGAGCAAGCATCGTTGGGCCGCACGCAGGTGATCTTTTGCAGCCCTGGGTTCTGGCAAAATCACAAGGTCTGAAAATCAGCGCCATGGCCAGCATGGTTGCGCCCTATCCAACCCTTGGTGAAATCAGCAAAAGGGCAGCCGGGTCCTATTACACGCCGACCCTTTTCAGCTGGAAAACCAAGCTGGCAGTCAAGCTTCTGGGCATGTTCGGCTGAGCGCGTGTTTCGCGCTATACTCGTTGTACACAAGCCTGCCTCCCCTCGAGGTGGCTTGCAGAACGTGAACCAGATCGGGGACCTATGACAGGTCACGACGACATACAGACTGACAGACGCCGTTCGGACAGCCCCCTTGAGCCGGTGCCGGAAGCGTCGGCGGGCCCTTTTGGGCGCCTTGTCGCGCCGCTGCGGCGTTCCCTGTCTGCCCAGCTTCTGGTTCTGACCATCCTGTTTGTGATGCTCGCGGAAATTCTGATCTTCGTGCCTTCTCTGTCCAACTTTCGCGACACCTGGATCAAACAACGTCTGGCACGGGCGCAAATTGCGACCCTGGCACTGGAGGTCGCGCCCGACAACATGGTGTCCACCCGCTTGCGGGACGAATTACTCAGGAACGCGGAAGCATTCGCAGTCGTGCTCCACAGAGACGCCGCGCGACGACTGATCCTGCGGGATGATATGCCCCCCGCGATCAACGTTACGTATGATCTGCGCGATGCAACTTTTATGGATCTGGTCATCGGGATGATCGATGCCATGACGGCTCGCGATGGACGCATTGTCAGAGTGATTGGGCGCCCGCGATTTGAGGGGGGGGACTTTATTGAGATCGTGTTTGATGAGACCCCTCTCCGAGATGCGATGTACAGCTATTCCGCGAACATCCTGACCCTCTCTATCTTCATCTCCATTCTCACAGCGTCGCTTGTCTTCCTGGCTCTGAATAGGTTTTTGGTGGTGCCCATGCGGCGGATCACCGAAAATATGGTGTCATTTAGTGAAAAGCCTGACGACGCCTCGCGAATGATCATCCCTTCCACCCGACTGGACGAGATCGGTGTGGCGGAACGCGAACTCGCAGACCTGCAGGCGCAGGTGCGCTCAACGCTCAACCAGCAAGCGCGGTTGGCCTCGCTTGGAACCGCCATCAGCAAGATCAACCATGATCTCCGGAACATTCTTGCAAACGCCCAGCTCATCTCAGACCGTCTGGCAGGAATAGATGATCCCGCAGTTCAAAATCTGGCGCCCCGGCTTTTCGCGTCCATCGACCGGGCTATCCACCTGTGTACCAGCACCTTGAAGTTTGGCAGCGCGGAAGAAGCGCCACCCGTCAGGCGCCTTGTTAAGCTTTCCGAGCTGGTTGCAGAGGCGATAGAGGCGGTAGGTATTGCCGACGAAAATGCCATTACCGTGCATTTCGAGATTGACGACAATCTGGAAGTGGATGTGGACCCCGATCACATGTTTCGCGTTTTGCTCAACCTGGGGCGCAATGCGGTACAGGCGATGGAGGGAGGGGGCGAACTTGTTATTCGCGCGAGCAGCGACGACAAGGGTGTGACAATTGATCTCAGAGATACCGGACCTGGTATTCCAGATGTCGCGCGTGAGCGCCTTTTTCAGCCGTTTGGGGGAAGCACCCGACAGGGAGGCACAGGTCTTGGTCTCGCTATTTCCGCAGACCTCGTGCGGGCTCACGGGGGGACCTTAGAGCTTGTCGAAACGGGAGAGAGCGGTACACTATTTCGGGTTCATATACCTTACCGACCCAATGCCGCGCAGGTAGGATCAAGAGCTGCTCAGTAGGGCTGGTTTGATGCGGCAACTCGTTGAGAAAGGAGTTGTTCATGGAACAGATTAAGGACGGCCATCGTATTCTCGTCGCTGATATTGGCGGCACCCACGCACGCTTTGCGTTTGCAGATGCAGAGGCAGGCGTGGGAACCCTGACGACGCCTTTTGTTCTCGAAACCATTTCATTCAACACATTTGAAGAAGCCTTGCAGGAAGTGCTGGACGAAACCGGACATCCTCTCATCAGTGCGGCGGCCATCTGCGGGGCGGGCCCTGTCGTGATAGGGCCGGGTGGTGCGTGCATTGATATGACCAATTGTCCCTGGGCTCTGTCAGAGGCTGCCATGGTGGCCAAGCTGGGGACAAGCAGCGTGGCGCTGGTGAACGACTTTGCCGCGGTCGCCCATGCCCTGCCTTTGTTAGAACCCGATGACCTGCGACAGATCGGTGGCGGCGTGCGCGATGTGCGAGGTCCCATGGGCGTGTTGGGGGCTGGAACCGGCCTTGGTGTGGCGGGGCTTGTGCCCGATCAAGAGGGAGGATACGCCCTCATCGACGGAGAAGGTGGCCATGTCGATATTGCGCCGGCTAACGCACGCGAACTTGCCATCTTCGAGCGTCTGCTGGAGCGTCATGGGGTCGTGGACGCCGAAACCATCCTGTCCGGTGACGGCATTGAAACCTTGCACGATGTGCTTTGTGAATTGGAAGGGGTGGCACTCGAAAAAGTCGGTGCTGCCGAGATTGCAGCGCGGGCGGCAACCGGGGGCGAGCCCGTCAGTACGGAGACCGTCGCCTGTTTTACAGCCTGGCTTGGGGCGGCCGCCGCCAATGTAGCGCTCACCATGGGCGCGACAGGCGGCATTTATATTGCTGGCGGTATTGTGCCCAGATGGGGAGGTCTGTTCGACGGCACAGATTTCCGTGCGCGCTTTGAGGCGCGGGGCAAAATGCGGGCCTATCTGGAGACCATCCCGACCTACGTCGTAACGGCCCCCGATCCGGCCCTAAAAGGACTGTTCAATATCGGTGCAAACCTGCTCCGGCAATAGCCCCTATCAGTGCCCGGCTTCCGGTTTCTGCATCAGTTCGATCAGCACACCGCCCATGTCCTTGGGGTGCACAAAGATGATGGGGACGCCGTGTGCCCCAATGCGTGGTTCGCCGGTGCCCAGAATGCGAGCGCCTTTGGCTTTCATCTCATCACGGGCTTCAATGATGTCGTCGACTTCAAAGCAGATGTGATGCTGACCACCCGCTGGGTTTTGCTTGAGAAATCCATGGATCGGGCTGTCATCGCCATAAGGCTCGATCAGTTCAATCTGCGCATTGGGTAGATCGACGAAGCAGACCCACACACCTTGCTCAGGCATGGAGAATTTTTCGCCTATTTTCGTCGCGCCCAGAACATCGCGGTAGAGTTTGACGCTGTCTTCAATGGACGGTGTCGCCACACCGACATGGTTGAGGTTTCCGATCATTTTTCTACTCCAGAAATATCAGGGTCAATTTAACGCTGTCATAGCACACCAGGCAGGACAAAAGCGCCTTGGATAACCTTCGATAATCAAGGCCCGCCGAGCGCAACGCCTTCACGTCGGGGGTCCGCACCGCCTTCAAGACCATCGGAGGTCCGGAGAATACCATGAAGACCGCTGGTAATTGGCTTGACGATGACCTGATGCCCAAGCGCTTTAAGCTCTTGTTCAAGGTCAGCCAGGCCGGTTCCTGCCTCAATTTCAAGCGGTCCATTACGGTCAACATGGCGGGGTTGGTCGATGGCGGCCTGCATGGACAGTCCGTGATCAAGCAGGCCGACAATAGTCTGCGAGACATAAGCGATGATCCTGCTCCCGCCCGGCGACCCGATGGCCGCATAAAAATCCCCCGCTTCATCAAAGATAAGCGTTGGTGTCATGGAAGACCGTGGTCGTTTGTGAGGGGCGACGGCATTGGCGACTGGCTTGCCATCGACCACCGGCAGGAAAGAAAAATCGGTGAGCTGGTTGTTCAGGAAAAAGCCACCCACCATCAAATGGCTGCCGAACGGGGCTTCAACCGATGTGGTCATCGAGACAGCGTTGCCAGCCCCATCAACAATGCTGAAATGGCTGGTCGAAGGTCTTGAGCGGGACACGTTGGCCGCGTAGGGGGGCTCTTGGAGCGCGCCCGCCTGACCTGCAGCACCCGGTCGGCCAGCCTCCGCCCGACCCAGGCTTTGCGCCGGGTTGATCAGTCGGGCACGTGTGGCGAGATAGGCCTCGTCCAGCATGGCGGCAACGGGGACATCGACGAAGTCCGTGTCACCGATATAGAGATCACGGTCTGCGTAGGCGAGACGGCTTGCTTCGGTGATAAGATGGATGGCTTCCACCGACCCTGGCTGCAGGGCAGCCATATCGAAATTTTCCAGAATGCCCAGAATTTGCAGGCTGGTGAGCCCGCCGGAGCTGGAGGGGGGCATTCCGCAAACCGAGTAGGCTCGGTACGCCAGGCAGACAGCGTCACGTTTGACCGGCGTATAGGCGGCCATGTCCGCAAGGCTGAGTGTGCCTGGGCGGACGGGCGCATTCTGTACCATGGCAACAATCGCTTCAGCAATTTCGCCGGTGTAAAACACCTCCGGTCCTTGCTCTGCAATAAGTCGCAAACTGGCCGCGTAAGCCGGGTTCTTGAGAATTGTGCCCACGGCCAACGGGGTTGGTTCCTCGCCCTCTGTCTCTGTGAAAAAATAGGCCCGCGACCAGGGAAGCCGGGGCAGGGCGGGTGACCAGCCGATCATCATGTTCAGCCGCGGCGTAACCGTGAAGCCGTCTTCCGCAAGGCGGATCGCATGGTCAAAGAGCCTGGCCCACGGCAGCACACCGTGTTCCTGATGGGCAAGATGAAGCATGGCAATGACACCCGGCACGCCGACGGACTGGCCTGTCACCACAGCGTCGAAAAACGAACGCGGTTTGCCTGCCTCATCAAGAAACAGTTCCGGTGTGGCACCCGCAGGGGCGGTTTCCCGACCGTCATAGGCCACCAGCGCGCGTTGCCCCTCATTCCAGTGCAGCATGTAGGCCCCACCGCCAATCCCTGAAGATTGAGGTTCAACCAAGGTCAGCACCAACTGCACGCCAATGGCGGCGTCGACAGCCGATCCCCCGGCGGCCAGAATATCAAACCCGGCTTGGGCCGCTTCTGGGTGTGCCGCTGACACCATATAGTCGCCGCTCGCCGCGCTCAGGTCGCCCGAGGTCTCCGAGTAGTCGCGCCACAGCATGACAATCGTGAGGAGGGTGGCAGCTCCGACAAACACAGCGACAAGACGAGAAAAGCGCATAAGGATCTCCTCAAAGGCCCAAAACAATAGGCAGCCGGCCCACTAGCCAGCGCGTTAGATTGGGAGCTTAGCGCATTTTGCAAGTGATTGACCGTTCCGCTCAAGGCCGATAGCGTCCGCGGCTTGCAGCCTCTCCCCCTGTATTATCGTGGGGACATCCTAAATTCGCGAGGACACAATGGACAATACCGCCCCAAAACCCGGACCTCTCAATTTGATCACGGATGTGGTTGGCATCAAAGTTGGTCATGCAGAAGACAGGCAGGCGCGCACCGGCGCCACAGTCATTCTACCAGACCGTTCCGTTGTGGCAGCGGTCAGTGTGATGGGGGGCGCGCCCGGCACCCGCGAAACCGAGGCGCTGGACCCCTCAAGGTTACTGGGCGGCGTGATCGACGCGGTGACCCTGTCTGGCGGCTCTGTTTACGGACTTGATGCGGGGTCCGGTGTGGTGGCCTGGCTGGGCGCGCGGGGGCGGGGCTACAAGTTCAACAGCACCGACGTGAGCGCCCCCATCGTTCCCGGCGCGATCCTGTTTGATCTTGCGAACGGCGGTGACAAAAGCTGGGGCGAATTGCCGCCCTACCGCGATCTGGGCGCAAAGGCCGTCGCGGCCGCTGCCGGTTCTTTTGAGCTTGGCAATGCGGGCGCTGGATACGGCGCCAAAGCGGGGAGCCTGAACGGCGGAACGGGGTCGGCATCCCTGTGCACTTCAGATGGCTTGCAGGTAGGAGCCTTGATGGCCGTGAATGCCTACGGCTCGGCGGTGGTGCCTGGAACAGGCAGCTTCTGGGCAGCACCTTTTGAAAGAGAGGCGGAGTTTGGGGGTGTTGGCGTGGCCACACTTGCCGCCAGTGAGAGCGGCTGGCAGGGAGGCACCAAGGCCGATGATGCGGGACCTCGGCAGAACACAACCATTGGCGTGGTGGCGACGAATGCCGCCTTGAGCGCCGCCGAATGCCACCGGGTTGCCCTGATGGCTCATGACGGATTGGCGAGAGCCTTGCGGCCCGCCCATGCCCCCGTCGATGGGGATGTGATCTTTGTCCTGGCAACGGGAGCGTATGCGCTTGATGAGGAGATGCGCGTTCGCGATCTCACCGCCATCGGGACCTATGCTGGGGATTGTGTCGCCCGCGCCATCGCCCGTGGCGTCTATGAAGCCGAAACCCTGGGTGACATGATGGGGTACCGCAACGCCTATCCCCCCAAACAGAGCTAAACCTCGAACGGATCACAAAAAACCCGGCCTCTTGAAATTTAAGGGCCGGGTTTTTGTTGATCGTGAAGAGGGTCAGCGCACGTAGATGCGCACTTCATTGGTCGCAA
>CAZFHW010000058.1:592-16530 GCA_964518885.1 uncultured Parvibaculum sp. | reverse complement strand
AGCATGTGGTTCCAGATGATCTCATACGCGCTGTTGGGGATGGGGAAGGGCTTGGACATAATCGCCCCGGTGACCCCGTTCCCACCGGGAGCAAGCTCGCCGACGACGGCGTTGTTGCGGGCTGCCGCGAAGACATTCTCCGGGAACGTACAGGTCCGGCGTGCCTGGTAGACAGGCATGAAATAACTGCTGGAATACATATCAAGCAGAGCTTTATGTGTACCTGTTAGCCGGTCTCCATACTGAGCCGCATTGGCAGGGGTGATAGTGAACAGCCGAGGATCGCTGGCAAAGGGATCAGGGTGGTGCATCCCGGCCTGATAGCCCACATGCGCAGGCGGTGATGAAAGACCGCCGGTCCAAGCCGGAATAGATCCATCACCATTGCCACCGCGTTCCGCCCCCAGCGGCGTGAGGTCACGCCCGAGGCGCGCCGCAACAGAATCAGGAACCTTTGCGAAGGTTCCCGTTGTGAGGCATGCAAATCCCGCGAGTAGTGCCACTGCTGC
This sequence comes from uncultured Parvibaculum sp., assembly GCA_964518885.1. Classification (GTDB taxonomy): domain Bacteria; phylum Pseudomonadota; class Alphaproteobacteria; order Parvibaculales; family Parvibaculaceae; genus Mf105b01. The sequence continues at coordinate 16,021 of CAZFHW010000058.1, read as the reverse complement.
GGTCAGTTTGGTGCCAGCCATAACCTTGCCCATCTAGTAAATTTACATTACTATTGGAGCCTGACGCAAGCTGAGGAGGGAAGCAAACAAAAAATGGAAAGTGCGAAAAGAGCTTTAGGCGTCTTCCGTTACCGGGTCCCGGCGCAGGATAGGCCTGGCAAGGAAAGCAGGCATATGACCATCAAATGGGTCGTGAGCCTTTTTCCCCGTCTGTTCTTGAGCAGGCTCAGCCGTTTTCGCCTCCGCTTTGGGCGTGGTTTTTGCCTTGTCAGTGTCGGTTGCTGAAGCCTTCTCATCGGATGCCTCAGATTTTTCCCGGCTGGGCTTGGGTGCTGTGGTCTCATCAGCACTGGCAGCCGTATTCTCGTCGGCTTTCCTATTGCGCCCACCCCGGCTGCGGCGTGTCCGGGTCTTTTTGGGCGCGGTCTCTTCTTCCGAGGTCGCAGCCTTTTCCGAGGTCGCAGCCTTTTCCGAGGTCGCAGCCTTTTCCGCAGTCGCAGTCTTGGCTTCAGCTGCAGCCGGTGCCGTGGAGGATTTCGCATCCTTCTTGGTCGCCGCCGTAGCTTCCTCGATTTTGTAGCCGATCAGTTTTTCGATGGCCGCAAGATATTTGGAATCTTCTCGCGTCGAGAGCATGAAGGTTGCACCTTCACGGCCCGCCCGTCCGGTGCGGCCAATACGGTGCACATAGTCTTCTGCATGCGAAGGCACGTCGAAATTGAAAACGTGGCTGACCGCAGGAATATCCAAACCACGTGCGGCCACGTCACTGGCGACCAGCAGCTGGATTTCGTTGTTCTTGAAGGCGGCAAGCGTCTTCATGCGTGTTGACTGATCCAGGTCACCATGCAGGCAGCCCGCAGAAAGCCCATGCTTCACAAGCGAGCGATGCAGAACACCGACGTCGCGTTTGCGATTGCAGAAGATGATCGCGTTTTTCACAGACTCTGACTTGAGAAGTTTCCGCAGCACATCGCGCTTGTCGAGCCGCGTTGTGGAAACCAGTCTCTGTGTCACTGTCGCAGCAACAGAAGCAGGCTTCGACACTTCAATACGAACGGGGTCTTTCAAGAACGCTTTTGTCAGACGCGTGATTTCGGGCGGCATTGTCGCGGAGAAAAACAGCGTCTGGCGCTTGCCCGGAATAAGTTTGCAGATGCGCTCGATGTCAGGGATGAAGCCCATGTCGAGCATGCGGTCCGCTTCGTCAATCACCAGTGTTTGCACGCCGGTCAGCAATATCTTGCCGCGCTCGAAGTGATCAAGCAGGCGACCCGGCGTGGCGATCAGAACGTCCACACCGCGATCAAGTTTTTTCTCTTGTTCGGAGAACGACACCCCGCCGATGAGCAGTGCCATCGTGAGCTTGCTGTTCTTGCCATACACTTCGAAGTTTTCAGCAACCTGCGCTGCCAGTTCACGCGTCGGCTCCATGATCAAGGAACGCGGCATGCGCGCACGTGCGCGACCGCGCGACAGTTTATCAATCATGGGGAGCGTGAAGGAGGCGGTCTTGCCGGTGCCTGTCTGCGCGATGCCGAGAATGTCGCGGCCCCGCAGAGCTTCCGGTATGGCCTGTGCCTGAATGGGGGTGGGCACGGTGTACCCAGCGTCTTTGACCGCTTCAAGCACTTTGGTGCCCAGGCCTAGATCATCGAAAGTAACTTCGGGCGCGCTGCCCAATTCTTCAGTTGTCATATGTCTCTATTCTGCCATTTGCATTGGCCGCTTTTTGGGTCACCCGGATGGTGAATCTCTCGCGGCGAGTGGCAGCTAAAAGTCCAGCGCTGCCAAACGAATTGGGGCGGACCATAAAGTTTGCAGACGGATTGTCAACAAAACCGCCACAGGTTGTGTGGCTTTTTAGCCACAAATCACTTTGGGTCATCCATGCTTGGACTAGATATCCAGATCTGTCGCAAAAGCAGCGCGTTCCTGGATGAATTTGAACCGCAGCTCCGGTTTATTGCCCATCAGATGCGTGATTGATTCCCTGGTGGCATCCACGTCTTCCTGCGGAATTATCACTTTGAGCAGGGTGCGTTTGTCCCGTCTCATCGTGGTTTCTTTCAGCTGCGCCGCCATCATTTCACCCAGCCCCTTAAAACGGCTGATTTCAATCTTGCCGCGGCCCGTAAAGTCACTCTTGAGAAGGGCGTCTTTATGGGCGTCATCGCGGGCATAGACCGTCTTGCCCCCTTGCGCGATTTTGTAGAGGGGCGGCACAGCAAGATACAGGTGGCCGTTCTCAATAAGGCCTGGCATCTCCTGGTAGAAGAAAGTGATGAGGAGGGAGGCGATGTGAGCGCCGTCCACGTCCGCATCCGTCATGATGATGACTTTCTCGTACCGCAAATCCTCATCGCGGTACTGGCCACCGGTGCGCGCGCCCAGCGCCTGTATCAGATCGCCGATCTGCTGGTTCGCCGCCATCTTGCCAGCCGTTGCACTGGCAACGTTCAATATCTTGCCTCGTAGCGGCAGGATGGCCTGTGTCTTGCGGTCACGGGCCTGCTTGGCAGAGCCACCGGCAGAGTCGCCTTCGACGATAAATATCTCAGAGCCCGCCGCCCCCGACTGGGAGCAATCCGACAGCTTGCCGGGCAGGCGGAGTTTCCGCGTGGCGGTTTGACGGTTGACCTCTTTTTCCTGTTTGCGACGCAGCCGGTCTTCGGCGCGGTCGATCACCCAGTCGAGGAGTTTCGCAGCCTGTTGCGGCTGCCCCGTCAACCAATGGTCGAAATGGTCACGCAGCGCCGCTTCTGTGAGCTTCTGCGCGTTCAGGCTGGCCAGCCTGTCTTTGGTCTGACCCTGAAATTCCGGCTCCCGGATAAAGATGGAAAGCAGGGCACCGGCTGAACTCATCACATCGTCGGCGGTGATCTGTGCTGCCTTCTTATTGTTCACCAACCCGCCATAGGCCTTCAGGCTCTTGGTGAGGGCCGAGCGCAGGCCCGCTTCATGGGTGCCGCCATCCGGTGTGGGGACCGTGTTGCAGTAAGACGAGATGAAACCGTCGCTGGCCGCATACCAGCCAATGGCCCATTCGACAGTGCCGTGGCCGCCATTCTCGCGCTTCACACGTCCGGTAAAGGGCTCGGCTGTGACTGAGGTCAGGCCTTCAGTTGAAACCGCAAGAAAATCGACTAACCCATTGGGAAAATGGAGAACATCCTTTTCGGGCGTCGTGTCTTTTTCACTCAGCAGAGAGGCGGCACAGGTCCAGCGTATTTCCACACCGCCAAACAGATACGCTTTCGAGCGGGTCATCTTGTAAAGCCGGGCCGGTTTGAAACTCGACCGGTCGCCAAAGATTTCCGCGTCCGGGTGGAAGGTTACGGTCGTGCCGCGACGGTTTTTGATGGACCCTTTTTTCTTCAGTCCGCCTTGTGGTTTCCCCCGGGAAAAACGTTGCTCATACAATTGCTGATCGCGGGCAACTTCCACAATGAGTGAGTCTGAGAGAGCGTTGACCACCGAAACCCCGACCCCGTTCAGGCCGCCGGAGGTCTCATAGGCGTCTCCACTGAACTTACCGCCCGCATGCAGCGTGGTCATGATGACTTCGAGCGCGGACTTCGATTTGAATTTGGGGTGGGGGTCGACGGGAATCCCCCGGCCATTGTCGGCAACCCGTATGGAGCCGTCTTCCAGAACCGCCACATCAATCCAGCTGGCGTGACCGGCGACGGCCTCGTCCATGGCATTGTCCAGCACTTCGGCAAACAGATGGTGCAGGGCGCGCTCATCCGTGCCGCCAATATACATGCCTGGTCTGCGGCGAACGGGCTCAAGCCCCTCGAGAACCTCAATGTCTTTGGCCGAATAGCTTTTGCTCGCCCCGGATTTGCTGGAAGACTTGAGCGTCGCCTTTTTTGGCGCAGCCTTGGCCGCACCCTTCCTGGGTGAAGCAAACAAGTCAGCATCACTGGAATTCGGGGCGGGTGATTTCTTCTTGGCGGGCATGAATACTCGAAAAATAAGGGGACCAGGGCCAGCCGGAACAAAGCGGCGGCCTCTACGAATCAGATTTTGAGTTTAGAGCGTTTCCAGGAAAAGTGGGTACCGGTTTTCCGTCCGGAAACGCGTAATCTGGAAGATGGTAGGAAAAGTGGGTACCGGTTTTCCGTCCGGAAACGCGTAATCTGGAAGATGGTATAAGCCGCTCAATTCCCCATATGATGGTGCAACAGAATTATTCAGGGACAAATGTCATGACCGCGACCATAAATGATGAGCTGAAACTGCCATGTGGGGCCGTTCTTAAAAATCGGCTGTCCAAGGCCGCGATGACGGAAGGTCTGGGCAATCCGCAGAACCAGGCGACCGCACGCCACGTCAATCTCTATAGCCGCTGGGCAGAGGGCGGGGCGGGGATGTTGCTGACCGGCAATGTGCAGGTCGACCGGCGCTATATGGAACGTCCGGGCAATGTGGCGATTGACGGCCCTCAGTCGAATGAAGCGATTGCAGCCCTGCGGGATTTTGCCAAGGCGGGCACCGCCAACAACACCCACCTGTGGATGCAGATCAGCCATGCGGGGCGGCAAACACCCGCGTCAGTGGCAAAGCAGCCCGTGGGCCCGTCTGATGTTGCGCTGGAAATGCCCGGCAGCCAGTTCGGCAAGCCCCGCGCGCTGACAGGCACCGAGATTGAAGATGTCATCAAACGCTTTGCCCACGCCGCCGGTGTTGCCCGCGATGTGGGCTTCACCGGCGTGCAGGTGCACGGCGCCCATGGCTATCTGATTTCAGAATTTCTTTCCCCCGACGTGAACACACGCACCGACGAGTGGGGCGGCAGTCTGGAGAACCGGGCGCGGCTTTTGCTTGAAACTGTACGGGCGGTGCGCGCCGCCGTCGGGGCCGATTTCCCCGTCTCCGTGAAATTGAACTCTGCCGACTTCCAGCGCGGTGGGTTCAGCGATCAGGACGCACTACAGGTCGCCAAATGGTTGAATGATGAGAAGGTTGATCTGCTGGAAATTTCCGGCGGCACCTACGAGCAACCGCGCATGGGCGGCTATGACGACATGACGCTCAATCCCGACCGCTCGGAAAAACGCGCTGAAAGCACCATCGCCCGCGAGGCCTATTTTCTGGAATATGCGCAAGCCATTCGCGCCGTCACCACCATGCCTTTGATGGTGACCGGCGGCTTCCGCTCCGTTGCGGGCATGAACGCAGCACTCGCGTCCGGCGCCATGGACATGGTGGGCCTTGGCCGTCCGCTCTGCGTGGATGCACAGGTGCCCAACAAATTACTGTCAGGCGCGATGAGCGAAACCCCGGCGTTTGAAAAGACATTGCAGATCGGCCCCGGCTGGCTGGGCCCTCACAGTCCTTTCGCGTTAGTGAAAGGACTCAACGGCTGGGGGCAGCAAGGCTGGTTCTGCCTGCAACTCCTGCGCATGGGCGATGGCCAGGACCCCGACATCAAACTCGGCGTCTTCAAGGCCTTCCGCAATTACGTAAAAAACGAAGCCCAAACGGCGGGGGCCTTGGTGCGGTGAGTCCTCAAGTCTTTAGCAATAGGGAGCTAATGGTCAGAAGATGATTATTGATAATGGAACATTAGTTCAGAGCCTGCTCCAAGAAACATGGAATGTTCCATATTTGACTTTTTTTGTCGCGGCGATTGGGTCACTGGCTGGCGCTTGGGGCGGTGCATATGCCGCTGACAAAATAGCAAGAAAAAAGGAAATTTATCGCGAGGAAAATTCTGAGTTCAAAGCAACGCTAAATGCTTTGGCGATGGTGAACAATATTATCAACACGATCGCCCAGTTGAAGATGCAGCATCTTGATGGTTTGGTCTCAAGCTACGAACAACTAGATCTCAAATTTCAACAATTAGTCGCAACACATAAACAAGGTGAAGTATATGAAATTTATGTGCCGATGGATTTTCAGACTTTACCAAAGTTGGTTACACCTGTTGTTGATTTGCAGCGTCTAGTTTACGAGAGAATAAGCCTGTCGGGTCGGCAGGTGATGCTAATGGCCCAACTAGTTCAATGCTTACATGCATTGGATCAGGCAATCGACGGGCGAACGATTTTCATAAAGAGTTTTAAGTCAAAGCAATGGGAAACAGACAAAGAGAAGATTGAATGTTTTTTTGGCTTGCCGACACAAGAGGGGAACATAGACGCTGATTACAAATCGCTCATTGAAGCCCTCAAAATGCATTCAGATGGCTGCCTGGCATTTTCGCGGCTTCTGCATGATGCGTTACTACGTAAGGCCAAAAAGCTTAAAAAGCACCTTGCCGCTGATGACGTTAAAATTTACTCGATTGACTTTTTAGACGTAGAAAAGAAAATCACCTATCCGGATATGGCCGACTATGCGCGTTGGGTTGACAAACCGGGCGAAGAAGACGCGAGCGTCACCTTGAAAGGGCGGTTACAAGCAACTATCGCCCGTTTTGAGCGAGGGTCACGCGGCGATTAGCAACGTGGCGACGTTGCTCACGACCCTCTCCTCACCCCTCAATCACATCACTCAGATAAAGCTCGATCATGCGCAGCATTTCGCGGCGCCGGGCGTCGCGCTCGTTGGCGTCGTCACTGAGCATGGCGAGGTCGGTGAGGGCGGAGAGGGAGCCCAGCACGGTCTCGATGATCGCGTGGGCGCGGGGGCCTGCGAGGGTGACGCCACCGGCCACAAGGCCCGCGCGAAACAGATCGCCAATGTCGCTGTCGCCGGTGCTCATCGTGTCTGCGAAAGACTGGGTGCGGGTGGCATCACGCAGCAGCGCCACATAGACAGGCCGCTTCAGCAGCTCCTCCCAATAGGTATCAAATGACAGCCGCGTCGCCCGCCGCCAGCCAATGTCTTTTGGCGCGGTTTCAAGGGCGGCATTGCACGCAGCGACAATCTCTTCCCCGAGCTGGCGTTGCAGCAGGCGCAACACGTCCGCCGCATCCTCAAAATACTGATAGATGGAGCCCACCGGCACCTTTGCGGCCCGGGCAAGCTCTGTCGTCGTCACCGCCTCGACCCCGTGCTTGGCAACAAGTCTGGCCGCTGCCGCCAATATCTTGGCAACGCGCTGTCGGCCTCTTTCCTGTGTTGGTTCCCGCATGACCCCTCTTTCTCATTCTCATGGGCGCTTGACAAGCATAGCAGTAAAATATGAATATGTTTCATGTTTTGAACGAGGAGACATTATGACTTTGGGGAAATTGACCATCACCGCCTCAGCGGTGCTTTTGCTGTTGGGCGCGCAGGCCCGTGCGGCAACCATAGAACTTGATCTGGTGAGCACCGAGGCGAGCGCCCAGGAGATCATCCAGGAGGCACTGATCGACGTGTCTCCCGGTGACACAATCATCCTGCCAGCGGGCACTTATCATCTCACTGATGGACTTTCCCTCGACATTGACGGCGTGACCCTGCGCGGCCAGGGGCCAGACACCACCATCCTCTCCTTCAAAGGGCAGGTGACAGGCGGCGAGGGGCTGCTGGTGACGTCTGACAAGATCGTGCTCGAAGGTTTTGCCATCGAAGATGTGAAGGGCGATGCCATCAAGGCGAACGGGTCTGACGAAATCACCTTCCGCAACATTCGTGTGGAATGGACAAACGGCCCGTCACCAGAGAACGGCGCCTATGGTCTTTACCCGGTCTCCTCAACCCATGTGCTGATCGAGAATTGCGTGGCCATTGGTGCGTCGGACGCGGGCATTTATGTCGGTCAGTCCCAGCACATCATCGTGCGCAATTCCCGCGCCGAATATAACGTGGCGGGCATTGAGATTGAGAACTCCTTCTATGCCGACGTGTACGACAACCTTGCGACCCACAATACCGGCGGCATTTTGATTTTCGACCTGCCGGGCCTGCCGCAGCAGGGCGGTCACAGCATTCGCGTGTTCAACAATCGCTCGGTGAACAACGACACGCCCAACTTTGCGCCAGAGGGCAACATTGTCGGCAGTGTGCCCATGGGCACCGGCATCATGGTGATGGCCAACCGGAACGTGGAACTGTTTGGCAATGAGATCGACGGCAACGCCACAACCGGCCTGATGATCACCGGCTATCCCAATGACTATGACGATGAGCTCTACCAGCCGCTTCCCGCTGGCATTCATGTGCATGACAATAAGTTCGGGAACAACGGCTTTGCGCCTGACAATGAAATCGGCGACCTGTTCGCAGAAATCGGCGGCACACCCGTCGCAGACATAATCTGGGACGGGCGCCTGCCCTGGTTCGAGACCTTTTTTGGACCAAGCGCGGGTGAGGGCATCTATATAGGTGCGAACGAGGCAACCGATGGCGGGGAAGTGACATTCACCAATCTGGACGTGACCTTCTGGTTTGCTGCGCGCTGGCTCCACGGTGTGGAGCGCGAGGCACCGTCCCATGCGGGTGATCCAGCCGTCTTGACCCCGGTCACGCTCAGTCAATTGGCCGGCCAATGAGGGCTTTCTCCCATAGGCTGGCGATCCTTCTGGGGCTTTGCTTTTGCCTTGGGATGGGGACGCCAGCCCTTGCGGTGAACCTGGGGGCGGCTCTTTCTGAGACGCCTCCAAAACGGCTTTCGGAGTACGGTCTGTTTGCTGATCTCCGCGGGCAGATCCCGGCGGAAGGCGTGGTGCCATATGATCTGGCGACACCTCTATTCACGGACTATGCGGTGAAGCTCCGCTTTGTTGCGGTACCCGACGGCATGTCGGCGCCCTATAGCGAGCGGGGCGCGCTGGACTTTCCCGTTGGCACAATCCTGGTGAAGACCTTTGCCTATCCTGATCTTGCCAGTGGCGAGGAAGGCGGGCTTCATCTGGTGGAGACGCGGCTGCTTATCCATCAGGCATCAGGCTGGCTGGCGCTTCCCTTTGTCTGGAATGCGGAGCAGACAGACGCCGTGCTGAAGCGGGCAGGAAAAACCCTCACCGTGATGGCGACGCTGGGCGATGGCAGCACCCAGGAAATACGCTACGCCGTTCCCAACGTGAACCAGTGCAAAGGCTGTCATGTGTCCAACGGCTCCATGACGCCCATCGGCCCCAAAGCCCGCAATCTCAATCGCGATTTTGACTATGCAGAGGGGACGCAGAACCAGCTCACCTATTGGGAGCGCATCGGGTTTCTGGGCGCGCTGCCCGCATCTCCCGCAGCGCTTCCCCGCACCGCCGACTGGCTGGACGCAGACACTGCCTCACTGGAAGACCGTGCTCGCGCTTATCTCGATGTAAATTGCGCGCATTGCCATTCTCCCGTTGGGCCGGGAAAAACTTCCGGTCTTTTCCTTGAGTGGGAGGAAACCAGCGCCTCGCATCTGGGCATTCTAAAACGCCCGATTGCAGCCGGACGGGGGTCGGGTGGTCTGACATTTGATATTGTGCCCGGCGATCCCGATAATTCGATTCTTCTCTTTCGCATGGATTCCGTTGATCCGGGCATCATGATGCCGGAGCTTGGCCGCGGACTTGTGCATACGGAAGGGATCGCGTTGATCCGGGAATGGATTAACTCGCTGGAGGATTGAGCGGGGTCAGGCGCTACGCTGCTTCTTTTTCTTCGCCAAATGGTAGGTGAGAGCCTGGGAGATACAGTGGCGCAGTTCCGCCTCGGGCAGAGGATCGTTCACATCCAGCAGAATGCTGCGATTGCCGACAAGGGTGAGCGTGTCGCCATACATGTCGCGGAAGGCAGGCACCAACCCGGTCTGGCAATGGAAGTAGAGCGCAATCTGCTCCGGATTGGTCTTGATGGCATCGATCCGGATCGTGCTGCCGCTTTTTGTTTCAGGGGTGAGATAGGCGGGTTGGCCCCATTTCAGCGTCTCCGTCAGAGCCCCAACGCCCTCCGTTTTGGTGGCGGTGTCAAAGATCAGCGCGCGGAGGTCAAGCAGCCTACCCTGCGCGGGCTGGGCATAGGCTTTGAAAGTGGCGGCCGTTTCCGAGGATTGAAAACGGCGTTGCTTAGGTTTTATCATCTCGGATGCCCTTGGTGGTCAATGCCCAGTCTAAGGGGTCCCTACTGACAGTCCATGTCAGCAATCACCCTCAAAACGCTACTCCTCTTGGCATATGCGCCGAATCCCGCAAGAATAGGCCTTCGGTCTACTTAATCATCTGCAGTTTGTTCGGAGACCCCGTTCCTTGGAGAGTAAAGATATGCTTCGCCAGATCGGCGCTATTCCATTTGTATTTCGCGAGAACCAGCCTCTGGTTCTGATGATTACGTCACGCACTCATGAGCGTTGGATTTTTCCAAAAGGCGCGCTTGAGGGAGACGAGACGCCGAGCGAGGCCGCGAGCCGAGAGGCATTCGAGGAAGCGGGAATAAAAGGCGCTGCCCTTTCTGATTTCTCCCACGACGTGCAGACGGTCAAAAACAAAGACGATGGACCACACGATCTGCTCGTCTCCTATTTGCCTCTGCATTTTGAAGAACAGCTTGACGATTGGCCTGAAAAGAAACGCCGCAACCGCCATTGGGTAACGCTGGATGAGGCCCGTCGGATCGCAGGAGGGCCGGATATTCTGGAGGCCCTCGAGGGATTTTTGAAGCTGGTGCCGAAGCTTCAGAGCATCGACAACAGCAAATAGATTGAGGCTGAAAGGCCCGCTGCTGCCGGTACTGTCACCACCCAGGCCGCCGCAATTGTAAACACAAAACGGCGCCGGACCAGTTTCCGCTTTCGGCGAATGGATGATTGCTTGAGGGCTGCGTCAGGCGTTGCATTGAGCAGTGACTTTTTACGGCCTTCTTTCCGTTTAGGGTTCTCCAGATACTCGCGCAGGAAACCCACCCCGAAAATCGCTCCGATCGCGATGTGTGTTGAACTGACAGGCAGACCCATATTGGTCGCCACGAGCACGGTGATGGCCGCCGACAGTGCCACGCAATAAGCGCGAATGGCGTTCAGCCGGGTGATTTTCTCACCGACGGTTCGAATAAGTTTGGGCCCAAACAGTGCGAGCCCGATCGCAATGCCAGCACCACCGATAAGCAGCACCCAGAATGGAATGGCGACCTTCGTAGCCATTTCTCCCTCTGTCGTTAAGACAGAGGCGATGGCTGCAAGGGGACCGATAGCATTGGCCACATCGTTGGCACCATGGGCAAAGGAGAGAAGGGCAGCACCCATGATCAACGGCAGATGGAAAAGGCGTGCAATGTCCTTCTTTTTATTGCGCAATCCCTTTGCAAGGTGCCGGATGTAGGGAACGGAGAGCAGGCCAGTGACGGCGAAGGCCGCAACTGAAATCGCAATAACCTGCAATACGTCCGGTGTCCAGACGCGCTTAAACCCTTTCATGCACATATAGGCCGCAAAGGTAGCCGCCATAATACCGATAAAAAATGGAACCCAGCGCCGCGCCGCCTCAAGTTTCTCATCCCTGTTCAGAATTAAATATTTGATCATGAGCAGCATAGCGGCAGCGATGACACCCCCCAGAACCGGGGAAATGACCCAGCTTGCAGCGATGCTTGCCATCGTCGGCCAGTTGACGACCCCGAACCCGGAGGCCGCAATGCCCGCGCCCAACACGCCGCCGACAATGGAATGCGTGGTTGAAACCGGTGCATTGAGGATGGTTGCAAGGTTGATCCAGAGTGCCGCAGCAATCAGCGCGCTCAACATCAACAGAATGAAATCAGTTTTGGCAATGTCGCCGTCTGGGCTGATGATGCCCTTCGCCACTGTGTTCACCACATCACCGCCTGCGAGCAGAGCACCTGCTGTCTCGGCAACCACCGCGATGGCAACAGCCCCCCCGATGGTGAGGACCTTGCCGCCGACAGCCGGGCCCATATTGTTGGCAACATCGTTGGCGCCGATATTGAGCGCCATGTAGCCACCAAACATCGCCGATATGACGAGAATGAGACTAGCATTCAGTGCCCCATCCGGTCCGATCAGCGAACTGGAGGCGACCGCTATCCCGATTGCCCCAAGAAAAAAAATGGAGAGAACAATGGGAAGCGCCTGGAGGCGGAACCCACGGGCCGAATTGAGGATAAACTCCTGCCGCCTGAGGTCATTTACATAGCGGTTCTCTAGTTTTTTGGTGGCCAAACCATCCCCCAATTGACCTTGTCAGCGCGAGCGCCGGGATACAGATACCTATTGGTCATTGCCTAGCATTGTTAGCGAGGATTCGCACGCTCTCAGTGCGTCGGATGGGGAACGGAATTCGTGGTTTTGGAGCCAAGCCGCAAGCAAACAGCGCGTCCCCGGTGTTGGGAACGCGCTGTCCAATCTTGTACGCAAGGGCGGGCGAACTTAGCTTGCTTTGGCTTCTTCACCCGGAAACTCATCCCTGAGAATGCGTTTCAGTGCTTTGCCTGTGGGATTGCGGGGAATGACGTCTATGAACACGACCCCCCTTGGCTGTTTGTAGCGGGCAAGCTTGCCATCGCAATATTTGATCACGTCCGCAGCGGTAACACTGTCGTCTTGTCGCACCACAACGGCGAGAACAGTTTCGCCCCATTGCTGGCTTTGCTGGCCAATCACGGCGACGTCCATAATCTTTGGATGGGAGAGAAGAACATTCTCGATTTCTGCCGGGTAGATATTCTCCCCGCCTGAAATGATCATGTCTTTGATCCGGTCCTGGATATAAACGAAACCCTCATCGTCGATGGTGGCAAGGTCGCCTGTGTGCAACCAGCCATCGCGGATTGCTTCTGCGGTTGCTTCGGGTCTGTTCCAATATTCCGTCATGATGTGAGGGCCTGCGACCAGAACCTCGCCCACTTCGCCAGGCTCAACATCTCGCCCGTCTTTGCTGACCACGCGCACATTGGTGTGGAAGAAGGCTTTGCCGGTGGAGCCTGCTTTCGCCATCGCGTCGTCCGGTGAAATGAGACATGAAGGCCCACATGTTTCCGTGAGCCCGTAGACCTGATGGATCTCAATTCCCATGTTTGAATAGGTTTCAATCAGGCTGACAGGAACGGGGGCAGCGCCGCTCATGATCCAGCGCAGGGTTGAAAAGTCCGCAGTGTCTTTAGCTGACGAGAGCAGCATAAAGTTCAGCATTGCAGGCACCGCCAGCATTGTGGTGATTTTCTCGGCTTCGATATTCGTCCACATGGCATCAAGGTCGAAACTACGCATCACCACCCCGGTGCCGCCTGCATGGACGCAGGCAATCAGAGGGTTGAGAGCGCCCACATGAAAAAGGGGCAGGACAAGAAGATACCTGTCTTTTTGGCGTATGTCGCTCGTCGCCAGTGCGGTCAACGATCCCCACATGGTTGTGTTGTGGGTATGAACCACGCCTTTCGGCAGTCCGGTGGTGCCCGATGTGTACATAATGAAAAGAGTATCATCATCGCGGCCACCGATTGCGCCCGGCACGTCAGAAGCAACGGCCTGCAGGGCGTTATAATCTTTTGCCCCCGCCATGGCTTCGCCAATACACACCCATTCGTTGACGAGTGTTCCATCTGTGCCGCGGTCCTGGAGTTCCGTGACAACTTCAGAAAAGTCAGAACTGAAAATGAGAGTTTTGGCGCCGCTGTCTGTCAGAATAAAACTGAGTTCATCTGCGGTAAGACGCCAGTTGAGGGGCACACACACACCACCCAGTTTTGCGATAGCAAAAAATGAATCGATGAACTCAACACCATTCATCATCAACAAGGCAACACGATCACCCGGTTTAACGGCGAGGGCGCGCAGCATGTTCGCCGTCTTGTTGCACCTTTGATCAAGGTCACGGTAGGTAAAGCGACGACCGCTCTCTGTTTCCACACATCCTTCCAGATGCGGATTTAGATGAGCGCGCTTTTCGAGCAAAAGCCCAATATTATTCTCCATACGATCCTCCCTTGGCTGGAGTTATTCTCCAGACCGTACACCAGTCAAACGCTGGCTGTTACCTCCTCTGGGCATCTCCTTGCAAAGACCCCGGTCCCCCGACCGCACCTGCGGAGTGTGCCGCAACTTCGATAAAAAGCACAGGGTGTTTTTGCCGCCAACCGGGTATTAGAGGGCGAGACGCCCCAATGCTCCTGATACCGCCCGAACCAGCCACCTTGGTGAGGCGCGACCAGCGACAGCCGCTGCCATATTGACAATGCCGGGAACCCGGATCACCTCGCCCTTGGTGCACGCGATATAGCCTTCGGCGGCAACGCCCGCTACATCGGAGACCATGAAATTTGGTATCTTGGCGGCGGCGTCATTTTTACTTTTCACTCCAGCCACCATGCTGGTGTCCGTAACCCCGGGGCAGAGCGCCGTTGCTGTAATGCCATGTGGTTTCAGTTCCTCTGACAGAGACTCCGTGAGAGACAGCACGAATGCCTTCGTCGCCGCATAGGTCGCCAGTGAGGGGATGGGTTGAAAAGCCGCGATTGAGGCAACATTGAGAATACGCCCAGCGCCTCGTTTAATCATGGGGGGCACAAAGAGGCTGGTCAGTTCTGTCAAGGCAACGACATTGAGCTGCACAAGTTCCAGATGCCGAGCACTTTCGATCTCGCCAAAAGCCCCCATCTCCAAAATTCCAGCATTGTTGACCAGTGTCTCCACATGGAACCCGCGTGCTTGAATGGCTTCAAAGAGCTGTTTGCCAGCACCCGAAACGGAAAGGTCTGTCGGAATTGTAATTGCTGTGATGCCGTGTTTCTTGGCCAGGTCAGCTGCGATTTTTTCCAGCTTGGCTTTGGAACGGGCGACAAGAATGAGATTGGAACCGCCTTTGGCAAACTCGCCAGCCAGCGCCTTGCCAATGCCACCCGACGCGCCAGTGATGAGTGTCGCATCAATCAGCTTGGTCTTTTTTGCCACCGGCTTTTTCTTTGCAGCCTTCTTCCGTGTGCTTGTCTTCTTCGCAGCCGTCGCCATGGTTGGTTCCTCCACATGTGCCCTGTTTGGAGCCACTTTAGAGCGCGATCACTAGAAAAGGGAAGCTACCACCGTCAGACATCAAGGAGCGTTTGTTTTGCAATCCACCCCGCCATAGTGCCCTGGTCAACGATGGTGAGCTGACCGTAAGCTCTGACGATGAGACCAAGTTGTTCAAGGCGAGCCAGCGCCTTGTTGGCTGAAACACGGGTCACGCCCAACATTTCTGCAAGCTCGGCTTGGGTCAGTTTGAGCGGCGCATCAGTACCCTCCGCGCGTGCCATCATAAGCAGTGTTTTGGCTGTTCGGACGGGCAATGACAAGCGCCGCAGGTCGTCGACGAACCCCAGCGCGGCATGGAGCCTGTGCGCCAGGGAAAACAGGAAATGCTCTCGAATGCCGCGATGACGCTCTATCAACCTGTCAAAACGCACTCGGGAGACCTCGTTGATGATCGTGGGGCCGGAGGCGTTGGCGTCAAATTCGCGGGGGAGGCCCGCAAAAATCGTAAATTCCCCGAAAAACTGCCCAGGTCCCAACACAGCAATAGCCGTGTAGGTACCGTCATACGTCACCTGACCCAGTCGCACAGCACCGCTTTT
>CAZFHW010000058.1:0-582 GCA_964518885.1 uncultured Parvibaculum sp. | reverse complement strand
CGATGGATAGGGACTGTTCAGGGTCACCGCGCGCATGGATCAGTTGCCCGTCAGCATACCGAACCGCAACCGCTGCCTCATTCAGGGCGTGGGCCAGGTCTTCGGGAAGTGTGGTCAGGAGCGCCGGAATCCCGAAATCCAGAAGGTCAGTCACCACAAAATCTCCAAATGTATATTTCTATACATTCTAGCGGTGCGGCGACGCTTATCAAGGGCACACACATCTGGAGGAGGTCGGCATGAAAATCGAAGTAATGTTTATTCTTGGTATCTATTTTGCTTTTGCGATTGCAGAAGCTTTCCGCACCAGGTTTTTCAAAAAGAACGGGGAAACGCCAGACGATGCGAAAGTGGAGATTGTCAGCACCCTGGCGCTGTTGATCTTCACCCAGCCAGCAATCCTGCTATCGGCGAATTGGCTGATGGGGACGTTCGCCCCGCAAGCGGAGAACATGCTGGTTGCCATTCCAATCGTCGCCCAGTTTGCGCTCTTGTTGGTCTTTGACGATATGGCGCAATATTGGTGGCACCGGGCGTCACACACCTTCCCGTGGCTCTACAATCTGCACCGGTCGCACCACA
>CAZFHW010000057.1:0-16629 GCA_964518885.1 uncultured Parvibaculum sp. | reverse complement strand
AAATCGCAAGACTACAAACAAGGAAACCACTCCTCATCAGCAACCGCCCACACCTCGTAATCGACCCTGCCTTCATAACGTTTTCAGCCTCAACACACCCCGGTTAACCTACCGTCCAATTTCGCCCCACCAAAGTCAAAGCACAAATATAGTAAATGGTCTTTTTGAGACAGTTTGTGCTCCAACAGCACACCTTCGCGCCAATACAGGCAAAACCGGGGCCAAGTCGCCTGTCAGGCAGCTTTAAAGAGAACCACCTCTAGCCCTTGGCATACTCAAAGACTGTCCAAAGCCCAATGGCGATAAAGCCCATACCGGCTATGAGTTTAAGCGGAATCACCTCCAGATAGGTGGAGGCGAATGTACCGAAAAGAACAGCAATGGCCGTTGACCCCACAAGGGCCAACGAAGCTGCTACGAAAACAAGCCACGGACTGTTTTGACCATCTGTCGCGAACAACACAGTCGCAAGCTGCGTTTTGTCGCCCAACTCAGCCAAAAAAACGGTCAGGAAAACCACCAGTAGCGGAGAAAAGTTCATGTCTATTGTGCCAATAACCGAGCGAGGATGGGAACATGCGACCAGGCTCTTTTGAAGTAAAATGATGTGGTCTGCCTTGATAGACAAACAACGGGGCTCCCTCCGGGAATTTGGCACAAAAACAGAATTCTGCGAAGGCAGCCGTAGGGCTCAATGAGGGTCCGAGCGTTTACAGTCGGAAGCGAATTTGATCAGTCCAGAAACGCTCCAGCTTGCTGAGCGTCTTGTTGATGACTTCCAGCTCGCCCTGACTAACGTCACCAACTTCCGCAATCGTATCCACATGCCGATTGTAGAGATCGTTGATCGTATCGCAGACGTCACGACCCTTCTGCGTCAAACGCACGCGAACAGACCGACGGTCCGATTCTGAGCGTTGATGGTTGATGTAACCAGATTCAACGAGCTTTTTGAGATTGTACGAAACGTTGGAGCCAAGATAATGACCGCGTGTCCGCAACTCGCCGGCTGTCATTTCCTGATCACCAATATTGTACAGCAGCAATGCCTGCACACTATTGATCTCAATGCTGCCGCTGCGATCAAGCTCGTCTTTGATGACGTCAAGCAAACGACGGTGCAACCTTTCCACATAAGTCAGCGCTGTCAGATAAGCTTGGCGAGCTTCTGGAGAATGGCTGCGTGGTTCTTGCGTTTCTGCTTCACTGTTCATCGCACTCATGGAACAAACCTCTACTAAACCGTGTGTTCTGTGGTGGCAGTTTCCCTGGCACCTTCAAACGAAATACCAGCCTACACATCGCGTCCTAATGGCGACTTAATCAAAACATCGCATTTGGTTTCATTTTGAGGAGGATTTGTTCTCAAGGTAAATCAATCCTGAAGATGCGTTATTCAGCCGCCTGCGCGTAAGCTGCAGACATCATTGTATCGGCCAGGATGCCATAGACTTCCGCCCACGCGTCCTTAACTTCCGGCGTAAAAGCATCACCAAGACCTTCTCCCAGCGCCCACAGAAGCGCCTCGCCAACTTTTGGATAATGTTCAGCTTTCACACCGTAAGGCACATGGTTTTGCCCCAGCTTTTGAAGCACAGGAACCAGCGTATCCAAATTATTAAGGCCAGCGACCGCAATCGCAAGCATCTTCATCAGCTTGACGCCTTGTTCTTCCATATTACCGGTGAAAAGCGGCTTCACTTCCGGAGCAATTTCAAACAGGCGACCATAAAAAAGTCGGGCGGCTTCATCAGCAATTGGTTTTACAGCTTCAAAACTATCCTGAACACGGATGCGATCCATAGGCGTCATTGTCATTCCCTCGTTTAATGCGAGATCAGACTATGTCCTACAGGCTAAAGTTCTATTAAGAAGCGGGATAGCCTCGGTGTTCAGAGCGTGCCTTTGAGCAACTTGATGATGCCGGAGAAGTCCACTTGGTCATGCCCACCAGCCTCCATCAGACTGTAGAGCGCCGCCGCCTGTGCGCCCAATGGCGTTACTGCCTTTGCCCCTTGCGCCGCCGCTTGAGCCAACCGCAAGTCCTTGAGCATCATGCCCGCAGTGAACCCCGGCTCGTAATCTCTGTTCGCGGGCGAGGACGGCACCGGACCCGGCACGGGGCAATAGGATGTCATCGACCAACATTGGCCCGACGCAGTGGATGAGATGTCGAACAGCGTCTGACCATCAAGCCCCAGTTTTTCTGCCAGCAAGAATGCTTCAGCAACACCGATCATGGAGATGCCGAGCAGCATATTGTTGCAGACCTTCGCAACCTGCCCGTTCCCCGCACCACCGGCATGGAAGATGTTCTTCCCCATAATATCGAGATAGGGTTTTGCAGCCTCGAATGCCGCCTTCTCTCCGCCCACCATAAAGGTCAGAGTGCCTGCTTCCGCACCGCCGACACCGCCGGACACAGGCGCATCGACCATCTTCATGCCTGCTTGTTCAGCTTCTGAGACAACAGCTCTGGCGGTTTCAACATCGATCGTTGATGAATCAATGAACACCGTTCCCTTCGCCGCGACTGCCAGAAGCCCCTGGTCTCCGAGATAGACCGATGAGACATGGGTACCCGCTGGCAACATGGTGACGACGACCTCGGCTCCACGCGCAACATCCGCTGCACTGGTGGTTGAAGCCGCCCCCGCATCCGTTGCCTTCTTTATCGCGTCAGCAGACAAATCAAAGACGACAAGATCGTGCCCCGCTTTGATGAGATTTTGCACCATCGGACCGCCCATGTTGCCAAGTCCGATAAAGCCGATCTTTGCCATTCTCATTCTCCCGGTTGGGTCTCGCACCCGATTAGATTTTTCAAAAAGTCAGTTCGTCTGCACCTAACGACCCAAAGCAGCGTTCCACCATCTCGTCCGTCACGGCGTCAAGAGTTGCCGGTTCCCATTTTGGTGTCTGATCCTTGTCGATGACCACGGCCCGCACCCCCTCATAAAAATCAGGAGCACTCATAAACCGGTTGGTGAGCCGAAATTCCAGCGCCATGCAGTCTTCAAAGTCCAGCCCCGCGCCAGTGCGTATTTGCTGAAAGGCCACGCGGGTTGAAAGCGGCGATTTGGCACGGATCATCTGCGCGGTTTTCACCGCCCACTCGCCCCCATCCGCATCGAGAGCCGACAGAATATAGGCCACACTGCCCCCCCCGAAACATCTGTTGATTGTCTCCAGGTGACTGGCCAACGGCGCTTCACCGGCATCTTGCTTTTCCGCATCAATGGCGGCGTCGATTGCTTCACCTCGAGCGAAACGGCCAATCAATGCCTCATGCCTGTCAGCTGGTACAAAAGCGTCCCCAATCCCGGCAAAGACGGCGTCCGCCGCTTTCAGCCGCGCGCCCGTCAGTCCCAGATACATACCCACCTCACCCGGACAACGGGGCAGAAAATAGGTGCCGCCAACATCGGGAAACAACCCAATACCCGTTTCAGGCATGGCGAATAGAAGGCGTTCGGAAACGATGCGGTGGCTACCATGCACCGACACCCCCACGCCCCCGCCCATATTGATGCCGCTCATAAGAGCCACATACGGCTTGGGGTATCGTTTGATGTAGCGGTTGAGACGGTATTCATCCCGGTAAAAATTGATCACTTCCGGTGACCCGGCCTTGCCCTGGTCGTGCAGCACGCGAATGTCCCCGCCTGCGCAAAAGGCTTTTTCACCCGCCGCTTTGATGACAACAAGGTTGACCGTGTCATCCTCCGCCCACGCTTCAAGCTGAGGGTGCAGGAGCTTCACCATATTGTAGGTGAGCGCGTTCAAAACCTTAGGGCGGTTCAAAATTATGAGACCAGCAGCCCCACGTTTCTCGAACAGGATTTCAGCTTCATCACTCATCAAACATCAGTCCTTCAGAAGTTCGCGCGCAATGATAACCCGCATGATCTCGTTCGTGCCCTCAAGAATTTGATGCACCCGCACATCACGCAAATAACGCTCAAGTGGATAGTCTTTGAGATATCCGTATCCACCATGAATTTGCAGCGCTTCATCCACGACCTTAAACCCGACATCCGTCGCAAACCGTTTGGCCATCGCCGCAAACATCGTGGCGTCCGGTTCCTTTGAAGTCACCTTCGCAGCTGCTTGATAGAGCAGCAGGCGCGCAGCTTCCAATTCCGTTGCCATATCGGCGAGCTTGAATTGCAATGCCTGGAATGCAGCTAGGGGTTTGCCGAACTGTTTGCGCTCCTGCATATATGCTTTCGCCGTATCCAGCGCTGCTTGCGCTGTCCCCAGAGAGCACGCACCAATATTCAAACGCCCCCCATCGAGGCCCGACATGGCGATTTTGAAACCCTGCCCCTCTTTGCCGATCAGATTAGCAACCGGCACTCTTACATCTTCAAATATGACGGCCGCTGTCGGCTGGCTGTTCCAGCCCATTTTCCTCTCAGGTGCACCAAACGAAAGACCAGGCGTTCCTTTTTCAACCACCAGACAGGAGACACCTTTCGCACCCTCTTCACCCGTGCGCACCATGCAGACATAGATGTCCGATGTGCCGGCGCCGGAGATGAAGGCTTTCGAGCCATTCAGAATATAATGATCACCCTCTCTCACAGCTTTGGTGCTCAAGGATGCCGCGTCCGACCCGGCCCCCGGCTCAGTCAGACAATAGCTGGCGATTTTTTTCATGGAGGTGAGATCAGGCAACCATTGGGTGCGCTGAGCATCTGACCCGAAACTATCGATCATCCACGACGCCATATTGTGGATGGAAAGATAGGCCGCCGTCGACGTACACCCTCCGGACAGCGCCTCAAAAATGAGCACCGCGTCCGTCCGCGTCAAAGCAGAACCACCTACATCTTCTCGAACATAGATACCAGCGAAGCCCAGCGAAGCGGCCTTTCGGAGTGTCTCCACCGGAAAAAATGCATCCCGATCCCAATCAGCCGCATAGGGCGCCAGCTCGTCTGCGGCAAAGCCCCGCGCTACATCTTGAAACGCTTGCTGCTCTTCTGTCAGGTTGAAGTTCATAAACGGCCTTCCTTCGCGCAATTTCGACGTGGGCATGCTTCACCAAGCCCACAAAGCGGGTGATAAAAGCCCCAATCGACCCTGTCAAACCGCCCACGCCTGCCCCTACGGAACGTTGCACGAGTGCGTCCCAAAGGATAAGACAGAACCAACATATCCATGGAAACTACCCATTAGTCCCAAGAACCGAAAGCCATCATCCGTGCCAATGTCGCCTTCTTTCCCCTCAATCCGCATGCGCCGCAACCGTCAGCATGACTGGTCGCGCCGCCTTGTTTCAGAAAACCAGCTGAGCGTCGACGATCTCATCTGGCCTCTGTTCGTTTTTGAGGGCACAGGCCGCCAGGCCGTTGCGACCATGCCGGGGGTGGATCGTCTGTCAATTGACGAGGCTGTGCGCGCTGCCGAGGAGGCCTACAAGCTCGGTATCCCCGTCATCGCTCTTTTCCCCTACACCGATGCGGATGCCCGCACCCCGACAGGCGCCCTGGCGACAGATCCTGACAATCTTGTCTGCCGCGCCGTCCGTGCGATCAAGCAAGCCGTCCCCGACATCGGCATCCTGTGTGACGTCGCCCTCGACCCCTATACCAGCCATGGCCACGATGGCCTGATGAAGGGCAACACCATCCTCAACGACGAAACCGTCGTGATATTGGTCCAGCAGTCGCTTGTGCAGGTAGAGGCCGGATGCGACATCATCGCCCCGTCGGACATGATGGATGGCCGCATTGCTGCCATTCGCGGCGGGCTCGAAAGTGCCGGTCACACCAACACACAGATCATGGCCTATGCCGCAAAATACGCCTCAGCGTTCTATGGCCCTTTCCGCGATGCGGTGGGATCAACGGGCGCATTGAAGGGCGACAAGCGCACCTACCAGATGGACCCGGCCAACACAGACGAAGCTCTGCGGGAAGTTGCGCTCGACATCGCCGAAGGCGCCGACATGGTGATGGTGAAGCCTGGCATGCCCTATCTAGATATTCTGGCCCGGGTAAAAAACGAGTTTGGCATGCCCACCTTCGCCTATCAGGTGTCTGGCGAATACGCCATGCTCGCCAACGCCATTGACCAGGGCCTGTTCGACCGGGACCGTGTGGTTCTTGAGGCCCTGATGGCATTCAAGCGCGCTGGCGCCGACGGCGTCCTCACCTATTTCGCCCGCGACGTGGCCAAATTGCTGAACGATCAATAGGCGATTAGCGCTTGAGCCGCGCGATCAGGCTTGAGGTGTCCCACCTCTTGCCACCCATCTGCTGAACATCGGCGTAGAACTGATCGACAAGGGCCGCGACCGGCAGTTGCGCGCCATTCCGTCGTGCTTCGGCAAGACAGATCGCCAAATCCTTGCGCATCCAGTCAACGGCAAATCCGTGATCAAATTCACCCGCGATCATTGTCTTGTAGCGGTTCTCCATCTGCCATGATTGAGCCGCCCCTTTGGAGATCACCTCAATAACAGCTGTGGGATCGAGCCCCGCCTGCTCCGCAAACTGAATGCCTTCAGACAGGCCCTGCACAAGTCCGGCGATGCAAATCTGGTTCACCATTTTGGTGAGCTGGCCAGCCCCCGAGGGGCCCATAAGTTGCACGGAGCGGGCAAAAACATTCATCAGAGGCAGCGCCTGATCAAATACCGCTTTTTCGCCGCCCACCATGACCGTCAGGGCACCGTTCTCTGCACCGGCCTGCCCACCAGACACAGGGGCATCCAGAACGCCGATCCCCTTGTCGGCTCCGAAAGCAGCAAGCTCTCGCGCGACATCTGCCGATGCTGTGGTGTGATCCACGAAGATGCTGCCCGCGTCCATGCCAGAAAATACACCCACAGGACCCATTGCCACGGACCGCAGGTCATCATCATTTCCCACGCACGCAAAGACGACTTCAGCACCTCGGGCGGCATCCGCCGGGGTCGAGGCCATTTGTCCTCCGTGCTGCGCCACCCAGGCATCTGCTTTCGCTGTCGTGCGGTTGAAAACCGTGACCGCATGCCCCATTTTACCCAAGTGGCCGGCCATCGGGTATCCCATAACCCCAAGGCCGATAAACGCTACAGATTTGCTCATGACCCGTCCTTTGTCGTTACACTCGGTGCTGCTGGTCTTTGTACCGGAGGGTTGGCCACAAAGGCAAAGTCTGGATGAGAGTTTCTGGGGAGGAACATGTCTCGAGTTCGCCAAATTGCCAAATGGTCTGGCATCACCTTTGCTGCACTGGTCAGCATTGCAGGGCTGATCGTTCTCGACCGTTTTAGCGCGGCCCGCCAATCCGTTGATGCCCATAGCGGCACCCTCTTGCTGACAGGTCTGTCAGGCAAGGTGGAAATACTGCGCGACACCAACAAGGTGCCGCATATTTTTGCCAGCACCGAAGCTGACGTGAGCTTCGCGCTTGGTGTGGCCCATGCGCAGGACCGCCTGTGGCAGATGGAACTGTTCCGCCGTGTCGGCCAAGGTCGTCTGGCTGAAATTCTAGGAAGCACCGCCCTTCCCGCAGATCGATATATCCGAACCCTGGGGCTCTACCGTCTGGCGCAAGAAACACTGCCCCATCTCAAACCCGAGACCCTGTCCATTTTGAACGCCTACGCGGCAGGGGTGAATGCCTATCTCGAGGCGCGAACCAACCCCCTGCCCCCGGAGTTTTTGTTTCTGGCTCACACGCCCGAGCCCTGGTCAGCAGCCGACTCCGTGGTGATGATAAAACTGCTAGCGCTCGGCCTGTCAGGCAACGCCACACGCGAACTTTCACGGGCCCACCTCGCTCAAGTTCTGTCGCCCGACCAGCTTGCTCAGTTCACGCCGCCCTACCCGGGAGATGCGCCTGTCGCGTTGCCAGACTTTGCAAATCTCTACGCACATACCCCCATCCAGCAGGCGGCGGCGTCTATACCGGACATCGGGCCAAAAGGAGCTTCCAACAACTGGGTTGTTGACGGAAGCTGGACCACAAGCGGCAAACCGCTTCTGGCCAATGATCCACATCTGGGAATGTTGGCCCCCTCCATCTGGTATCTTGCCCACCTCGCCTATCCCGACCGCCACGTCGTCGGCGCTACCATCGCTGGCGTCCCAAGCATTATTTTGGGCCGCAATAACTGGATCGCGTGGGGATACACCAACACAGGTCCAGACACCCAAGACCTCTATGTCGAGAAACTCAACCCCGACAATCCCGACGAATATTTGACACCTGATGGCTATGCTCGGTTCGACGTTCGAACCGAAACCCTGAAAGTGCGGTTCGGTAAGGACGAAACTCTCCTTGTCCGCTCGACACGGCATGGCCCTGTTCTCCCCAGTACATTTTTTGGTGCTGATAGGATCATCCCCCCCGAGCACGTGATCGCCCTAGCCTGGACGGCACTGAACAGTCCCGATCTGACCATTCAGGCCGGGCACGAAATCACACGAGCAAAAACTTTCCATGAGTTCAGGGCCGCGCTGCGGACCTACGTGGCTCCGATGCAGAACATGGTATTTGCGAATGTGGAAGGTGAGATAGGCTTTATTGCACCAGCGAACGTCCCTATCCGAGCCGAGGAAAATGAAACAGCAGGCCTGATCCCCACCCCCGGTTGGAAACGGGAAAATGACTGGACGGGCCTCATTCCATTTGAAGACCTGCCGCAAAGCTACAATCCATCACGTGGATACATTGTGACCGCAAACCACAAAATCGTCCCTAACAACTATCCCTATTCGATTACCCGACAATGGGATCTTCCCTTCCGGGCCATGCGTATCGAAGAGCTTCTGACTGCCACCCACGATCATACGGTGGAAAGTTTTTTACTTATGCAAATGGACAATGGTTCCAGTTTTGCGGAGCGTTTCACCTCATTATTGTTAGAGCATGCCTCGGATGTCGCGACGACCCTGGAGGCACGTGAACGCCTGGCAGCCTGGACCCATCTGATGGACGGGGAAAAGGCCGAACCACTTATTTTCACGGCCTGGATGCGAGAGCTTACCCGTGCCGTCTACGCCGATGAATTGCAAGAGCAGTTTCCGCAGCACTGGCGGTATCACCCGACCTTCATGGAAGCCGTTCTAACGGGCAAGCAGGGTATGGATATCTGGTGCGATGACACAGCGACGACAGGCATTCAGGAAACCTGCGGTCCCCTCGTTGACCAGGCATTGGTCAAAGCGCTCGAACATCTGCGCACAACATATGGCGACAACATGAATAACTGGAACTGGTCTGAGGCCCATCCGGTCGTTAACCGACATATCCCCGGATCATTTTTACCTCTGGTAGGTGATGCCCTCACCATCACCCGTCCATCAGAGGGTGGGAGCCACACCATCAATCGTGGTCAGCATGTGATCAGCGCTGAGCGGCCATACGACAATATTCACGCAGCAGGGTTTCGCGCTGTCTATGATCTGAACAACCTGAATGCATCACGGTTCATGATTTCAACGGGACAATCCGGCAATCCCTTTTCACCCGACTACGACATGTTTGCCAGTGGCTGGGCAACGGGTGAAAGCATCACGATCCAGACCGAGCGAGAAAAAATCGATGTCGTTGCAACCTTAAGTTTGCAACCCGCTACCGAATAGATCCCTCCGCAGCCAGGCGATAGGATTTACAATGCGGCGATGAAAAGCGGTCACAAGAGGAATAGTAGAGATTGAGCACCGCCCCATCCAGATTCATATCATAGCAATTTTTGGTATTGTAATCGATCACCTGCGCCTGATGGCAAAAGCGGTTTCCCTCAATCCACCATCGCCCATCAGAGTATTTGGACCTCGTTGACGAGCCCTCCCGATGAAATGTTCTGTAGTGGTAATATATCAGGCTCACTTCGCTGGTCCCATCGGGATTAAGTTTAATGGTCGTGTTGGTAAGCCGGTTGCCCCCTTGAATATCAAGGCGCCCCATTTCCAGATGTAGCGTGTGCCCCGTGAGGCGCGCACTGATCTGGTTTCCCGTCAGAGAATTACCCGGTCGGTTGCGGATGGTTTCTTCCAAATTTCCGCCTGCACCAAACGGATCATTACCAACGGTCCCGATAGACCCGCCTGGTGTTACAACCTCCTGCTCACCACGCTGAGGGGTTGTGGCTGCCTGCGGCGTGACGTCCTCGTTGCGGCGTGTGGGAAGCCGGTCCGTGACTTCAGGTTTCGGTTCTGGCTTGGGTTCAGGTTTAACCTCAGGTTCCGGCTCTGACTCAGGCTCGGGTTCCGGAACAGGGTCTACATCCACATCTGCAAATGAGGGCGTCTGCAAATCCGTACCATCAATATTGGCAGCTGCATCATCATCATTACCGACACCAGCAGCGAGTTGAAAACGCAATGCGTCCCCGCCACCAGGCCCCGGCACACCAAAAATACCGCCTGTCACAAGATAAAGAAGGAGCGCCAGAACATGAACACCCAGCGAGGCCAGAAGGAAAGTTCGAAGCTTCGGTGAGTTTGACCGATCAAAATCGTCTGCATCAGCAACACTCATTCCGACGGCTCCGTGACCAGGTTGACTTCACGCACCCCCACATTACGTAAACCTTCCATGAGCTGGATCAGACTATGCGCGGGCGCATTCTCATCTGCTTTGATGGCAACGTTGAAAATTCCACCATCATCAAGAAATTTCCGAAGCATGTAAGGTGCCAGCGCGGCGTCCATCACCAGATCACCAAGATGAACAAACCCATCGGCTTCGACATAAAGCACGACGTCTTCCGAGGCGCGTTTGTCATCGACCACGCCAGCCGGAAGATCCACCTCAATGTCATCAGGTGGTTGCAACGTGCCCGCCAGCATGAAAAAGATCAGCAGCAGGAAGACGATGTTAATGAGGGGTACCATTGTCTCAAATGGTCTGCGGGGCGTTGGTTGGTCAAAATCAATCATTACTGGATCTTCTCCACACGCGAGGTTCCGATCGATTGAGCCCCCCCGTTACGCGCCGCTTCAATCGCGCCAATAAGAGGTTGAACAGCTGCGCCCTTCTCCACAAGAATAGAAACAACAGCTTCCGGATCACCGCCAAGGTTACGGCGGATACCGTCACTGAGGGTTTCCAGCGTAATCGGCTCTCCGTCCAGACGATGTGTCCCATCTGACAGGACCCAGACCTCCACCACATGGCGATCTGTTTCCACCTCTTCGGGGCTGGGAGCCGGTGTCAAAACCGCGAGCGCTTGCGTGTGGATGAAGGACGTTGCCAGCATAAAGAAGATCAGCAGAAGAAACACCACATCGATCAGCGGTGTCAGGCTGACTATTCGCTTTTTATGGATCGGTACATCAAACATATGGCACCTATGCTGATTTCAGCGCAGTCATGAGGCGTGAGGAAGCATCGCGCAACGCGAGCCGAGCCGTATCAACACGGCTTTCCATGAGGTTCAGAGCTGAAATTGCCGGAATGGCCACGGCAAGACCAACAGCCGTTGTGAGCAGAGCTTCCCAAATACCACCCGAAAGGATCGCTGGATCAACCTTGCTCCCCGCGTTTTCAAGCTGCTGAAAAGCACTGATCATCCCGATCACGGTTCCCAACAATCCCAGCAACGGTGAGATATTACCAATCACCTCAAGTCCCCGAAAATAGCTCTGAAGCCCGCCGAGTTCATTGCCACCCACGCGAGAAATTTCTTCTTCCACATTTTCGCCCCGCAGCGAGGCATCAACACCAGCAGCCAATGTCCGGGCAATGGGCGAGCGCGTTTTGCGAAGCAATGCAGCCGCTCCAACTTTATCACCCGACGTAATTTTGCTGATCGAAGCGTCAATAAAGGACCGCCTCGCCAACCCTGCACGCCAAAATTGAAGAATCTTGAAGAGAATAATCGCAAGCGAAAGAACCGACATGCACATCAAGATGATGACAATAGGTCCCCCTTTGTCGATCAGGGGTACAATCGAAAAAATTCCCCCGTCTGCGCCAGCCGCCGCAGCATCCAGTGCCACATTGCCATCCAGACCGCCGAGTAACTCGCCTACCTGTCCCGCCCCAGCACTTTCGCCCGCTATACCACTCTCTACCGCACTCACCTGCTCATCAGCCACGGACCAGTACTCCCCCTCACATAGACGATCTGATTGCTATCAAACCGGAAAATTAGTAATGTACATTTACTAGACCATCGACCAGACGCAATCGTCAACCTGAATTTTTGGACAAAACGCCCTGTCCGTCAAAATGGTAAATCAGCACACTTGATGTCAAGGTCGTGGATAAAGTACCACTCACCCGCGTACAAAGACGAAAAGTCAAAATCGACCAGACCGCGAAAAGAGGACCTGCCAATGCAGAAGCCAGATACAACTGACGGCATGACTGAGCAGAAAACCTCATCCGAAATGAGTGATCAGGACGAAGTCGAAGCGTTCTACTTCATCGAGCTTTTCACAGATGTCGGACGGCTAATTGCACATAATTATGATTCCCGCAGCGGTCTGAGCCGAAATCAAACACGCGTGATTATTGCTCTATTGCAATCCGACGGACAGACCCAGACTGACCTCGCCACTGAATTATGCATCCACAAAGTCTCAACGGGTATTTACATTTCAGAACTGGAGGAAATGGGCCTGGTGGAAAGACGGCCGCACCCTCTGGACGGGCGTGCCAAATGCATTTTCCTGACGCAGCTGCTCCACAATTTGCGTGGCGGCGGGAACAAGATCGTCAAAGAGCTTCACAAAGGCATTTGTGAGGGTATGAGCGACGACGACTACCAGAACCTGCTGAAATACATGCGGACTATGCAGGCTAATCTCGAAAAAATGAGCCCTCCTGACACGCAATAAAGAACGCTAGTCTGAAAGCGTGCAATAACCGCCGCGATGATAGATCAATGGCGGCTCTGTATCACCAAGATGAAAAGCTTCGACACGACCAACCATGATGATGTGATCACCAGCATCATGCTGGGTCTCAATTTTGCACTCAAACGATACCAGCGCCTGATCAATTGAAGGGCAGCCATTCACACCGACTGTCGTTGCAATATTATCCAGTCCGTGGGCACCTTGTTGAGCAAGGCGGATGGACAGGTCCCGCTGCCGGGCACTCAGAACATTGATGGTGAAACCGGAGCAGGTTGTGAAAACATCCAGCGTGTCTGATTTCTTATCGAGACACCACAGCACCAAAGGTGGATCGAGAGAGAGCGAGGAGAAGGAGTTGACGGTGATGCCCAGTGGCTCACCTTTTTCCGTCACAACGGTCACTGCCGCCACACCGGTCGCAAACTCCCCCAGAACGTTTCTAAATGCCCGGTCGTCCTGAATCACGATGCCATCCCTCTGCTTTGATCCTTGCCAGCAAAGTCTCTTAACAAATCTTTCTGCATAGTAAATGAGACCGCCCGGAGCCCTTGTAGGCAAGCTGTCGGTTCGGCGCAACCCGGCAGGGTGGATGAAAAAACACCTATTGGCGGCTGATTCCGCCAAACACCCGCGAATTTCACCTCTCACACCGCCAACTTCAACGCCATGTTAACAATGCGCCCCGACAATGACGCCAGAACGGATAACGGCCAGGACGGCTACCAAACGGGCAAGTAGTGGTAGCAGCACTGGACGAAACAAAGGGCAGTCTGGCGCTATGAAACTCATTATTGGCGTAGTTTTTGTGAATCTGGCCGTCTTTGGTGGTTACGCCGCCATGGGTGCACATTTGGCGGTGCTTTGGCAGCCTTGGGAATACGTCATTATTCTGGGTGCAGCCATCGGTGCCTTTGTTATCGCCAATCCAGGTTCTGTCCTGAAGAACATGGGCGGTATTCTCGGGACCATGTTCAAAGGTTCGAAATACAACAAAGACTCATTTCTGGAACTTCTTGGACTTCAATACACGCTCTTTAAGCTAGCGAAAGCCAAAGGGTCCCTTGCGCTAGAGGCCCACGTCGAGGACCCGGAAAATTCCGACATCTTCAACCAGTTTCCAACTTTCGCTAAGGATCATCACGCAGTTGAGTTCATGTGTGACTACCTGCGTTTGCTTACTCTGGGCACCGAGAATGCCTATGAGATGGAAGCGCTGATGGATGAAGAACTGGATACCCACCATCAGGAGCAGGAACTTGCCGTCGGAGCCATGCAGGCCCTGGCTGACGGCACGCCAGCACTGGGCATCGTTGCCGCTGTGCTGGGTGTTATCAAGACGATGGGCTCAATCGACGCGCCACCGGAAGTACTTGGTCACATGATTGGTGGCGCTCTGGTGGGTACTTTCTTCGGTATTTTCGTTTCCTACGGGTTCTTCGGCCCCATGGCGAGCTCTCTAAAAGCCGCATACGAGGCCGAGAGCAAGTACTTTCTCTCCATGAGAGCGGGTCTGCTGGCACACATGAATGGATATGCTCCAGCCATTTCCATTGAATTTGCACGCAAAGCAGTCATGAGCCATGACCGGCCAACCTTCGCTGAAGTGGAAGAATCCACACAAGCCTTAACCGCCCCGTCGGCTTAACGAAGAAAAGAACGCGACCGTGGCCACAAATCCCGACCAAGCAATCATCATCAAGAAGGTGAAGAAGGGCAGCCACCCACATCATGGGGGCGCCTGGAAGATCGCCTATGCTGACTTCGTGACAGCGATGATGGCCTTTTTTCTCCTGATGTGGCTCCTTGCAATGACAACGCCCGAACAAAAGCAGGGTCTGGCCGACTACTTCGCACCTTCCAATATTTCCCGTTCCAGCTCCGGTGCTGGAGGCGTTATGGGGGGGACGGCATTCGACGTCGATGGGGCACGCATGGCGGGTTCCGCTCCCAAGGTCATGATGACCATTTCAACGCCAGCCGCGCCCAAAAGCCCGGAAACAGAAAATCAGCGGACCGCCCAACAATCTGACGGCACGGAATCCGCCGACGGAAGTGAAGCGGGCACAGCTGAATCCGATGCTTCACCAGATAGCATCAATATCCCCAGCACCTCAGGCTCAAATGATGCATTTCAAAGTGCGGCCGAAAGTCTTCGGCAGTCGATGCAGGACATGCCGGAAATTGCTGAGCTCTCTCGCAATATAATTATTGAAGAAACGCCAGAGGGTTTGAACATCCAGCTGACAGATCAGGATGGGCGCTCCATGTTTCCCCCCGGACACGCGGAGCCCTACGAGCGCACGCGGCTGGTGATCGAACAAATTTCGCTTGTCATTCAGAAGCTGTCCAATCGGGTGATCATCACCGGCCACACCGACGCAACGCCCCTTGAGAACACTCCCGGCTACTCCAATTGGGAACTCACCGCAGATCGCGCCAACGCGACACGTCGCATTCTTCAGCAAAACGGACTTCCGGCAGACCAAATCGCACAGGTCTCTGGCAAGGCGGATACTGAACCTCTGTTCCCTGAAGACCCCTACCTTCCCGCTAATCGCCGGATCGGTATTCTTCTGCTAAACGAAGCGCCCGTCGTTCCACCGGGGTTTGCCCCATAAAGGCACCTCTTGCGGATCTGTCTTCGCCTCCCCAGATATCCAACTAGAGACGGCAAAGCGCACAGCGCGCTGATGGGAGACAAAAATGGATGACGCCCGCGGCGTGTTCCCCTCGAGTGAGTATTTCAAGAATAACTTTGGTGCGGACGGTGCGCCCAACCCTCGAGACAATCCTGCTGCTTTTTCAGGTCTCCTGAGGTCTCGGATTTTGGCCTTTTTTGCTGATTTAGCCATCATTGGCGTCCTGATTTTTGGTGCCTCT
Organism: uncultured Parvibaculum sp.; assembly: GCA_964518885.1. GTDB lineage: Bacteria > Pseudomonadota > Alphaproteobacteria > Parvibaculales > Parvibaculaceae > Mf105b01. The sequence continues at coordinate 940 of CAZFHW010000057.1, read as the reverse complement.
ATCCTGTTTGGCATCTTAGGAATATTGAGTTTGGGTCTTCTCTGGCCGGGCTTTGGCCTAATCGTCCCTATTCTGTTCTTCGCCTACTTCACACTAACCCTTGGGGGAGCTAGTGCAGCCACGCCAGGCATGCAGTGGCAGGGGATAGCAATGCGGACATGGGACGGTCTAAAACCCGGTTACGTACAGGCTTTTGTACAAACATTTTTGTTCTATTTGACCGCGACACCACTCTTCGGCCTCTCCCTCGCTGTCGCTCTTTTCAATGCACGCAAAAGATGTCTCCATGATTTTTTTACGGGTTCTGTCTTCATTCGCGTGGCCCCAAGACCATAAGCACCTGAGATACAAAATTCCGAATTGCAATTCGCTTATTTGCGATATGATGGCCTGTTTTGAACCTGCGGCTATCACCAAATCAAGCGAACTCAAATGCAATCACTCTCTCCCGAAACATGGCAAATGTGGATCACGTTTGCCGCCATTGCCGGTGCCGTTGTTCTCTACAGCACCGAACGGCTTTCGCTTGAGCTAACATCGCTCTTTGTCGTCGGTTTCTTTTTGATCTTCTTTGAACTGTTCCCGGTAATCGGAGCGGACGGTGCAAATATCCTATCCAGCACGCAATTGCTGGCGGGATTTGCAAACCCAGCACTGATCGCGGTCCTCGCCCTCCTCGTTGTTGGCCAGGGTCTTTTTCACTCCGGAGCGTTGGAGGCACCGACGCAGTGGATTGCCTCCATTGGTCGTGGCCGTCCCCGAACAACGCTCGTGGCAACCCTGCTGCTGGTCGCCCTCATAAGCGCCTTCCTCAACAACACGCCCGTCGCTGTTATGTTTATTCCAGTGTTGGTCACCCTGGCGGCGCAACTTCGGCGGCAGCCTAGCAAGGTCATGATGCTGCTGAGCTTCATGTGCATTCTCGGCGGGATGACGACCC
>CAZFHW010000056.1:14794-16667 GCA_964518885.1 uncultured Parvibaculum sp. | reverse complement strand
CGCAAGCTGCTCTGCCAATGCAGGTCCAAGCCCCAGCGCTTCCCCTGCAGCAGCCATGCTCTCCGCCAGGGCAAAAATGTAAGCCGGGCCACTCCCCGAAAGTGCCGTCACGGCGTCCATCTGAGCTTCCTGAGTGAGCCACACAGCCTCTCCCACCGCACCCAGCAGCGCATCGCAAACAACTTTGTCGTCTGCACTGACGGCCTCGTTTCCGAAAACCGCCGTGATCCCAAGGCCAATCGAGGCAGGCGTGTTGGGCATTGCACGAACGATTGCAGCGTCATGTCCCAACCCTTCACTAAGGGTTCGCAGACTGATACCCGCAGCGATTGACAGGAAAAAAGTTCCAGGCCGCACCAGAGGACGCAGATCCGGCAACACCGCTTCCATAATTTGCGGCTTCACAGCGAGAATAACCACACGGGGGGCCGATGCGGCAATCTCCTCGATGGAGGAATTCAGCTTCAACCCCTTTTTGTCCGCCAAACGCACGATCTCTTCTGGTGGCTTGGGGTCACGCAAAAAGACATTTTGAGGCCTAACCCCAGCGCCTGTTCGCGGTGCAAGCCAGCCAGACAAAAGGGCACCACCCATTTTCCCGGCGCCAACAAGCACAAGCGGTCCATCGAAAACCAGCATATCTCTCACTCACATAAATTGTCGAACACAGCCGTTTGCCGAATACAGCCGCTTAATGTGACCCATGATGTGGCCCATGCCTGCCGCTCACGCGGTTCCATGCGTCTCAAACATCGCAGCGGCCATCGCCTCTTGCGGGCTACGCCCTGCCCAGATCACAAAGTTGAACGCTGGATAGTATCGATCACACGCTTCAACTGCGAGGTGCAAAAGCGCCTCACATTGTTCAGGAGTGGCCGCCGCGCCACCACACAGAAGCAACGTATCGCGGAACAAAACTGTCCCGTCTTCAGACCACATGTCGAAATGGCCGGACCAAAGTTGCTCATTGATGAGGCCCAGGAGATCGCGAACGGCATCTCGCTTTTCAGGTGGCACGCGAAGATCAAGAGCGCTGGCCATGTGAAGACCACAAAAATCATCGCGCCAATTGAGGGAAATCTGATAGTCGCGCCATTCGCCGGCAGCGACAAGGTTCAGTTCCTGCTCGTGGGACCGATCAAATGTCCAGTTTTGGATGTCAGCAACTTGTTCCAGAAGATCAAGCGGGTTTGCATCGACATAGTCCGGCGTCACCATCGTCGCTTTCATACCGATCCCCATCCGTCGTCTTAATCGGCTGTCCCAAACCGGCCCCCGGTTTGCCCAGCCCCTATCAAGTCGCCTGTCCCACCCATAGGCTAAATCTTGTGGGTGTCTCACTCCAAAACACAAGCTACCGTGCCTCAACAGGTGAGTCGGTGCAAGCGCCGGAGCGGCCGGAACCTCAAAAACTTGTGGATAACAACAAGAAACCTTGCGAGGCAGAGTTACTCCGCGAAAATACTCAGCTCTGCGACGACGCCGTTGCTTCCAGTGCCTCAATACGCTTTTTGAGAGTCTCGTTTTCCTCACGCGCCCGCGCGGCCATGGCCTGCACCGCCTCAAATTCCTCCCGTGACACAAGATCCAGATCAGCGATCAATCGTTCAGCCTGACCTTTGACGATCGCCTCAATCTCATGGCGAACGCCTTGTGCCGCGCCTGCGGCAGAGGTAAAGAGTTTTGCAACATCGTCCAGAAGGCGATTGTCATATTGGGTCATTCGTTTCTCCAATTCGCGTTCTAAACCGCTCATCAATTATACGCCAATCCATACGTTTTTCCACCCTACCGCCACTGCTGTGACGAGATGCCCTGCCCAGGCTTCAATCCACGACAGCCTTGACACCAAAGCCCTCATTCCGACAATAGC
>CAZFHW010000056.1:0-14694 GCA_964518885.1 uncultured Parvibaculum sp. | reverse complement strand
GGCGATATTATTGCGGTGTGGAACGGCGGCATGTCGTTTCACGGTGGTTTTCTGGGCGTCGTCGGTGCGATCTACCTCTATGCCCGCCGGAACAACATCAACCTGTGGTCGCTGGCCGATGGTGTTGCAGCGGTCGCGCCCCTTGGCATTTTCTTTGGCCGCCTCGCCAATTTCATCAATGGCGAATTGTGGGGCCGCACCACGGATGTCGCATGGGCTGTCATTTTCCCAACCGGAGGGTCTGTTTCCAGACACCCAAGCCAGCTCTATGAAGCCGCCCTCGAAGGTATTTTGCTTTTTGTGCTGCTCCGGTTTCTAACCCACCACACCACGGCTCTTTCCCGCCCGGGTCTCATTTCCGGCACGTTCTTTATGGGCTATGGATTGTCGCGCATCTTTGTCGAATTCTTCCGCGAGCCAGATGCCCATATCGGCTATCTATATGGCCCCATCACCCAGGGCATGTTGCTGTCCGTTCCGATGATTCTGGTGGGAGCCGGGGTGATTTGGTGGGTGACCCGCACTGCGCGACGCTAAGCAATCATGTCCCCCTCCGCCCACGATCTAGCCGACCATTTGGCAGATCTGATCAGACAGCAGGGGCCCATTTCTCTCGCCACCTATATGGAACTGGCGCTGGCTCATCCAAAACTCGGGTATTACATGACCCGAGACCCGCTTGGCATAGGCGGAGACTTCACCACCTCGCCGGAAATCTCACAAATGTTCGGGGAACTGCTGGGCCTGTGGTGTGTTGATATGTGGCAGAAACTCGGTCGGCCGGATCCTTTCATCTTCGCAGAATTGGGGCCAGGTCGAGGAACCTTGATGGCGGACGCCCTGCGCGCCTCAAGTCTTGTTCCCGAGTTTGCACGGGCCGCCCAAGTCGCCCTCGTCGAAATAAGTCCTGTTTTGCGCGCCGAGCAAAAAAGAAGTGTGCCCTCCGCCACCGGGTACACCTCATTGGGGGAGCTTCCCGATGGGCCACTGCTTCTGCTCGCCAACGAGTTTTTCGACGCCCTGCCCATCCGTCAGTTTCAACGCACGGACCGTGGGTGGTGCGAACGCTGCATCACTCTGCAACACCCAGAGCCCGACAGCCCGCCATCCTTTCAGTTCGGCCTGAAGCCAGACCCCCTTGCTGTGCATTTCTTGCCAAGCTCAATGGTCAACGCCCCGAAAGGGGCCATCGCCGAATTGTCACCCGCAAGTGACACGGTAATGACGGCTTTGGCTGAGCGCCTGCGCACGCAAGGCGGAGCCGCCCTCATCATTGACTATGGCCACGCTCACACCGCGGTCGGTGACACACTGCAAGCAGTGAAAGCCCATGCCTTTGCCGATCCCCTGGAAGCCCCGGGGCACTCAGACATTACGGCTCATGTGGATTTTGAGAATCTTCGTACCAACGCGGCGGGTCTGCCGGTCTATGGCCCTGTGGAACAAGGTGCTTTTCTTGAAAGGCTCGGGATCAATGCCCGCGCAGAAAAGCTAAAACAAGGATCAACCCCACAACAGGCCAGCGACATTGGCACGGCGCTCAATCGCTTGACGGGACGATCCGCAATGGGCAGGCTTTTCAAGGTCATGAGCTTAACAGGCCCCGGAACACCCGCTCCGGCGGGCTTTGATTGAGACATTGAAAAACGAGACACCGTCCATGATCCAATCCGCCGCCCTGTCTGCAATGTCGAATGTGTCACATGGGTTTTTCACGCGCGCCAACGGCACATCGACAGGCATTTATGCAGGACGAAATTGCGGCCTGGGATCAGATGATCTGCGCGCCCATGTGGTTGAGAACAGAGGCCGTGTCGCTGATGATCTGGGCGTCAAGCGGGAAAACCTGCTGAGCATCCATCAAACCCACTCGATCGTCGTCAAGACGGTGACAAAGGGTTGGGCGAGCGATGCCGTGCCAAAGGCAGATGCCATGGTAACCGATCAACCCGGCATTGGGCTCGCCATCCTGACGGCTGATTGCACGCCGGTTCTTTTCGCTGACGAGACGAGGGCGGTCGTTGGTGCTGCTCATGCTGGATGGAAAGGCGCACTGGGGGGTGTGCTGGAAGCAACGCTGGACGCTATGGTTGCGCTAGGCGCGAGACGTAACAACATCACCGCCACCATTGGCCCTTGCATTTCTCAGGCAGCTTATGAAGTCGGGCCTGAATTTGCGGAGACCTTCATCGCCAAAGACCCCACCTATGCAGCCTATTTCATCCCAAGCGCCCGCGATGAGCATCACCAGTTCGACCTCACCACCTTCACAGGCGACCGTCTGGCGGCCCAGGGCCTGGCCGGGGTCGACACATTGAAGCACTGCACCTATGCCGATGCCACACAGTTTTTCTCTTACCGCCGCACCACTCATGCAGGAGAACCCGACTACGGTCGGCAAATGTCGGCTATTTCCCTCAAGAGAGCATGATGGAAAAGTTCGCGGAAAACATCTGGATAGAAGAACGACCTCTCAATTTTTATGGGCTGCCTTTTGGCACGCGAATGACCGTGGTGAAGCTCACTGACGGCGGCCTCTTTATTCACTCGCCGGTTGCCCTAACCACAGAGTTGAAAACGGAAATCCATAAGCTTGGCGATGTCACCCATATCGTTTCCCCAAACAAGCTTCATCATCTGTATATGGGCGAATGGCAAACGACCTATCCGACCGCAAAAATCTACGCCTCACCGGGGCTGCGAAAAAAGCGGCGCGACCTCAAATTCAACGACGACCTGACAAACACCCCAGACCCCGCATGGGCGGCCGATCTGGATCAACTCGTTTTCGGCGGTAGCTTTGTGATGAAGGAGGTTGTGTTCTTTCATCGGGCAAGCAGGACTTTGCTGATTGCAGATCTGATGGAGCATTTTTGCAGCGACACACCCTTTTTACTGCGGCAGCTTACCCGTCTTGCTGGCATGTATGGCAGACCCATTATGCCACCGGATTGGCGGATGACATTTTGGCGAAGAAAGACAGCGCGAACAGCACTCGCGCGCATGCTTGCCTGGCGTCCAGAACAGATCATCCTGGCACATGGAAAAATGATTGAATCGGAGGGGGAAGAGACGCTTCGCCGGTCATTTAGCTGGCTCACCTCCTGATCCCACAAGATAAGGCCCGATCAGCCTATGGCGCGCGGCAGCACCTTGCTACCCTACCCAGCATACGAATCGCTGTCACATGCGGCAGCACAGGGAGACTATTCCGGGTGAACGGACAAGACGTTGAGATGAAAGAAAACCGGGGCTGTAGGAGTGTACGCGTAACACCCCTGCTCACTGGTTTGCTCTGCGTGATCGCCCTCTCATCATGCACTGACGAGATGCCAGAACGAGACCCCTTGCGCCAAACTCTTGCGCGTCCTCATGATCTGACGATGCAGCCTACCGATCCACTGGATGCAGGCATCACAACAGCCTCAATTTCGTCGATCCACCGAAGTGGCATCTTCATCCAGATACCGGCAGGACTGCCCAATGAGCTGGCAAGCCACCTGTTGGCCCGTTTTCAGGAAGCCAGCATTGCAAAACAGCTGCCGCTGACCCCGACCGGCACCATTCCCGAGCTCACAATCAAAGGGGTCGCGCGGGCAGGCGCTGCACGCAACGGAACCGCAATCGCCCTTGTCTGGGAGGTACTGGGTCCGGACGGCAAACGGGTCAAACTGTTAGACGGGGATACCCTGATCAGCCACAGCAGCCCACCCGAGCTAACTTTTTATGATCCATGGGCGATGGTCGATGAGGCCACTCTGGAACAAATCGCCGACGGCGCGGCAGAAGAGCTTGCCGCCTGGTATGTCAGTCGCTGGTTGGGCGTTCCACCTGATCTGGAACTGGGGATAACCACCGCCAGCCTTGCGCAAAACGGTCAATCAGCACGACGACAACGCAATGCTCCGATCGATTTCACCACACCATCCCTGGTGCGAAGCACCATAAGCAGCTTTCCGACGCCCCTTAAAGCCGAAACCGCGACGACCCTACCAGCACCCGGAACAGCCGCACGTGACGCCACGCTCACCCCTACCGCCATTCCCACAGAAATGCCCCACCGGGCCGAGGTCGAAACCAATATCGCCTCGATAGCCGGGCCGGGTTCACAGAGTACTCGGGTCCTTTTCGATGTCGCACTTGGGCCCTCGCCTGGCGATGGGCAGCTCTCCTTGGCAGCAGCGGTGCAGGAAGCACTGATTCAGACCCCGGCACCCCCGAGCGGCAGGTTCAGCGCCTACCGGATCATCGGCACGGTTGCACTTGATCCAAGCGCCGCTGGAAAGGCACAGGTCAAAATCGAATGGACAGTGTTCACCAAAGACGGAACAGCACTGGGCACGATCAATCAGGCAAACGAGGTTGAGGCAGCAGCTATAGCGGGCCCATGGGGAGAAATCGCAACAGAAGCCGGGACAGCCGCCGCTGCTGGAATATTGGAGCTAATCAACGCACCATCGCCACACGCCTGATGATGAAACCGAAAAATCACCCGTGTTCAGCGCTCGCCGCGAGAACATTCCGGGCACGGGAACACGACAGCACTATTTACAGGCCATAACACGCCTTGGTACAACGCGCCTCACAAGGCAACGACCGCAACTACGCATCACAAACAGGCGCACCGCCTGTCAGAGGGGAAGTCGAATGAAACTGGTCGCAGGAAACTCAAACCGAGCACTTGCGGAAGCCATGGCGGCTTACCTCGATATACCCTTGACCAAGTCGGTTGTACGCCGATTTGCCGACATGGAAGTATTTGTTGAGATACTGGAGAATGTGCGGGGCGAGGATGTCTTCGTCATCCAGTCAACGTCCTTCCCGGCCAACGACCATTTGATGGAATTGTTGATTATGATGGATGCGCTCAAGCGCGCATCGGCACGGCGGATCACTGCTGTTATCCCCTACTTCGGCTATGCACGCCAAGACCGCAAGCCAGGCCCCCGCACACCTATTTCTGCCAAGCTCGTCGCCAATCTCATCGCCACAGCTGGCGCGGACCGGGTTTTGACCCTTGACCTGCATGCGGGACAAATTCAGGGCTTTTTCGACATTCCAACCGACAATCTCATCGCGGCCCCAATCATTACCCGCGACATCCAGCAGCACTACAGCGGAACCAATTTAATGATCGTTTCGCCTGATGTCGGCGGCGTCGTGAGAGCAAGGTCTCTAGCCAAACGGCTTAACGCAGATCTCGCGATTGTCGACAAGCGACGTGAACGGGCCGGCGAATCTGAGGTCATGAACATAATCGGGGACGTAAAAGGCCGCGTCTGCATCATGGTGGACGATATCGTCGATTCTGCCGGAACCCTCTGCAATGCAGCAGAGGCCCTTCTCGCTCAGGGCGCGACAGAAGTTTCTGCCTATATCACCCACGGTGTCCTGTCTGGCGGCGCAGTGGCCCGGGTCGGCGCATCTCAGTTGAAAGAGCTCGTCATCACCGACAGCATTCAGTCAACTGAGGCCGTCCAGATCAGCCACAACATCCGGACTGTCTCCATCGCACCCTTGATTGGTGAAGCAATCCGCCGCACCGCCGAAAGCCGCTCAGTATCAAGCCTGTTCGACTAGGTACCCGTGCCCTGAGAGGCGCGAGAAACCCGCCTCAACGGTTGTTTTCCTGCATATTTTGCGCTATCACCGCCTCGTTCGCGCTTCCACACCCCTGGAGGAGACTTGCGGACGCCTCACGGGCCACTAAGGCCCTGTTTTTATTGGAGAATTCGCAATGGCCGAAAACACAAAAATAACGGCCCAAGCGCGAGACCGGGCCGGCAAGGGGGTCGCCCGGGCACTTCGTCGCGAGGGACGTGTTCCTGCCGTGGTTTACGGCGACAAAAAGTCACCTGACCTGATCTCACTTGGGTACAACGAAGTGATGCAGCTTTGGAACAAGGGCTCCTTCATGAGCAATCTGGTGGACCTTGATATCGACGGCAAATCACAGCGCGTCTTGCCGCGTGATGTGCAGCTCGATCCGGTTCGGGATTTCGTGATCCATGTCGACTTCCTGCGCCTTGGCAAAGGAGCGACAATCGCCGTTGAAGTGCCAGTACACTTCACAAACGAAGAAGAATCCCCTGGTATCAAGCGCGGTGGTGTTCTGAATATTGTCCGCCATAACGTTGAGCTGAATTGCCCAGCTGAATCTATCCCCGCATCAATCGAAATTGATCTGACCGGGACAGATATTGGTGACTCAATCCACATCTCATCGGTCAAATTGCCCGCTGGTGTGACACCAACCATCACCGACCGTGACTTCACGATCGCCACCTTGGCCGCACCAGCCGCTCTCGTCTCCGACGAAGCTGCAGCGGGTGAAGGTGAGGAAGAAGGTGAAGAAGCCGCGACTGAAGAAACAACCGAGGGCAACGGCGACAACTAAGCCGCGCACCCCGGCTTTTCTTAGCCTGTTGAGGAACATGTCACATGATCCTGCTTGTAGGCCTCGGTAACCCGGGTGAAAAGTTTGCCCGTCAAAGGCACAATATTGGCTTTATGGTGGTGGATGAAATCATCCGCCACCATTCTTTTTCCCCCGAACGCAAACGTTTTCAGGGACTTGTCTCCGAAGGCCAGCTGGGCGGCGAAAAAGCTCTGATCCTGAAACCGCAAACATACATGAACGAAAGTGGACGCTCGGTTGGGGAAGCGATGCGCTTTTACAAACTCACGCCTGCAGACGTCATTGTCCTGCACGATGAGCTTGATCTTCCCGCCGCCAAAATTCGTATTAAAACAGGGGGGGGCGCTGCCGGTAATAATGGTATTCGCTCAATCGCCTCTCACATTGGGGCAGACTTCCGCCGCCTGCGCATCGGCATCGGGCATCCCGGCGACAAAGCGCGTGTGACCGGGCATGTCTTGGGCGACTTCGCCAAAAGCGATAAGGTCTGGCTGGAGCCGCTACTCGATGCCATCGCAGAAGCAGCACCCCTACTTGGGGAAGGCAAGGATTCAAGCTTCGCCAATAAGGTTCATCTCATCTTGAACCCGGAGCCACCAAAAAAGAACAAACCGCCCACGGCAAATACCAGGCCGGGCGACAAAGAGGACTGATCCTATGGGGTTCAAATGCGGCATTGTCGGCCTTCCTAACGTGGGCAAATCAACGCTCTTCAACGCGTTGACCCAAACGGCAGCGGCACAGGCAGCCAACTATCCTTTCTGCACCATCGAACCCAATGTGGGGGATGTGGCCGTCCCTGACATCCGGCTTGAAAACCTCGCATCCATTGCTGGTTCGAAAGAAATTCTCCCCACCCGCCTCACCTTTGTAGACATTGCGGGCCTGGTGAAGGGTGCCTCAAAGGGCGAAGGGTTGGGCAATCAGTTTCTCGCCACCATCCGCGAAGTCGATGCCATCGCCTATGTTGTGAGGTGTTTTGAAGACGATGACATCACCCACGTCGAAGGTCGCATCGATCCGCTTTCCGATGCCGAAATCGTCGAAACGGAACTCATGCTGGCAGACCTGGAAAGCCTGGAGAAACGCCTCCCCGCTTTGGAAAAGAAAGCCAAAAGTCAGGACAAGGACGCCAAGGAGGCCATCGACCTTATCAACAGGGCTCTCATCTTGTTGCGTGAAGGACAGCCTGCCCGCCTGACGGAACGCTCAAGCGAAGAAGAAAAGGCATTCAAGGGTCTCAACCTGCTGACGTCAAAGCCCGTCCTCTATGTCTGTAATGTGGATGAAGAGTCGGCAGCCGATGGCAATGAATTTTCAAAAGCCGTCGAAGCCCGCGCCAAAGAAGAAGGCGCTATCGCTGTCGTTATTTCCGCAAAGATCGAAGAAGAGCTTGCTCAACTCGACGCCGACGAGCGTGTTGAGTTTCTCGGCGAGCTGGGTCTGACCGAGGCTGGCCTCGACCGCCTGATCCGCGCGGGCTACGACCTCCTGCACCTCATCACCTATTTCACGTGCGGCCCCAAAGAAACCCGCGCCTGGACCATCACCGAGGGCACCATGGCGCCCCAGGCCGCCGGGGTCATTCACACTGACTTCGAACATGGCTTCATCCGCGCCGAAACCATCGCCTATGCGGACTACACCGATTTGGGTGGCGAGAGCGGTGCGAAAGAGGCCGGAAAAATGCGTTTGGAAGGCAAGGAATATGTCGTCGCTGACGGCGATGTCATGCACTTCCGCTTCAACACCTGAGGCAAACCCCAATGAAATACTGGGAGGATGTCCCCCCGGGGACCACATTCACCACGGCAGAACGCACGGTCACCAAACAGGAGATTATTGAGTTCGCCAGTGAATACGACCCGCAGCCTTTTCATCTGGACGAGGAAGCGGCCAAATCGTCAATTCTCGGTGGGCTGTGCGCCAGCGGCTGGCATATCTGCGCCATTGCCATGCGCCTCGTCTATGACAGCTTCCACGTCGATGCCGCCACTCAAGGGTCACCAGGCATCACCGAATGTCGGTGGCGCCGACCATTGTTTGCCGGTGAAGCCGTCAAGGTCGCAGTTACCTGCATTGATGCGCGCCCCTCCAAAAGCCGCCCCACAATGGGGCTTACCAATTGGCGATGGGAAATGACCAACGCCGCTGGCGATACCATCATGACGACCGAAAGCTGGCTCATGATGGGCCGTCGTCCCAACCTTGACGAACAGAGGGAGGCGACCTGATGGCGTGGTTCGAAGAAGCCGAAATCGGAAAGACGGTCGCGCTGGGAAGTCACACCTTCACCGAAGCAGACATCATCCGGTTTGCCAAAAAATATGACCCCCAGCCCTTTCACACCGATCCGGAAGCGGCAAAAGAAACCCACTTTGGCGGGCTGGTCGCTGCGGGTTGGCATATTGCGGCTATCTGGATGAAGCTCATGATTGCGACACGCCGCGATGCGCCGGTAGAAGAGAGCGCGCCCGCTCCTGACGGTCGGCCAGCACCGCGTGGAGGCCCCTCCCCGGGCTTTCTTGACCTCAAGTGGCTGAAGCCCGTGCGGGCCGGTGACACCATCACCTATCGCACCACAACAACCGAGAAAGTCGACCTCAAAAGCCGCCCTTATCAGGGGATCATTCGCAGCCTCAATGAGGGGTTCAATCAGAACGGCGAACTGGTGTTTTCGTTCATCGGCCAGGGCCTGATCGAACGGCGCGAACCGTTCCACCCAGACGCATCCTAGCCAACGCTCCCCTCACAACCCAAACAGGCGTTCTGCATTTCCCCGCAGGATGGCATAGCGCACATCAGGCCTGTCTTGTGTCACAAGCAGCACTTTCGCCTGTGTGGCCGCCAGGTGATAGAAGGGCCAGTCGGTGCCATAGAGCAGACGATCACCGCCCACCTCGCGGATGAGCTGGTCAAGCTTCGTCACCCCCTGCCCGTGAATACCAAGCCATAGATTGTCATACTTCTGCGCCAGCGGAATGACGTCATCCACATCCCTCGCGCCTGCATGACCCATCACAAATTGCACCTTGGGAAAATCCCGGATCGCCCCTTCATAGTGCCGCATCAAGGCATACTTGTGGGTCATCTCCGGCTCAATACCAGCCCGCCCCCCATGAAAAATAATCGGCAGGCCAAGCTCTCCACATGTCTCGTAAATCGGGGCCATCATGACGTCATCGGGATAAAACCGCTGCATGGTTGGATGCAGTTTGATCATGCTGACACCCTTGGCAGCCAGCGCCCGCAATTGCTCAGGCGCCTCCGGGTCGCCGGGCACAACAGACCCACCGATCAGCAGTCGTGACCGGGCTTCGGCTTTATCAATTTCCCGCATCCATCCTTCCGTCAGGTTATCGCCAAAGGGCAAGTCCCAGGCAATCGGCAGGATTTGCGCTTTCTCAACCCGGCAATCATCCATTTCGGCGAGCAAATTGGGGATGGTGTGCGTGGCAGCGGCCCCCCCGCCCCAAAAAAGTTGCGAGACAGTCAAAAGTTGCAGTCGCCGCAAGGCCTCGTCAGAAAAATTCGCATTGATATAGACATCAAGATCGAGCGGACAACCAGGGTTCGTCGCATCACAGTCCAGCATATATTCAACCCGAGGGGTGCGCGCCTGCAGGTCCAGATCCGGGGCAAACAACATGGCCATACCGAGATGCGCATGCACGTCGATGGCCGCAGGGACGCTGTCATCAACCATCACCAGACGACCTTCAGCATTCACCTCATACCACGGCAGCTCCGCCAGGCCACGGTAGCCCTCGTAACGTTGCAGCCCAAAGGGCCCCGTGCCGGACAGCTCCTGCTCACGCGCCTTCTGAGCGATCAGAGCTTGTGCCTCTTCTTCCGTATAGCGGTCGGAAAACCCATCACATCCCTTGAGCGACAGGAGCCCGCCAGCCCCGACCAACCCCGCAAGGCCCAAAAAATACCGTCGTTTGATTTTCATTCTTCCCCCGGTCACCACTCTCAACATTCGCACACGCGTGACGCCCAAGGTTGCACCCTCTTCCCAGAGGGTCAATCACGTCGCGCCTCCCAAATGGATCAGACCCCATCACAAAAACTTGCTCGGCATCCCCAGGTTCAGCCTGATCTCGATCAGAACAACATCAGGTTTAGTCCCCAGCAAACGAGCAAAGTGACAAAACTTCGATCTCGTAGGCTTCCAACCGCTGCCGCCCCCCAAGATCAGGCAGCTCGATCACGAAGCTTGCCGCCAGCACATTGCCCCCTGCCCGGGAAATCAGCTTCACGGCAGCTTCTGCCGTTCCCCCCGTCGCAATCAGATCATCAACCAGCAGAACCTTTGCCCCTTTTGAGATGGCGTCGGTATGGATCTCAACAACGTCAGTGCCGTATTCAAGTTGGTATTCCTGGCCGAAAGTCTCCCGTGGCAGCTTGCCCTTCTTACGTACCGGCACAAATCCTTTGCCGAGCTGATGGGCCACCGCGCCACCGAGAATGAACCCCCGCGCTTCAATACCAGCCACCAAATCAATCTCCTCACCGACATGCAACTGCACCAGCGCATCCACGGCCATGCGAAACCCCTTCGCATCAGAAAAGAGCGTGGTGACATCGCGAAAAAGAATGCCAGGTTTCGGATAGTCCGGAATTGTCCGAATATAGTCTTCAATATTTTTCAAGAACTCAGGCTCCTTTGAGGACACGACCAGCAACCGCGTCCAATTTTGCAACAAGATGGGGGTCACGCGCCTCTGGCGCTGTAATGATGGCCGTATCCAGAGCCCGGTCATGTCCCTGCGGGCAGGCTGCCCGCGACTGGCCAGCGAGAGACGAGACCATGCGGCGCAGCATGTCGCGTGACTTTTCCGCATTCTCACCCAGTATCTGGATCACCTGGGCCACATCCACATCATCTTCGTGGGGGTGCCAACAATCATAGTCTGTCACCATCGCGACGGTCGCATAACAAATCTCCGCCTCACGCGCCAGTTTCGCTTCCGGCATATTAGTCATGCCAATGACGGAACAGCCCCAGGACCGATATAGCTCAGATTCTGCGCGTGAAGAAAACTGTGGTCCTTCCATCGCAAGATAGGTACCACCGCGCGTGTGGGAAATCCCCTCCGCTTCGCAGGCCGCTGCCAACTGCTTGCCAAGTCTCTCACTCACAGGGTCAGCCATCGACACATGGGCCACGCAGCCTTCGCCAAAGAAGCTTTTCTCACGTGCGAAGGTCCGGTCGATAAACTGGTCCACAATGACGAAGTGGCCGGGCGCTAATTCTTCTTTCAACGACCCCACTGCCGAGACGGAAACGATATCCGTAACCCCCACCCGTTTTAGGGCGTCAATATTGGCGCGGTAGTTGATTGAACTAGGTGAATGCACGTGGCCCCGTCCGTGCCGGGGCAGAAACACCATTTCTACGCCCTCATACTCTCCGAAGTGAAGCGCATCGGACACCTCCCCCCAGGGACTTTCCACCTTTTCCCATCGATCATGGGCGAGACCGGGAAAATCATAGACCCCGCTCCCCCCAAGCACTCCCAGCACGGTCTTTGACATTGCAATTCCTCATTTTTCAGGCTGAGCACAGGATACAAAAAGGGCCCCCAAATTGGGAGCCCTTTTCAGCAAACTAATCGTGAGCAGCTCAGTGCTGATCGGCCCAGACCTTACGCATTGTGAAATACATCAGGCCGGCAAAAACCAGCAGGAAGATCACAACCTGAAATCCCAGACGATGGCGGGCTTCCCGGGTGGGCTCAGACGCCCATGTGAGGAAGGTGACGACGTCTCTGGAATACTGATCGACGGTCATAGGGGTTCCGTCTTCATAGTCCACAATCTCATCAACCAGTGGCGGCGCCATGGCGATCAGGTGGCCCGGGAAGTAGGCGTTGTAGGTCATGCCCGGGAAAACCTCGAACCCTTCAGGAGCCTCTTCATATCCAGTAAGAAGAGAGTAGAGATAATTCTCAGCCCCACCGCGTGCCTTGGCAATGATCGACAGATCTGGTGGCAAAGAACCACCATTTGACGCCCGCGCCGCATTGGTATTTGCAAACGGTGCCGGAAAGGCATCAGCGGCAATGCGCGGACGGTCATACATGTCGCCATATTCATCCGGTCCATCTTCGATCGTATGCTCTACAGCAATGAGTTTCACTTCTTCTTCCGTGAACTCGGGTCCGCCATCTTGGCTAAGGTTGCGGAAGCGGAGCAGGTCCATTGAGTGGCATGCAGCGCATACCTCTGAGTAGACTTTATATCCTCGACGAAGGGCCGACCGGTCGAACGTACCGAACGGCGCCTCAAAGCCCCAGTTCAGATGTTTGAGCGGTGTCCCTTCAGCGGCCTTCGCCTGGCTCGTCGAAAGGAACGACGCTCCAAGCAGCGCAATGGCCAATGCACCAATCAAAGGCACAACGCGGCACGCGCGGGTGAAAATACAAGGACGAGCTTCTGTGTCGTTCATATTGATGGTCATTTCTGAAGCCCCCTCTAACCGCGTTTCTCAGGTGATGCAGTCGCATCAGCCGAACCACCACTCCCGCCAAGCACGGCTTGCGCAATGCTCTCCGGCAATGGTTTCGTCTTTTCAACAAGACCAAGCACCGGCAGGATGACGAGGAAGTGAAGGAAATAGTAAGCCGTCAGTATCTGTGCAGCGGTGATATAAGACCCCTCTGCCGGTTGCCCGCCGAGATACCCGAGCGCCATACAACAGGCCACAAATATCCAGAAGAACTGACGATACAAAGGACGGAACCGCGCCGAGCGGACCTTTGACGTATCCAGCCAGGGCAGCACGAACAGCACAGCCATTGCAGCACCCATCGCAATCACACCACCAAGCTTGGACGAGATCGGCCCAATGTCGAAGGTGATCGCCCGCAAGATGGCGTAGAACGGTAGGAGATACCATTCTGGCACAATGTGCGGCGGTGTCTGCAGTGGGTTGGCCGGAATGTAGTTATCAGCATGTCCCAGCGCATTCGGATTAAAGAACACAAAATACGCAAACAGCAGCAGGAAGATCGAAAGGCCAAATATGTCCTTTATGGTCGCATGCGGTGTGAACTTCACCGTGTCCTGCTCGTCCTTGACTTCAATCCCATCCGGGTTGTTCTGACCTGTGACATGAAGTGCCCAGACGTGCAGCATCACGACGCCGAGGATCAGGAACGGCACAAGATAGTGAAGGGAGAAGAAGCGATTAAGGGTTGGATTATCGACAGAGAAACCACCCCAGAGGAATTCCCGCAGTGAATCACCGATAAGCGGGATCGCGCCAAAGAGGTTAGTGATAACCGTCGCGGCCCAGAAGCTCATCTGACCCCATGGGAGCACATACCCCAGGAACCCGGCTGCCATCATCAAGATGTAAAGGATCACACCCAGAATCCATAGGACTTCACGAGGCGCCTTGTAGGAGCCGTAATAAAGCCCGCGGAACATATGAATGTAGCAGGCCAGGAAGAACATGGAGGCGCCGTTCGAATGAACGTAGCGAATGAGCCAACCATAGTTCACATCGCGCATGATGTGCTCAACGCTGGTGAACGCCATTGTAGCGTGCGGCGTATAGTGCATCGCCAGCACAATCCCGGTCACAATCTGAATGATCAGACAGAAGGTGAGAATGGCACCGAATGTCCACCAGTAGTTCAGGTTGCGAGGCGTTGGAAAATCAACGAATGAATCATAGCCGAGCCGCATGATCGGAAGCCGAACATCAAGCCAGCGCGTAAAGCCATTGGAGGGCTGGTAGTTGCTTTCACCACTCATGATCTGGTCCCCTACCCAATCTTGATCTTATCGTCGGTTACAAAAGTATATTCCGGCACTTCGAGATTAAGAGGTGCGGGACCTTTGCGAACACGACCTGATGTATCGTAATGCGATCCGTGGCAGGGACAGAACCAGCCATCATAATCGCCCTTTTCATCAGAAACCTGCTGACCCTTCGGCACGCACCCAAGGTGCGTACAAATACCAACCATCACGAGCCATTCGGGTTTGATCACCCGCTGCTGGTCACTCTGCGGATCACGAAGGTCCAGCAAGTTGACCTCTTCGGCCTCTGCAATCTCTTTCGCCGTCCGATGACGAATAAAGACTGGCTTGCCGCGCCACTTAACAGTGATGGACTGACCAACTTCGACGTTGGAAATGTCTACTTCAATGGATGCAAGAGCGAGCGCTGAAGCGTCGGGATTCATCTGATCGATCAATGGCCAAGTGATGCCGGCCACGCCAACCGCTGCAAAAGCGCCGGTGGCCACGTAGAGGAAATC